>JABTUA010000002.1:2896732-3220291 GCA_015075635.1 Polyangiaceae bacterium
CTGCAACGTCGCCAACACCTGCTCGGTGCCGGCCAGTTGCCAGAAGGTGAAGACCTGCGAGAAGAAGGTGATCGTCCCCGACTTCGACTACGGCACCTTCAAGGGCCAGGTCACGGTGAAGATCGGCAACGGCGGGCTCCACGGCGACGCGAGCGGCCAGTACTGCGCGACCGGCGGCAGCTGCACCACCATCGCGAGCGGCTCGGTGAAGATGACCAGCGCGGGCCCCGAGGCGTGCGTGAACGTCGCCGGCCTGGGGGAGTTCTGCGGCAAGATCTGAAGCGAGCACGCCGAGCGCGCCGAGCGCCGGTTCCCGAGAGGGGGCCGGCGTTCGACGCGTTCGCGCCTCAGGTCTTGGTCCGGCGCAGCACGTAGCCCGCTCCGCCGATGGTCGCAGTCCAGTAGACGTGGCTGTCGTCCACCACGATCGTGCCCGGGGTGCCGGCGGCATTCGCCAACACGGTGGGCTGCGCGCATCCGGCCATCGCGCAACGACTCACACGATTCGTGCTCTCGAGGACGAACACTGTCAGATCGTCGGCCGCGATGCCAACTGGAGAGCTCAAGAAGGTATTCGGCGTGAGGTCCGTGGGGATCATGGAGCAGCCGCTGAGAGCGCACTTCTTCAACGGGCTCGGGTTCAGGTCGTGCACCGAGAACATCGTGTCCGCTGCCGGATTGGTGGTGATGGACGCCACGTTGGGGTTACCCTGGATCAGGTTGGGCTGCCCGGCCGCGCAGTCCGTAGCATTGCACGACTTGATGTAGCCCTGCGACGGGACGCTCCAGTACACGGAGCCCGTCACGCTCGAGTAGGCCAGCCCTCCGACCGCACCTTGGGCCGTGATCATCAGCACGCAGTTCGCACCGGAGTGCTCGCAGCGGCGGATGGCATTGGTGGCGTCCGTGTAGAAGACGTGCGTCGGGCTGGCCGCCACGTGATCCGGCGCGTTCTGCCCCGTCGCGATCGGCGTCGGGCTCCCGCACGGCAGACCACAGGTCATCACGGAGCCCGAGGTGTTCACGGCGTTGTTCGTCCAGAACAGCTTGGCACCACTTCGCGCGAACCGGCGCGGCAGGTTCTGATTCGACGCGAGCGGGGTGGGGGCACCGGTGCAACCCGTCTTCGGACAGCTCAGCACCTGCCCTGGGTTGTCGAAGGTCGTGAAGTACACGTTCGCGTCGTGCGCGATCAGCCCGAACGGCTTCGTGAGTCCCTTCGCGACCACTTCCACGTCACAAGGCACCGGACCGGCGTCGCATCCCGGCCCGCCTCCGCTGCCGCCGGCTCCGCCTCCGCCCGTTCCGCCGGTCGGGGTCGAGCCCCCCGAGCCCGCCGCACCGCCACTGCTCGCGTCGGCGCCTGCGCTTCCGCCACTTCCTCCGCCGCCACCGGCCCCCGCGGTGGCCCCGCTCCCGCTGCTCCCACCGCTGCCCTGCACCGTGGTCTCACTGCTGCAAGCAACGCCGGACAGACACAAGGGAAGGACGAGCGCGAGCAATCTCATGGTGCACCCCGGGGGAACCCAAGGTAGCACGACTACGTCCTCGGGACGTGCGCACATGCCGTGGCCTTGGTACCCTCACGAGCCGTGAGCGCATTTCGTCGAGCGGTCGTCGTCACCTGCCTGGCGTCCGGGTTCCTGGCGTGCAGCTCCACGAGCACCAACGAAGGTCCCAACGCCAAGGGCGGCAGCGCCGGGTCGGGCGCGAGCTCCGGGAGCGGCGGTGCTCCGAGTGGTGGAGCACCGAGCGGCGGTGCTCCGAGTGGTGGAGCACCGAGCGGCGGTGCTCCGAGTGGTGGAGCACCGAGCGGCGGCGCCGCCGGAGGACCGGGTTCCGGCGGCGGCACCTCCGATGCCGGCTGCGCCGGAGTCTGCAACGTCCTCACGGTCTGCTGCGCGAGCCTCGTCGAGGGCGACTTGGCCCCGATCCACGCCGCCGCCGACGCACAGGGCGTCTGCGACGCCGGATCGCCCTGTGAGACCCCGTGCGACGAGCTGTGCAAAAACCCGAGCGTCGAGGCCGTCTCGAAGTGTGTCCTGTGCATGGGCGCCCAGAGCATTCCGCTAGACTGTGGCGCGGGCACGAGTTGCGTGACCTTCAAGGACTGCCTGGGCCCCGACTGCGCTCCAAAGTGAGCTCGCCTACCAATCCAGCGCAGCAGGACGCAGGACACCGCTCGCCAGCGAGACTCCGCTCGCCGTGCGCGTCGTCCCGCTCGCGGTCTGGTAGGTGCCGTTTCGGAACACGTTGCCGTAGTCGTCGGGAGTGGGCGCTGCGTGCGTGAGCGAGATGCTCTTCACGCCCGAGACGGGCAGCGCCATGAGCTCGCTGGTCTCGAGTCTCCCGTTGGCGTCGGCATCGGTGAAGACGCTCGCCGTCGGCCAGGCGGGATCGGCGGCGCTCAGCATGCCGTCGCCGTTGGCGTCGAGCAGGGTGAGCAGGTGCCAGCTGTCCCGAATCGTCACCTTGCCGCTCGCGGTCCCGAGCTCGGTTCCTCCCCGAACGAGCTGGTTGCCTTTCAGGGCGGGCCCGTGCGGGCTTCGCCAGTCGTAGCCTTTTTGGCGTAGCGCGGTCGCGTCGATGACCAAGAAGGAGTCGTCGCTCGAGGCTTTGGTCCAGCGCAGGGTCAGCGTCGGCCCGAAGAGCGACGTGGTGGTCTGCCCTCCGAGGTCGATGCCGTTGCCAACGAGGTCCAACACCATCGGCGTCGCGGTGGGAGCTCCCGCCGCGCTTGCGGAATCGACGGCCACCACTGCGAGCAGGGTGACCAGGTACGGTGTGATCCTCATGGGGACTTTGGGGGCAAGACACGTACCCACCCACGCCAGCCCTAATCGTGCGGAAAGCCCCAGGACGCGCGCACCGCTTGCGCGGGGCGCTCTGAACGAGCGAATCCCTGGCGCGCGCGGCCGGGGCTGGCTCTGGTCCCGACTCGCTGTATCGTCCGGTCCCGGAGGTGCTCTTGAAGGTCCGAATCGTCTGCGCTCTGCTCGTGTCGTTGGTGGGAGTGGCGTGTGCTGCATCGCCGACACCGGCACCCAGCCCACCGGAGCGGCCAACGGGACCCGGCGATGAGCCCGCGACGACCGAGCCTGGCACCCCGGGCGGCGAGTCGGGAGCCTGCAACCGGGATCAGGTGTGCGCGCAGGTGCTGACCTGCCTGAACGGCCAGCAGTATCCCACCGCGTGCGGACCGTCGAACTGCGACGAGCCCATCGGGCCCTGTTCCGAGTGACGCCATGTCCGACCCGGTCTTGCCGCAGCATGCGCGCGTCGTCGTGATCGGCGGCGGCGTCATCGGCTGCTCCGTCGCCTACCACCTGGCCCAACTGGGCTTCGGCGAGATCTTGCTGCTGGAGCGCGATCGCGTCACCTCGGGGACCACCTGGCACGCGGCCGGGTTGATGGTGACGTTCGGCTCCACCTCCGAGACCTCGACGGAGATGCGCAAATACACCCGCGATCTCTACAGCCGGCTGGAAGCCGAGACGGGGCTCGCCACCGGCTTCGAGCCGGTCGGCTTCATCGAGCTCGCCACCGAGCCGGATCGCCTCGAGGAGTACCGCCGGGTCGCCGCCTTCAACCGGCACTGCGGCGTGGATGTGCACGAGATCTCCGGCCGAGAGGTGAAGGAGCTCTTTCCGCTCGCCAAGACGGACGACGTGCTGGCGGGCTTCTACGTGAAGGGCGACGGGCGGGTGAACCCCGTGGACGTGACCATGGCCCTGGCCAAGGGCGCTCGGCTGAAGGGCGCCATGGTCATCGAAGGCGTCACCGTCACGGGGCTCCTCACGAAGCGCGGCGTGGTGACCGGCGTTTCGACCGACCGCGGCGACGTTCAGGCGGAGTACGTCGTCAACTGCGCCGGCATGTGGGCGCGCCAGCTGGCCGAGAAGTCCGGCGTGAACGTGCCGCTGCAGGCAGCCGAGCACTACTACCTGATCACCGACAAGGTGCCGGGCCTCGACAAGTCGTTCCCGGTGATCGAGGACCCGGCCTCCCACGGCTACTACCGCGAGGAGGTCGGCGGGCTGATGATCGGCCTGTTCGAGCCGGTCTGCGCTCCGTGGAAGGTCGAGGGAGTGCCGGACGACTTTTCGTTCGGCGAGATCACCCCGGACTGGGACCGCATGGGTCCGTACGTCGAGAAGGCGATGCAGCGCGTGCCCATCTCGCTCGAGGTCGGTATCCGCAAGTTCTTCTGCGGACCGGAGAGCTTCACGCCGGATCTCTTGCCCGTGGTGGGCGAGGCGCCGGAGCTCCGGAACTACTTCGTTGCCGCCGGGCTGAACTCCATCGGCATCCTGACCGGCGGCGGCCTGGGCCGGGTCGTGGCCCACTGGATCGCGAACGGCCGTCCCGACGTCGACGTCACCGGCATGAACATCGACCGCCTGCACGGCTACCAGGCGAACCCCGAGTACCGGCGCACGCGGACCGTCGAGTCGCTGGGCATGGTCTACCAGTGCCACTATCCGACCCGCTCCATGTTGACCGCCCGGGGCGCGAAGAAGTCCGCCATCTACGATCGGCTCGCGGCGCGCGGCGCCTACTTCCGCGACGTGAGCGGCTGGGAGGGCGCGGACTGGTACGCGCCGGAGGGCGCGGAGCCCAAGGTCGAGAAGCTCTCCTGGGGCCGGCAGAGCTGGTTCGAGTACTGGGCAGCGGAGCACCGCGCCACGCGGGAGGGCGTGATCCTGATGGACATGTCCTTCATGGCGAAGTTCTGGGTCGAGGGCCGCGACGCCGGGCGCTTCCTGAGCTTCCTCTCCGCCAACGACGTGGACGGGCCGAGCGGCCTCATCACCTACACGCAGTGGCTGAACGCCGGCGGCACCCTCGAGGCGGATCTGACCGTCACCAAGCTCGGCGACGAGCGCTACTGGGTGGTGGCCTCGGACACCGCTCATCGTCACGTGCTCACCTGGATGCGCCGCCACGTCCCGGAGGGCGCGCAGACCTTCGTCAGCGACGTGACCTCCGGCTACGCGCAAATCAACGTCCAGGGGCCCCGCTCGCGGGAGCTGATGCAGGCTGTGACGACGGCGGATCTGTCGAACGAGGCGTTCCCGTTCCGCTCGGCCCGCGAGATCGACATCGGCTTCGCCCGCGCGCTTTGCGTGCGCATCACCTACCTGGGCGAGCTGGGCTACGAGCTCTACATCCCCACCGAGCAAGCGACGCACGTCTACGACCGACTGGTCGAGGCGGGGAAGCGCTTGGAGCTACGGCACGCCGGCCTGAAGGCGCTGGCCAGCCTGCGCATGGAGAAGGGCTACCGCGACTACGGCCACGACATCGACAACACCGACTCGGTGCTGGAGGCGGGGCTCGGCTTCGCCGTCGCGCTGGACAAGCCCGGCGGCTTCCTGGGCCGCGAGGCGGTGCTGGCCAAGAAGGCGGAGGGCCCGCTCCGCCGCCGCATCGTGCAGATCCTGGTGACGGACCCCGAGCCGCTGATGTTCCACGCGGAGGTCGTGTTTCGCAGCGGCAAGCCCGTCGGCTACATCCGCGCTGCGTCTTACGGGCACACGCTCGGCGGCGCCGTGGGGCTGGCGATGATCGAGGCGGGGGAGCCGGTCACACAGGCCTACTTGGACGACGGCAAGTGGGAGGTGGACATCGCCGGCAGACTGTACCCGGCCGTCGCCTCGATGAAGCCGCTGTACGACCCGGGAATGAAGCGCGTGAGGGCCTAGCTCCTGCGCACGGCCTGCGCCGGCAGCGCTGCCCAGCGCTCCAGCAGATCGACCGGCACAGGGTCAGCGCCGGAGAGGAAGCGCTCGAGGTGCGGGAGCGAGTCCGTGCCCCAGAACAGCTCGGCACCGACGGCCGCGGTGGGGACGCCGAACACGCCGAGCGCGATGGCACGCTCGGTCTGCTCGCGCACGCGCTGCTTGGCGTCCGGCTCGGCGGCGCGGCCCAGGAGCTCCCTCGGTAGGCCGGCGGCCGCCAGAATCTCCGCGACCACGGCCGGCTCCACCACCGCCCGGCGCTCCGCCCAGGTCGCGCGGAAGAGCGCCGAGATCAGCGCACGGCGCTCGCTGGGCGACATCGGCAGGGAGCTGAGCCTGAGCGCCAAGAGCGGGTTGAACGGGTGCGCGAACGGCGCGTCGATGGGCACGGAGAAGTCGTGGGCGATGCGCACCACGTCCTTCATCAAGTAACGCCGGCGAGCCGGGACCTCCGCCGGACCTCGGGTGCCGTGGGCCTGAAGCAGCCCGGCGAACAGCACGGGAACCGGCTCCAGGTCTCGCCCATGCCGGTCCGCGATTTCCAGCACGCGCCACCACGCCAGGTAAGCGTAGGGGGAGATGAAGTCGAAGAAGAAGGTCACCACGCGCGAGAGCCTAGCGCACCTGCGCTCAGGAACATTGTCGCCGCGCCTTCCGTACCAGGGGCCATGAAAGCCCGAATCGTCCTCGGTCTCGGCCCTCTGCTCCTCTGCGCGATCGCCTGCGGCTCCGCCGGAGGCAGCAGCGGCGGCTTCAATGACGCCGGCGTCGGCGGCGCGACCGGCGGCGTCGGCGGCGCGACGGGTGGCTTCGGCGGCGCGACCGGCGGCGTAGGCGGCGCGACCGGCGGCTTCGGCGGCGCGACCGGCGGGGCCGCGGGTGCCGCAGGCGGCTTCGGCGGCGCGACCGGCGGCTTCGGCGGTGGCACCGGCGCGACCGGCGGTGGCGGAACGGGAGGCGGCGGTGCGACCTGCGACGAGGCGTCGGACTGCGCGAGCCCCACCACCATGGTCTGCGATCCGGCGACGGCGAAGTGCGTCGCCGGCCAGTGCTCGGACACCATCGACTGCCAGAGCGGCAAGACCTGCGTCGCGCAAGACGAGAACGCCTCGGTCGGCGCCTGCTACCCCGAGTGCATCTTCAAGGGCACGCCCTGCGCCGGTGGCGCGACCTGCAAGGTCTCGATGGCGGACAACAGCGGCTTCTGCTGGGGCGCGGGCAGCGCGTCCGAAGGCCAGAGCTGCAAGGCCACGGCCCTGAACACCGGTTGCGCGACGGGCCTCGTCTGCGCCACGGACCAGAGCGTCTCGGTGTGCCGCAACCAGTGCAGCTTCTGGTCCGGCAGCCCCGGCTGCCCGAGCGCGCAGCGCTGCGCGCTGATCGGCGTGTGCTTCGCGGAGTCGGGGGACCCCGCAGCGCTCGACGGGACCTGCGCCAGCGGTTCGACCGGCGGGGAGCCCTGCGGCAACGACGGGGCGGCGTGGCGCGGGCTGTGCGCGAACACCTCCGGCACGACCTACACCTGCCTCAAAGCCTGTCGCGCGGCGGTGAGCGCCGACTGCCCGAGCGGCAAGACCTGCCAGGTCGCCAGCGGGCAAGACGTGGGCGTCTGCAACTGAGACTAGATCACGCGCAATCGCCTGGCCTCGACCAGCGGCGGAACCTCCGGCGCGGCGTGCTCGTGCCACGCCGCGAAGTCGTCGGGCAGCGGACCGGGCAGCGTCGGCTGAGCGTTGCGCTCGAGCAAGATGAAGTCGTGGCGCGCGTCGAGCACGAGGGGCAGCTGCCGCGCGGGCCCGCGCTCCTTGAACCAGGCCCGCGCGCGCTGCACGTTCTGGATCAGCACGTCGTGCTGCGGATCCGTCTTGGCGGCCCGCAGGAAGAGCTCCTGCATGGCCGGCACGTCCCCGCGCCGGAACGCGATGCACGCGAGGTAGTTCAGGCACAGGCCCGGGCAGGGGTGCCCCAGCTCGAGCGCGCGCTTCGCGTGGTGCTGGGCGCCGGCCAGATCACCTTCGTGGTAGAGCGCGCCGGCCAGATCGAGGTGCGCCGCGTGGTACTCGCCGAGCCGCGCCAAGATGGCGCGGAAGTCGGCGGACGTCTCGCGAAATCCGATGCGCAGGCCCTTGTTCTGGGCGAACCAGTCGCTCATCAGCTTGGCGTCCTCGGGCGTCGCGTCGAAGGGGGTCTTGAGCTCCTGGAAGTCCCCGCTGAAATACACCTCGCGCTTCAGCCAGCCCGCCTTCTCCGCGTCGTCGAAGTCCGTCGTGCCCGGGTAGATCGAGAGGCACGAGAATAGGTACTCGTGGGGCTGGGCGCGCTCCAGGAACCCGAGCGTCTCGCGGAACGTCGCCGCCGTCTCGCCGCGGTTCCCGAGCATCATGTAGAAGCGCACGCGGATGCCGAACTTCTTCGCCATCTGCGCGGCTTCCTCGATCTCTTGCACGCTGATTTTCTTGTTGATGGCGTCGAGGATCGGCTGCGAGCCGCTCTCGACGCCCAGGCTGAGGCGCTGGCAGCCCGCCAGGCGCATCTCGCGCAACAGCTCCTCGGAGAGCACGTCGACGCGCGTGTCGCAGCTCCACAAGAACGAGAGCCCGCGCTGGCGGATGCCCTGACAGATCTGCAAGGCGCGCTTGCGATTCGCCGTGAAGGTGTCGTCCTTGATCTGGATCATCTTCACCGGCACGCGTTCCAGCGCGCTGGCCAGCGCGTCCACGACGTACGGGATGCTCTGCCCGCGGAAGCCGCGACCCCAGCTCGTCTCCGCGCCGCAGAAGGTGCACTGCCAGGGGCAGCCCCGGGAGGTCATCACGATGTGCGTGTCGAAGTGGCGATGCGGAGACTCGAGCGTGTCCAGGTTGGCGATCGCCGGACGCTCCGGTCCGAGCACCGCCCTGCCCCCCTCGCGGTAGACGCTGCCGGCGATGCCCGCGAGCGACGCGCCGGAGGCGACGCGCTCCAGGATCTCGTGGAAGGTGTCCTCCGACTCGCCCAGGGTGACCAGGTCGATCTCCGGGTGGTGCTCGAGCATCTCTCTGCCGAGCGGGGTCGCGTGCGGCCCGCCGATCACCACCGGCGCCTGGGGGCGGAGGCTCTTCATCAGCCGAGCCACGTAGCCCACGCCGCGCCGGTTGGCGGTCCAGCACGACATGCCATACACGTCGGCGTCGAGCGCGGAGAGCACCTCCTCGACCCGAGACCAGGCGAAGCCAGACAGGTTCAGCACCTTGACGTGATGCCCGGCGCGGATGGCCTGAGCGCCGAGGGAGAACAGCCCGTACGGCGTCTGAAAGAAGTCGGAGTCCAGATCGCCTTCTACGAAGTCCGCCGGTGGACCCTCGCCACGCGGCGGCGGGGCCTCACCGGGCCGCGGGATCTTCCAAGGCGGTGGGTAGATGAGGGCGACGCGCACGCGACGAGGAGCTTAGAGCCTGACCCGCGAGGCGCACAGCGCCCGGAGAAAACCCCGGAGTTTCCGCTGCTCACTCCACGTCGTAGCTCACGACCAGCTCGTCGTACCCAGCCTCGGCCGAAACGTACACGTGCATGTCCCAGGTGCCCGGCATGGTGAAGACCACGTTGTTCACGAGATAGGCCCCGTGGCCGTGCTCGCTGCACATCGGCATGTCGCCGGATCCATGACCGTGCTCCGGGCACCACACGTCGCTGGCCACCAGCGCGCCTTCGAGCGGGCTGCCGTCCGCGTTCGCGAGCTGAAGCCGAACCTCGTTGTGTCCCACCGCAGGGCTCGCCGTGAACGTGCCTTCGTAGAGGGCGGCCTTCGAGGTCACGGTCACCTCGGACGGCTCTCGCGCCTCGGCGTCGTTGCCGCAGCCCGCCTGACCGAGCGCGCAGACGAGCAGCCCGACCAGAACATCCAGACGACCGATGCTGTGCTCCATCGGTCCATGGTCTCGGCTCCCGGCCACATTGGGGATGACCGCCATCATTTCCGCGCCGCGGCGGCCAGCCGCACCGGGGGGCTGCAAACATCGGGCCAGAAAGGTCTAAGCTCGGGGCGATGGCCGCCGCCCGCCGCGACTACTACGAGGTCCTCGGCGTCCCCCGCGACGCGGACCCGAAGTCGGTGAAGGATGCCTTCCGCGAGCTCGCCAAGAAGTACCACCCCGATCGCAACAAGGCGCCGGACGCCGAGAGCCGGTTCAAGGAAATCGCAGAGGCCTACGCGGTGCTCTCGGACCCCGACAAGCGACGGCAGTACGACGCCGGGGGCTTCGTCGCGACCGACGGCTTCTCGCAGGACGATCTCTACGGCGGGCTCGATTTCGACGACATCCTGGGCGGGCTCGGGCTGGGCTTCGGCGGGCCGAGCTTCTTCGACGGCCTGTTCGGCCGGCGGCGGCGCGCGGCCGGCCCGCCGCGCGGATCCGACGTGGAGGTCGTGGTCCCCATCTCGCTCCGGCGCGTGCTCGAGGGTGGCATGGAGCCCGTGCGCTTTCGCCGCGCGAAGCCCTGCACCGCGTGCAACGGCGGCGGCGCCAAGCCCGGCACGGCGCCGGAGAAGTGCGCGGCCTGCCAGGGCAGCGGCAAGAAGACGCTCAGCGGCAAGCGCGGGAACACCCTGTTCCAGAGCATCACCGTGTGCGACGTCTGCCACGGTCGCGGGCGGCACATCCGAGAGCCCTGCGAGAGCTGCGGCGGCACGGGTCAGGTGCTCGCGCTCGAAGAGGTGAAGGTGCGCATTCCAACCGGCGCACCCGACGGGCTCGTGCTGCGCGTCGCTGGTCACGGCATGGCCGCGCCCGCCCAAGGCGGCGTTGCCGGCGATCTCCTGGTCGTCCTGCGAAGCGAGCCCGATCCCCGCTTCGAGCGGCGTGGCAGCGACCTGTTCCGCGTGGAGACGCTGTCCGTGGCCGACGCCGCGCTCGGGACCACCCTCGACGTCGAGACCCTCGACGGCCAGGTGAAGGTGGCGGTGCCCGCGGGAGCGCAGCAGGACACCCTGCTGCGCGTCCACGGCAAGGGCCTGCCGGAGCTGGGCGGCGAGGAGCGCGGAGACCTGTACCTGGTGCTGCGCGTCGAAGTACCGAAGCAGCTCTCCACGGAGCAAAGACGCCTGTTCGAGGAGCTACGCAAGCTGGAGAAGCGCGGCTCGTGACGCGAGGCAAGCAGCTCCTGATCGCGGGCGTGCTGCTCGTCGGCTTCGCCTCGATCTTCGTACGACCCGCGAGCGAGGAGAGGGCGGCACGAGCGGCGTTCGAGCGTCTGGTCGCGACGCTGGCCGACAAGCCTGGCGAAGCGCCGGTCGCGCGCGAAGCGCGGTTGCGTCGCGAGCTCGCGAGCCTGGTGGATTCGGACGTGCATGTCACCCTCCCTGGCGGGGAGTCGCTCCAGGGACGCGATGCGTTCATCACGAAGGCGCTGGAGCTCGGGCGAGGTCGGCGCCCGGTGATCAGCCTCCAAGAGGTCCGCACCGGTCGACCTGGCAGAGGGCTGGTGCGCGTGGCGTTCGAGGTCCTCGTGTCGGACTCGCAAGCCGGTGACCTGCACGCCGCGCCGCGCGCTGGCGAGGCCGAGATGGCGAAAAGTGACCAAGGCTTTCGCCTGCACTGGCTCGAGGTCGGTGACGAGGCCCGCGCAGAGCCCGAACCCAGACCGTGAGCGCTTGCCCGCCTGGTGCTGCGGTCCTACCTTGAAGGTCCCGTCAGGCGCGCGAAATGGACGACGAAGACCTCTTCGAAGCCGAGTGCCGGAAGCGCGTCGGGACCGGGATCGGGGGCAAGTGGCACCTGGACCGCCTGCTCGGCGTCGGCGGCATGGCCGCGGTCTACGGCGCCACCCACCGCAACGGGCGCACCGCGGCGCTGAAGCTCTTGCACGAGAAGTACGCGCAGATCCCCCAGGTGCGCCAGCGCTTCCTGCGCGAGGCGTACATCGCCAACAAGATCAACCACCCGGGCGTGGTGCGCGTGGACGACGACGACGTCACGCCGACCGGCCAGCCTTTTCTGGTCATGGAGCTGCTCGACGGCGAGTCGCTGGAGCGCGTGCAGACCCGCTACGGCGGCAAGGTTCCCCCCGCGGAGGTGATGCGCCTGCTCGAGCGGGTGCTCGACGTGATGGAGGAGGCGCACGCCGCCGGCATCGTGCACCGCGACCTCAAGCCGGAGAACTTGTTCCTGACCCGCGACGGACAGGTCAAGGTCCTCGACTTCGGTATCGCACGGCTGCTCGAGGCCACCGAAGGACAGAGTCGCACCCGCACGGGGTTGGTGATGGGGACTCCGGCGTTCATGGCGCCGGAGCAGGCGCTCGGCCGCTGGTCGAAGGTGGACGCGCGTACCGACCTCTGGGCCATCGGCGCCATCGCCTTCACGATGATCACCGGTCGCATGGTCCACGACGCGCCGAGCGGTAACGAGACGTTGGTGCTCGCCGCGTCCAAGCCGGCGCCGTCGCTGGCGCGCTTCTCGGACGCCCCGCTCGCGGTGGTGCGCTGCGTGGATCGCGCGCTCGCCTACGATCAGGCCAAGCGCTTCGACGACGCCGCCAGCATGCACGGCGACGTGCTCAGGGTCCTGGCGGAGCTCACTCGGGCCGCCCCGGCCCCGCCCACTCGGGGCTCGGCACCGCCCGTTTCCCAGCCCTCATCGCCCCGGGCCGAGCACGTCTCGCGCCCGCCCGAGCGCGTTTCGCTCCCCGGCGGACACGTCTCGCTGCCGCGCGTCACCCGACCGCCGGCCACGGCGCGCGCCGGGAGCTCCGCCCCGCCGGTCACGGCCCGCGCTCGGAGCTCCGCCCCGCCGGCCCACATTCCCTCCCTCGACCTCTCGATCGAGCGCCCGAGCGCGGCTCCCGTACGCGCTGCGCCGGAAGCGGAGACTTTGTACGACCCCGCCCGGGACGAGCGCGAGCGCCGCGCCGAGGACGCGCTCGAGGCGTTCGACGAGCGCTTCACCGGAAGCGGCGACGCCGCCGCGCTCGCCGAGGCGTTCCGTCAGCTCGAGAACGCGCTCTTCACGCGCCAGCAGTACGGCGCTGCCCACCCGGAGACTGCCCGCCACTTCGAGCGTGCCTTCAAGGCCTGCGAGAAGGCCCTGGCCCAGAGCGACGAGGCGCTGGTCTGGCGGGTCACCCCCTACGCCTTCACCCTGGGCGAGAGCGTGGTGTGGGAGCCCCGCGCGCCGTTCGACCGCATCCCCTACCAGCTCTTCGCCGATGGCGTGCGATTGATCGGGCTGCTCTCCGGCGTGCGGCAAGACGAGATCACCGAGCTCTTGCGGGTCATCACCCTGGACCGCGTGCGTGACGTGTCGCCCGACGACGACTTCGTGACGCTGCTCTGGGACGCCAACTTCGAGCACGTCGTCTACCGAGCCATCGACACCTTCAGCGAAGGCGAACAGGCGAGCCGCGCCGCCTTCGAGAAGGCGGCCGGAGAGATCACCGCGCTGGCCAACTTCGACACCAGCTTCCAGCTCGAGGAGTGCTGGCAGGACGCGCAGAAAGGCGCGGGGGTCGAGTCCGCGGCGGGGCGAGAAGCGCGGCTGAAGCAGCTGCTCTCGCTCGGCGCCACCCGAGATCGAGAAGCGCTGGTCCAGGCCGAGTCCTTCCAGCTGCGCGACCTCGGGCCAGACACCGGCAGCGCCGGCGCCGTCGACATCGACGCGACGACGCTCGAGGTCGTGCGCGCCCGGCTCGCGGACACGGCCGGTGTCGACGAGCGCTTCGTGAAGGTGCTGGCCGAGGCCTTCCGCGCTGGCCGGCGCCTGAACGCCGCGGGGGCCATCACGGTTCCGCTGCGCGCGACGCTGGATGGGCTCGCGGAGTCCGCGCCGGCCGCGGCCGCGCGCTTCGTGACCTCGCTCTTCGCTTGCTTCGATGACCGAGAGGCTCCGGGCGAAGGCGCGGAGCTCAGGGGTGCCCTGGCCCGCGGGGTCATCTCCGAGCGCGCCCTGCGCGCGCTGCTCGCCACGGCGACGGACCCGGACCCGAGCCCCGCCAGCCTCCAGCTGCTCCGGGAAATCCTCGACGTCTCCGGCAACGCCTTCGTTCCCGTCGTGCTCGAGACGTTCCTCCAAGGCAAAGCGGGAACCCTCGGGGGCGCCCTCTCGGACTACCTCGCGCGCAACGCGGAGGGCCACGAAGAGCACATCGCGACGGCCTTCGCAGGGGTCGATCTGGACACCGGCCTCGCGCTGGTGCGGGTCCTCGGGCGCCTGGGCACGCCGGCGGCGCGGGCAGCGGTGCTCCGGGCCGCGGAGAGCCCCCACGCCGTCGTGCGCATCGAGGCCTTGGCCCACCTGGACGGTGCCGGCGAGCGCCTGCGCCTCGAGCTTCGCACGCTGATCGAAGATCCGGTTCCCGAGGTCCGGGTCTCCGCGCTCCGCGCGATTCGCGAGCGACAGATCAAGGCGGCCGGGCCCGCGCTGGCCATGCGCGCGAAGTCCGCGGTCTTCGACAAGCTCTCCGTGGACGAGCGCCGTCAGATCTTGAGCACGCTCGCGACCCTGGCTCCCGCACGCGCCGAGGAGCTGTGCACGGAGCTGCTCGGCGACTCGCGCTTGCTCACGATTTCTGCCCACGAAGAGAGCCGAGCCCTGGCCGCCGAGGTGCTGGGACAGATCGCGTCGACCCGGGAGTCGCTGGAGGCGCTCGATGACGCGAGCACCGGGCGCTTTCGCTACAGCGAACGAGTGCGGACCTCGGCGGTCTTCGCCAAGGAGCAGGCCGTGCTCCGTCTCTCGCAACAGCCGCCCGCACCCGTGCTGACGTCGCGCCCGGCGCCTCCGCACAGCGTGCACCCGGAAAGCCCGCTCGACGCCTCCACCCCGAAGAGGCGTTCATGACTCAGAGCCTTCTGCCCAACCTCGCGTCCAACGCGCTTGCGGAGCAGATCCAGGACCGCGGCGCCGACGTGACCACCGCGATCTTCCGTCTCGCCAAGAACGCGCTGGTGCATTCCATGGACAACGACGCGGCCGTCGAGGCCGCGTCGCGCGCGCTGGAGGTTCTGCAGTCGTTCACGCGGGAGCTGGGCAGCGCCGCCACGATCACCTTCGCGGACGACACGATCTTCGTCTGCGGACAGCTGCTCCGGGCCTCCCGCGGCGTCTACGAGTCGGCCAGCGAGCTCGGCAGGACGCTGGCGCGCGCCGGAGTGTCCGAGGTCGCCTTCGAGCCCGGGCTGACGCGGGAAGGGCTGCGTGAGTTCGGGCAGGCGCTGGCGACGGCGCTGCGCGCTCCCGACCAGCGAGACGCGCTGCTCCAGGCGAAGATCCCGAGCGTCAGCCTGCGCGCGGCGGAGCCGACCCTGCTCTCGCGCCAGCGCGAGGACGAAGGCGCGCCGACCGAGCGCGCCGTGCGCTTCTACGCCACGGCGCTGGTGGTAATGCGGCGGTTCTACGAGGACCTCGCGGCAGGCCGCCGGCTGGTCCCCCACCGGGTGAAGCGCCTGGCCCAGCGCCTGGTCGTGCTGACGGAGGAGAGGAACCCTGCGCTGCTCGGCATCGCGGCGCTGGCCGCCGCGCACCGCGACGACGCCGCCCGCGCCGTCCAGTCGGCGATCTTGGCGGTGCTCTTGGCGCGGGAGATCACGCCGGAGCGCCAGCCAATGGTCCGGCTCGCGATGAGCGCTCTTCTGGCCGACGCCGGCCGCATTCGCCTGTCCGCCGGCTCGTCGAGCCCCCTCGGCGGCCTGTCCGACGAAGAAGAGAGCTGGGTCCCGGCCGTCACGGCGCTCTTCTGCATCGCGACCGGCGGCGTCAACCCCCACAGCGCCGAGCGCACCGTGACCGTCTTCGAGACGACCTGGCTCGAGCGCAGCGCCGTGCTCGGCCCGTGCCGGATCGACGAGACCCCGCTCACCCAATCCGAGCTCCTGGCCTTCGTGCGCAAGCTGGTCGATCACATCGCGCCGTGCGACGCACGTCCTGCGCTCTCACCCGCCGAGGCGGTGGACGCAATGGCCGCGGATCCGAGCGCGAGCCGCTTCCTGGTGCGCCTCCTGATCCGCACGCTCGGGATGGTCCCGGCCGGCAGCGTCGTGGAGCTGGACAGCGGCGAGTGGGCCGTGGTCATCGCGACCTCGGCGCGGGCGACCGGCGCCCCGGTGCTGCGCGTGGTGACCGATGCCAAGGGTACGCCGCTCTCGCACCCCACTACGCTGGATCTGGGCGCAACGATCGCCGGCCGGAACGCGCCGGCGATCCGGCGCGTGCTCTCGGCGTCGGAGGCCCGCTTCAACGTGACTCGGGCGTTCTTGCACTGAGCGCGCAGTCCCGCTCGGTAGTCCTGCGCATCAAGTCACGTCGCGGAGCCAAGAAGGCGATTCTGGCGGTTGCCGCCTCAATCCTGCAGGCGGTCTACTTCATGCTCCGCGACGGCGTCGAATACCACGACCTGGGCTCCGACCACTTCGACCGCCGCGACAAGACCAAGGCGATCGGCCGCCTGGTCCGCCGCCTCGGCGACCTCGGCTGCAAGGTCGAGATCCAGATGATCGCCGGCTGACGGGTTGGTTTCCTAGTAGTAGTCGGGCCGGACAGAGGTCGAGAAGCGACGCGTTCTCGAAGAGTTGAGGACGGTCACGGGTACGGCGCGCGACCAGGCGCAAATTCGCACTCGAGGTCAGGACGGGCCGGCGCTGGAGCGGAGGGCGTGGCCATTCGGGGGCGCTGGTGAAGCACTGGCGGCGTCGGCGAAGTGGGCGCACGACGCAGAGCTCGATGACCGCGAGTGCGGCACTGCGTGCAGCTGCCTGGAGGGAGCGCCATCGGACTCGAGCTCGACGCGCAGCTTCCGGACCCACGGCGCTGCCGCTGACAAAGACCACCAAGGGCATCCCGTGCACGCCCGTTTGTTTGCGGGCGTGCGAGCAGCGTTTCAGCGTACGGTGACCTGAAGGAAAGAGCATCGAGACGTCGATTTCTCTTGACGCATTCTCGAGCGACGCGCGTTCGCGTTCGACGACCACGCGGGTGAGGGCCTCTCGCTCGCGCGTGGTGACGCGCTCGTGCGCGTTCGTGCGCGCGACGACGCGCGACGCGTTCAGATGCCCGAAACGCGCTCAGCGTGTCAGCAGCGAGCTCGAAAAATCGCGTGATATGCCAGAAAGCATGAACGCTCTCTCTTCGGTCTCCGACCACGAGCTCCGCGAGCGACTTTCGGCCGCCGTGAGCTCGGAGCGGTCGGCGTGCGCCAACGTCATCTTCCACCTGGCAGAGCTCGACCGCCGCAGGCTGTGTTGTTCCCGTTCCACGCCACACCACCGACAGCGATTCCGCGACTGCGGCAGACCGGAAGCGAGTTCCTCCGGCTCGGCCGGACTGTCTATTTCGATGCGTGTTCCTCCCTCTTCGCCTACTGCACCGAGCGCCTCGGCTATTCCGAGGACAGCGCGACCAAGCGTGTGCGTGTGGCCCGCCTGGCCCAGCAGTTCCCCCAGGTGCTCGATGACCTCGCCAGCGGCGAGCTCCACCTGACGGGGCTGTTCCTGCTCTCCGGCCACCTGACGGACGACAACGCCGAGCAGCTCCTCGCCGAGGCGCGAGGGAAGTCCAAGCGACAGCTCGAGGAGCTGCTCGCCCGCTGGTTCCCGCGGCCGGCCGTGCCGCCGACCATCACCCCGGTCACGCCCGAGCCGGTACAAGGGCAGTTGTCCACATGGTCCGGGGCAGGTACCCCGGCCCCGCCGGCCCAGGCGCCTCGCCCTCGCGTCGAGCCGCTCTCGCCGGAGAGCGTTCGCGTGGAATTCAGCGCCCACGCTGCGTTCCGCGACAAGCTCGAGCAGGCCCGGGCGCTGCTCAGCCACACGGTGCCCAGCGGCGACCTCGCGACGATCCTCGAGCGCGCGCTGGACCTGCTCATCGAGCGGGAGACGAAGCGCCGCGCCGGCGCGGGCAAGCCCCGCAAGCGCCGCGAGACGAAGCCGGGCTCGCGGCACGTTCCGGTGGAAGTCCAGCGAGCGGTCAGGGAGCGGGACGGCGACCAGTGCACCTTCACCGACGCCGAAGGGCGGCGGTGTTCGGCGACGCGCTTCTTGACCATCGAGCACATCGACCCGTTCGCGAAGGGCGGGCCCACGACGGTGGACAACTGCTGCTTGCTTTGCAGACCTCACAACGCCCACCGAGCGCGCCAGGTCTTCGGTGAGGACCACATCCAGAACGAGATCTCGGAGGCGCGAGCGAGGCGAAGACAGAGCACGCCACCGGCGCCACCAGCGCCGACGCCCGCGCCCGAGGGCGGCGTGTCCGAAAAGGTGCTCGGAGCGCTGGTTCGGATGGGGTTCAAGCGAGCGGACGCGCGGCGAGCCGTCGAGCAAGCGCGCCTCTGCGAGGTGGAGCCGCTGCTCGAGCCGATGCTTCGCGCGACGCTCGCCATTCTCACACCGTGAGACGGTTCGGGCACACCCCACGTCGAATGGGGTGTGCACGGATTGCCCTTGGTGGTCATTGTCAGCGGCAGCGCCGTGGGCACGCATGCGGACGAAGGAAAGGAGCTCATCTGTGCCTCGAACAGGTCGCACTCAACGCAGAGTCATCGGCATGCTCGTCAAACGCTTCGGCGACGCGCGCCTCGACGAGGTCCGCGACCCGCGCAACCCACGCGGGCGTCGCTGGCGCTCGGGCGGTGCGCGACCTCGGACTTCACTACCTGTTTGCCGTCAAGAGCACCCAACCCTCCCTCCACACCGAGGCCGTGCGCTGGATGGGTGGCCTGGAGCCTGACCAGGCCGCCGCCACCAGCACGGATCTCGACCACAGTCGCTCCGTCGTGCGGCGCATCTACCTCGGTGAAGCCCTTGCCGCGCCGGAAGGTTGGGAGCATCTCAGGACCGTGCTCCGCGTCGAGGTCGAGACCCTCGACTCCAATGGCGTCCGGGTCGCGAACGACAACCGCTACTTCGTCTCCAGCTTGCCACGCTCTCGTCTCACCGATGCCGAGTGGCTGCTCGTCGTACGGCGCCACTGGGGCGTCGAGACTGCCCATCAGCTTCTCGATGGCGCCTTCGCCGAGGACCATCATCCGTGGATCGAACAGAACCCGCGAGCCACGGTCGTCGTGATGGTGCTGCGGCGCATCGCATACACGCTGCTCGCGCTCTGGCGCGGGGTGACTTTGCGCAGCGACGAACAGCGTAGGCGGCCCTGGCGCGACCTGATGCGCGACATCTGGCTCTGCACAGTCAAGGCCACCGCAGAGACCCCTCGAAACTCGAGTGACCGCCGGCTCCCGCCGGCGCCTGCGTGACCCGTGCCGAGGCCTTCGCGCCGACCTGCTCTTTGACAGACTCCGCGTCGATCACCGCCCTCGGGCTCCTGCCCCCGTAGAGGCTCGATGGCACTTGCTCCTGTGCGGCCCAGTACCTCTCCACCGCCCCGTCCCCGGGTCACCACTTCCCCGCCGGTGGTGGCGACCCAGCTCGACTCGCGGAGAACCGATCGAGACTGACTGAGCGCGCCGGGCCCTTGCGGCCGACGGGTCGCCGATCTACGCGCTCGGGCCTGTCATGAAGATCCACGAGTACCAGGGCAAGCAGATCTTCGCGAAGTACGGCATTCCGGTGCCCAAGGGCTACCCCGCCTTCAGCACCGAGGAGGCCGAGAGCGCCGCGAAGCGACTCATCGACGAGACCGGCATCCCGGTCGTGGTCGTCAAAGCGCAGATCCACGCGGGCGGACGCGGCAAGGGCGGCGGCGTGAAGGTCGTCAAGGACGGCCCGAAGAAGGCCCGCGAGGTCGCGGACGCGCTGCTCGGCATGCAGCTCGTGACGCACCAGACCGGCCCCGGCGGGCAGAAGGTGCGCCGGCTCTACATCGAGCAGGGCATGGCCATCGCGCGCGAGCTCTACCTCGGCATGGTCGTCGACCGCGAGAAGAAGCGCATCGCCATCATGGCCAGCACCGAGGGCGGCGTCGAGATCGAGAAGGTCGCGGCGGAGACCCCGGAGAAGATCCTGACCGAGCACATCGACCCCGCGCTCGGGCTCGGCGGCTGGCAGGCGCGCAAGCTGGCCTATGGCCTGAACATCGCCAAGGGCAGCCCGAAGCCGAAGGAGACCGTCAAGCAGTTCGCCGACATCGTCACCAAGCTGGGCCGCCTGTTCGAGAAGGAAGACTGCTCGCTACTCGAGATCAATCCGCTGGTGGTGCTCGAAAGCGGGGACGTCCTCGCCCTCGACTCGAAGATCAACTTCGACTCCAACGCCGAGGGTCGGCACCCCGAGTGGAAGGAGCTCGAGGACAAGGACGAAGAGGACGCGGTCGAGCTCGAGGCCAAGGAGGCCGGCCTCTCCTACATCAACTTGGACGGCGACATCGGCTGCCTGGTCAATGGCGCGGGCCTGGCCATGTCCACCATGGACATCATCAAGCACTTCGGCGGCGAGCCCGCGAACTTCCTGGACGTCGGCGGCGGCGCCACGAAGGAGCAGGTCACCAAGGCCTTCAAGATCATCCTGCACAGCGACGAGGTGAAGGGCATCTTCGTCAACATCTTCGGCGGCATCATGAAGTGCGACGTCATCGCCGAAGGCGTGGTGGCGGCGGCCAAGGAGATCGGCCTGTCGGTCCCCTGCGTGGTGCGCCTGGAGGGCACCAACGTGGACCTCGGCAAGAAGATCCTGAGCGAGAGCGGGCTGAAGATCGTCCCGGCCGGCACCATGGCGGATGGTGCGCAGAAGATCGTGGGCCTGGTCCGCGGCGCCTGAACGAAAGAACCACGAACCATGTCGATCCTCGTCAACAAGAACACCCGCGTCGTCGTCCAGGGCATCACCGGCTCCGCCGGCTCCTTCCACGCCAAGCAGTGCGTCGCCTACGGCACGCAGATCGTCGCCGGCTGCACCCCCGGTCGCGGCGGAGAGACCTTCGTGGCCGAGGGCCCGGACGGCAAGAAGATCGAGATCCCGGTCTTCGACACCATGGCGGACGCCGTCAAGCAGACCGGCGCGGACACCTCCTGCGTGTTCGTGCCCCCGCTCGGCGCGGCGGACTCCATCCTCGAGGCCGCGGACGCCGGCTGCCGCCTGATCATCGCCATCACCGAGGGAATCCCGGTCATGGACATGATTCGCGCGCGCCGCGTGCTCGAGGGCAAGAACGTGCGCCTGGTCGGCCCGAACTGCCCGGGAGTCATCACCCCCGGCGAGTGCAAGATTGGCATCATGCCCGGCCACATCCACAAGCCCGGGAAGATCGGCGTGGTCAGCCGCTCCGGCACGCTCACCTACGAGGCCGTGGGCCAGCTCACCGCGCTCGGCATCGGGCAGAGCACCTGCATCGGCATCGGCGGCGATCCCGTGAACGGCACGGACTTCATCGACGTCCTCAAGCTGTT
The DNA here is from genome assembly GCA_015075635.1 of Polyangiaceae bacterium. NCBI lineage: Bacteria > Pseudomonadati > Myxococcota > Polyangiales > Polyangiaceae > Polyangiaceae bacterium. Next base: position 2,917,780 of record JABTUA010000002.1, read on the forward strand.
CAACGAGGACCCGAACACCGAGGGTGTGATCATGATCGGCGAGATCGGCGGCAACGCCGAGGAGCGCGCCGCCGACTACATCAAGGCGCACTTCAAGAAGCCGGTGGCGGGCTTCATCGCCGGCACCACCGCGCCGCCCGGCAAGCGCATGGGCCATGCCGGCGCCATCATCAGCGGCGGCAAGGGCACGGCCAAGGACAAGATCGCTGCGCTGACCGCCGCCGGCGTGAAGGTGGCCCCGACGCCCAGCGACATGGGCGTGACGCTCCAGAGCATGCTCTGACTCGAGTCTCACCCCCACCACGACTTGACCTGCGTCAACCCGTAGCCGGCAGCGTTTGCGCTGCCGGCTGACTCGAGGACCCTGACTCGCGCCACCCGACGTGGCACGCTTGAGGTCGTCGATGCGCATCCCGACCGTTGCGCTCTTGGTGGTGCTGGGGCTCCCGCCGTGCGGCAACCCGGACCCGTCCGGTGCCACGACGGGACTGCTCTCGGTCGCCAACGACTCCAACGTGGACGTGTCGTTCGAGTTCACGGCCGGAGGAAAGCGCTTGCCGGGCTGCTTCTGGGTGCTCCGTGGTCGCAGCACGACGTTCGAGCTGCCGCGGGGCCACCTGACCTGGTCGTATTCCATCGGCGGCGCGCAGTTCTCCGGTGGCGCCGACCTCTCCGCGGGCTTCCCCAAGATGCTGCGCTGCGCGACGGCGCAAGCGCGCCTGGGCGGCGACGTCCCGAAGTGCGAGCCGGCGACCCCAGCGTCGACACCGCCGCCGAAGGACTCCCAGGCGATGCTGGTCGGCGCGACGCTCGGCTTCCTGGCGGAGCTGAGCCAGAAGCTCGCGCGCGGGGAAGAGAACGCGGTGGCGGAGCTCATCGAGCCGCCCTTCACCGTGGAGTGGACCGGTGAGGTACCCGGCACCAGGAGGGTCAAGAGCGCCAGGCACCTGCTCGAGGTTCGCTCCGAGCTCGCGCTGGACCCCGAGGCTCTCGCAGCCGCCAAGGCGCGCGGCGCCGACGCCCGCAGCGGCGAAGACGACTGCGGCAAGGACGCGGTCGACTGGTCCAAGGGCGAGCCGGCGCTCAGCTGCGACGGCCGGACGGTGAGCGTCGCGCTGCGCCCATCCGCTGCGTGCGGGCAGTTCGGCCACGTGGACACCTGGAAGCTCGAGAGCTCCGGAGATCGCTGGCGGCTCGTCGGCAAGGGAGTGAAGACGCCCGGCTCACCGGCTCGGTGAGCCCGCGCCGCTTCGCGGCGCGTCGAACGGCAGCATCTCGCTCCAGCCGTAGCGCTCCGGGTACTCGCGCCAGGGGCCTTCGCAGCGTTCGCGCGCGGAGCAAGCCTGGCACGGCGGCCCCTGCACCTTGCCCTCGCGCACCCGCCACTCCGAGTAGTCGAGCCGGCCGTCGAGGTCGCTCACCGTGGTGAGCGGGATGGTCGCCTCGACCGCCAGCTCCTGCATGCCACGCAAGAAGCACAGCGGGACCGCCTCGGTGCAGAGGCGGAGGCCACGCTCCCTCGCGACCCGTTCGGCGCGGCGGAGGGGCTCCACGAGCTCCGACAAACGCGGCACGATCTCGTCGAAGCGCTCGAGCGCCGTGCCCACCGGGTGCACGAAGGCGAGCTGCGCGTTCCTCACGCCAAGGCCCGCGAGGTAGGCGACGAGCTCGTCGAGCAGCTCGACGTTGCGCCTGGTGATCACGCTGTTGGTGACCACCGGCAGACCGGCCTCGAGCGCATTGGCGATCCCACGCGTGGTCTCCGCGAAGCTCCCAGGCGCGCGGGTGAGCTCGTCGTGAACCGCGGCGCTCGCCCCGTGCAAGGACGGAGAGATCTCGGTCACCCCCGCCTCGACCAGCGCCGCGAGCACGTCTCGGTAGGCGAGCAGGCGCCCGTTGGTCTGGAGCTGCACGCTGGAGAAGCCCAGCGCCCGAGCGGCCCGCACCAGCGGCAAGAGCTTCTTGTAGAGCGTGGGCTCGCCACCGGTCAGGACGACCCCTGTGGCGTCCGGCCGCGCCGCCCGGAGCTCCGAGAGCAAGAGCGCCGGCGGCCGGGCAGCGCACTCCGTTCGCTTCTCGCCCTGGGCACAGAATAGACAGCGGTTGTTGCAGGCGAAGCCGAGCTTGAGGTCCAGGCGTCGCGCGACTTCCACGCGACGAGGTTAGCACGCTACGCTTGGCTCACATGCGCCTACTCGAGCTGGGTGTGAGACCGAGGCGACCCGGCAAGCTGGTGCCCGTGCGCCACCGCAAGGTCGGCGGCGCGGTGCTGCTGGCCTCGCACTTCGGCGACTGGGTGTTCGTCAGCGAGGCCGAGCACGCGGAGCTCATGGCCGGCAAGCTCGAGGAGGGTTCCGAGCTCGAGGCGCGCCTGCGCTCGCGGAACCTGCTCGCGGACTCGCTCGACACCGTCGCGCTCGCCGAGCGCATGCGCAGGAAGAAGTCGTTCCTGCGCTACGGCCCGAACCTGCACGTGCTGGTGGTCACGCTGCGCTGCAACGAGACCTGCGTGTACTGCCACGCCAGCCGCGCCGCCATGGACCGCGTGGACACCGACATGTCGCGGGAGACCGCCGAGAAGTGCGTGGACCTGGCGCTCCGCTCCACCGCCCCGCGCATCACCCTGGAGTTCCAGGGCGGCGAGCCCCTCGCCAACTTCCCCGTAGTGCAGCACGCCATCGAGTACGCTCTGGCCAAGAACCGCGCCTACGGCAAGGAGCTCGAGTTCACCATGGTGAGCAACCTGTCGCTCTTGAACGACGAGCGGCTCGACTACCTGGTGAAGAACAAGGTGCAGATCTGCACCAGCATCGACGGGCCGCCGACGCTGCACGACAAACAGCGCGTGCTGGCCGGCGGCAGCGCTTTTCAGCAAGCATCGGGCTGGATCCGCGCCATCAACCAGCGCTACGCGGACATCGGGCTCGACCCGACGCTGTACCATGTGGAGGCGCTGATCACCGTCACTCGGGCGGCCCTGGACTACCCTCGCGAGGTCGTCGACACCTACCTCGAGCTCGGCTGCCGCGCGCTGTTCCTGCGCCCGCTCGATCCCTTCGGCTTCGCCAGCGAGACGGGCCACAAGATCGAGTACGCGCGGCGGAGCTACCTCGACTTCTATCGAGAGGCCGTGGACTACATGTTGGAGAAGAACGCGGCAGGCGCGGAGATCTTGGAGCGGTACGCGGCCATCTTCCTGACGAAGATCCTGACCGGCGACGACCCCAACTTCCTGGACATCCGCTCGCCGTGCGGGGCGGGCATCGGACAGCTCGCCTACAACTACGACGGCAGCCTCTTCACTTGCGACGAGGGCCGCATGCTGCACGAGATGGGGGACGATCTGTTCCTGCTCGGCAAGGCCGGCGAGACCAAGTACCGCGAGATCATGACCCACGACACCGTGCGGGCGATGATCGCCGCTTCGAACCTGGACGCTCAGCCGGACTGCGTGAGCTGCACCTACGCGGCCTACTGCGGCATCTGTCCGGTCCACAACTACGAGACGCAGGGCTCGCTCCACGGCCGCATGCGCGAGAGCGACTGGTGCGCCGTGCACAAGGGCATCCAAGACTACTTGTTCGACAAGCTCCGGCAGAACGACCCGGCGGTGGTGAAGACCCTGGAGCGCTGGACCACCGCCCGAGAGCGCTCGCACTTCCTCCAGCAGTGCGCGTCGAGCTGAAATCCCTGGAAGATCCGCACTGTCCGGGTGGTCAGGGCGCAGATCTCTGTTGATCGGCAGCGCCCCATGCCGTAAGAGCCCCGCCCAAGCGGGCGGGATAACTCACAGAAATTCTCGGAGAAGCCATGGCGAGTCAGCGAACGCTCTGCATCATCAAGCCCGACGCGGTCGAGAAGCGCGTCCAAGGGCACATCCTCCAGCGCCTGCTCGACGAAGGCTTCAAGGTCGTCGCCATGCGGCAGGCCCACCTGACCCGTGCCCAGGCGGAGGGCTTCTACGCCGTCCACCGCGAGCGTCCCTTCTTCGACGAGCTCTGCACCTTCATGACCCGTGGCCCCGTGGTGCTGGTCGCCCTCGAGCGCGAGAACGCCGTCCAGCACTACCGCGACGTGATCGGCGCGACGGACCCGGCCAAGGCCGCGCCGGGTACCATCCGCAAGCTGTACGGCTCCAACGTCGGCGAGAACGCTTGCCACGGCTCCGACTCGGAAGAGAACGGGCTCAAGGAGTGCGCGTACTTCTTCCCTGGCCACTCCCTGCTCTGAGCCCCACGTTCCCGCCATGGAGCGCGGTAGACCCGAGGGAACGCCCGGCGAGCCGGCGCGGCTCGAGGCGGAGCGCGGCCATTTGCGCGACGCCCTCGGGAGCGTGCGGAACCTGGCCCAGATCCTGCACAGCGTGCGCGTCGGGCCGCGCTCCATCGAGAGCGTGCTGCCCGACGTGCGCGACTCGTGCGCCGCCATCGATTCCCACGCCAAGACGCTGCTCGACTCCGTCGCCGCTCGCCTGCCGGATGACGCAGCCCCCGACGAGCTCCTGGCCTGGATGCTCCCGCGCACGCGCGAGTTGGAGTGCGAGCTCGGCGCGGCGCTCGGCAAGCCCGTCAACGCGAAGGCACGGCTCCGACTCGAGCAAGTGGTGACGCGCGTCTCGCGGGAGCTCGAAGCCGGACGCGCCTTGGTGGACCTGCTGGACGAGGCGGTGCGCGGCGCTCGCGTGCAGCTCGATCTGGCCGAGCTGCTCCGACATGCCCATGTTTCCCGCGACGACGGCGATCGAATCGAGGTGCGCGTCGCCCCGGATCTGGTCGGCGAAGTCTCGCTGAACGCGCGAGTGTGCAGCCTGGTGCTCGGGGTCGGCGCGAGCTTGCTCCGCGAACGTGGAACCAGCGCGCCGCTGGTCCGGCTCGGCACGGGCCGGTCGCTGACCTTGGCAGCGGATGACGCCGCGGGTGAGGTGGTCTCGCTGCCGACGTTACCCCTCGTCGCTCCGACCCTCACGTGCGCCGAGACCGCTGCCCGCGCGTGTGGCGCGAGGCTCGACTGGGACTCGAGCGTGCCGCGCTTCACCTTGCACCTGCCCGCTTGAAGGATTTGGTTCTGCTCGCGGGCAAACCTTGCTAAACGTCGGGACCCGTGGAAGCGTCCGACGTCCGCCCGCTGATCGAAGCCGCCTTCGCCGACCGTGCGCTGCTCGCGGAGCCCCGGCACCGCGCCGCCGTCCACGCGGCCATCGAGCTGCTCGACGCCGGCAAGATCCGCGTGGCGACGCAGCTGGCACCGGGGAAGTGGGAGACGCACGCCTGGGTGAAGCAGGCGGTGCTGCTCTACTTCGGTGTCGCGGAGATGCGGCGCTCGACGGCGGGACCCATCGAGTTCTTCGACAGGATCCCGCTCAAGCACGGGCTCGAAGCGGCGGGGGTGCGCGTGGTGCCTCCCGGCACGGTGCGCTACGGCGCCTTCGTCGAGTCCGGCGCCATCGTGATGCCCGGCTACGTGAACATCGGCGCCTGGGTCGGCAGCGGCACCATGGTGGACACCTGGGCCACCGTCGGCTCCTGCGCGCAGATCGGCAAGAACTGCCACCTGTCCGGCGGAGTGGGCATCGGCGGCGTGCTCGAGCCGCCCGGGGCGCAGCCTGTCATCGTCGAAGACGGCTGCTTCATCGGCTCGCGGGCCATCATCGTCGAGGGTGTCCTGGTCGAGAGCGAAGCCGTGATCGGCGCAGCGGTCACGCTCACCGCCTCGACCCCCATCGTGGACGTGACCGGCAGCGAACCGGTGGAGGTCCGCGGGCGGGTCCCGGCCCGCAGCGTGGTCATTCCGGGAATGCGGCCCAAGAGCTTCCCCGCCGGGGAGTACATGGTGCCCTGCGCCTTGATCATCGGTCAGCGAAAACAGAGCACCGACCAGAAGACCAGCTTGAACGCCGCGCTCAGAGAGTTCAACGTTCCGGTCTGATGCAGCTCGCGAGAACGCTGCTCTGGCTCTGCGAGACGCCCTCGCCGATAGGCGAGGAGCGCCTGCTCTGCGACCGCGTGCTGGAGCGGCTGTCCAAGCTCGCCCTCGCCGCGCCCATCCGTCGCTTCGGCGATTCCATCGTCGTGCCGCTGACGCGCGGGACCGGCGGCCCCAACGTGGCGCTCCTCGGTCACCTGGACGTGGTGCGCACCGAGCATGAGCACCCGCCGCGCATCGAAGGCGATCGCCTCTACGGGCCCGGCGCGGCCGACATGAAGAGCGGCCTCACGCTGATGCTCGACCTGGCGGAGCGAGCCGAGCGGCCCAAGGTGGATCTCACCTTGGTGTTCTACGCGCGCGAAGAAGGTCCCTACGCCGAGAACGAGCTCGGCGTGGTGCTCGACGAAGATCCGGAGCTCCGTCACGTCGAGTTCGCGGTCGCGCTCGAGCCCAGCGACAACAAGCTGCAGCTCGGCTGCAGCGGCTCGGTGCACGCGAAGGCGCACTTCCGTGGGCGCACTGCTCACTCCGCGCGGCCGTGGCAGGGAGAGAACGCGATCCACAAAGCCGCGAACCTGCTCGCGCGCCTCGGCGCCCTCGAGCCGGAGCGCGTTTCGATCGACGGCCTGGAATGGGCGCACGTGACCAGCGCCACCCTCGCCAGCGGCGGACGCGGCCGCAACGTCATCCCGGATCACTTCGAGCTGAACCTGAACCGGCGCTTCGGGCCGGATCGCGGGCTCGACCGCGTGAAGGAGGAGATCCTTGCGTTGGTCGGCGGCGACGCGGACGTCGAGTTCATCGACCTCTCCCCCGCCGCCCCCCCGAATCGCCACCACCCGCTGGTCGAAGCGCTGGCCGAGAGCGGCGTCGTCGCGGTGGAGCCCAAGCAGGCCTGGACGGACGTCGCCCGCTTCGCCCAGCTCGGCATCCCGGCGGTCAACTTCGGGCCTGGAACCCAAGCGCAGGCTCACCAGAAGAACGAGTGGACGGCGATCTCCGGCCTCGCCTTGGGGCAACGCATCCTCGGGCACTGGCTCGCGCGCATCGAGGCGCGATGAGCGACAAGTCCGTGGCGCAAGGCTCCGCCGTCCGGCACCACGCCGACGGGGGCTCGGAGACGCTCGAGGAGTCCATCGTCGTCGAAGAGCCGCTGGAGCTCCGCATCTCGGGCGACACCTTCGCCATCACCATGCGGACGCCGGGCCACGACCGCGAGCTCGCAGCCGGGCTCCTGCTGTCGGAGGGACTGATCGCCTCCGCGGCGGATCTGGGCGGCATCGCGCACTGCGGCCGCCCCGGTGACGAGGGCTACGGCAACACCCTGGACGTCACGGCAGCGCCGGGGACGGTGCTCGACGGCGAGCGAGTGGCGCTCGCGCGCCGCGGCACGCTCATGAGCGCGAGCTGCGGCGTGTGCGGCCGCCGCAGCATCGACGACCTGATGGCGCGGGTCGGTCCCATCGAAGACGCCTCACGCTTCGAACGCGCGGTGCTCGCCGAGCTCACGGCGCGGCTCCGGGCGGAGCAGCCGGTTTTCGCAAAGACCGGCGGCCTGCACGCCGCCGGCGTCGCCGACGCGCGCGGCAACTGGCTCGTGGTGCGCGAGGACGTGGGGCGGCACAACGCGGTGGACAAGGTCGTCGGTCGCCTCTTGCTCGACGGCGCGCTGCCGGCCCGCGGGCAGCTCCTGGTCGTCTCGGGTCGCACCAGCTTCGAGATCGTGCAAAAAGCAGTGGTCGCTGGCTTCCCGGCGGTCGTCGCGGTCTCGGCGCCGACCAGCATGGCCGTGGCCACGGCAGAGCGGGCCGGGCTCACGCTCCTGGGGTTCTCGCGCCAGGGCGCGTTCAACGTGTACTCGGGGTCCGAACGGATCGCGGGCTAGCTCAGCGACAGCACACCACGCGCAGACCGGACGCCACCACCTTGCCGCTCTTCAGGCTGGTGGCGCCGTCCGGCCCGCAGCCCGCGTTGCCTGCGCTGGGGGGCACGCCCCACCGCTGCCGGCCGGCTCTTCGGCTTCTTCCAGTCTCAGGCAAGCGACCGCGATGCTCGACGGCAAGGCGACCAGCGTGCCTGCCGCCGACGACTTCTTCGCCCAGCGTCAGACGGCGACGGCCGCGGCGCGCCTGCTCGGCCTGGTCAGGACCGTCACCGCCACCCGAGGTTCGAGCGTGTACCCTCGCCCCATGAGCGATCCGGCGCCATCTGGGCGTCAGCCGGGAGGAGGAACGAGTCGCGTGGCTACGGGGCCAGCACGAAGACGCCCGACCCGACCCAGCCGCCGGAGTTCGAGCGAATGGTGTAGACGGCGCCACCGCTCGCATTGAGCGTTACCGCGTCAACGGCGTAGCCGCCCGAGCTGGAGCCAAGGTGGCTCTTGGTGAACACGTGGCTGGCCGCGGCGTCGAGCTTCACGGCAAAGACGGACGCCCCGTTGTTCGAGAGCGTGGGACCCCCGAAGCTCGGTCCGTTGAAACTGAACTCGCCCACCAACGTGATGGCGCCCGTCGTGGGATCGACGGCGAGATCCTCGACCCTCGAGTTGCCGTCATCGCCGAACACCTTGTGCCACTCGAGGGCACCGCTCGCGTCGTTGAAGCGCAGGAGCACGATGTCCTCCTGCCCCTTCGAGATGTCGGCGATGCCCGTGTCGAAGTCCACCTGATCGCGGAAGCCGGCCGCGACCAGTGGTTTTCCGCCCGGCGTGAAGCCCGCCGCGCGCCCGCGGTCGTCGAGCAGGCCACCGATCTGACGTACCCAGATCGGCGAGAACGCGGCGTCCATGCGCGCCACGCAGATGTCCTCGGCGCCGAGGCCGGTGGTGATCTTGCCACTGCCGAAGTCCACGCTCCCGGCGCAGCCCCCTACCAGCAGCCAGCCCCCCGTCGTCCGCGCGAGGTCCATCCCGACGTCGTCGCCGGCCCCGCCGAAGCGCTTCGAGGAGACGACGGCGCCGCTGGCGACGGAGAACACCGCCAGGTACATGTCCGATCCCTGCACGGTCATGGGCCCCGCGCCGAAGTCCGTCGTGCCGGCCGAGAGTGAGCCGGCGATCACGAAGTTCCCGGCGCCGTCGAGCGCCATCGCGCGGACGCTGCTCACGTTGACGCCCGCGCACTTCGACCAGACGTGCTGGCCGCTCCCCGCCGCATAGCGCGCGAGCAGCAGGGCGTTCGCGCCGCAGGTCGTGAGGCCGCCCCCGAGGTCCACGTTGTTCGCGGCCGCGCTGACGCCCGCGACGATCACGTCGCCGCCCGGCTCCGTGACGGCCTGGTGCACGGCCTGCGCTCCGTTCCCGGTCAGCTTGCGGGCCCAGACGTAGCCCAGCGCCGCGGTGTACTTCGCGACGTAGCCGTCGGTCCCCACGGGCTGCAGCGGGCCGCCTCCGAAGTCGGTGGAGTACATGAACGCGCCGGCCGTGACGACGTTGCCGCTGGCATCGACGGTCGCAACGGCGGGGCTGGCCGGATTCGCCGACGGCGAGAGCAGCGTCTTCGAGGACACGGTCCCGCCCGGCGCCGTCCCGCCGAAGGTCGCCGTCACAGTCACCGCTGCGCTCACCGTCACCGAGCAGGTGCCCGTGCCCGAGCAGCCGCCGCCGGACCAGCCGGAGAAGGTCGAGCCACTGGCGGCGGTCCCGGTCAGAACCACGGTGGTCCCGTCCGCGACGTCCGCGCTGCACGTCGCGCCGCAGTCGATGCCGCCGACGTCGCTCTTCACGCTACCGGCTCCGCTCCCCGCTGGCGTCACCGTCAGCTTGAAGGTGGTCTTGCACACGTTGCCGGAGCAGGCGCCGGCCGAGCAGTCGCTGGCCTGCGCGCAACTCTTGCCCGCCGCGCACTTGGGGCAATCGGGTCCGCCGCAGTCCACGTCAGTCTCGGCGCCGTTCTTCGCGGTGTCGGTGCAGGTCGCCGCGGCGCAGGTGTTGCTCGCGCACACGCCGCTCGCGCAGTCGGTCGCCTGCGTGCAAGCCGCGCCGGAGCCGCAGGGCTTGCAGGTGCCGCCGCAGTCCACGCCGGTCTCGTTGCCGTTCTTCAGGCTGTCCGTGCAGCTCGGCTGGGTACACGAGAACGACACGCAGGCGCCGCTCGTGCAATCGCCGCCGACGACGCAGCTCTTGGTGGCGTCGCAGGGCGGGCAGCCGCCTCCGCCGCAGTCCACGTCGGACTCCTTGCCGTTCTTCTGGCCGTCCGCGCAGCCGGCCTCCACGCAGAGCCCCGCCTTGCACACGCCCGTGCCGCAGTCCGACGGGTTGACGCACGTCTGTTGCGGGGGACAGGCCGGGCAGGCTGCGCCGCCGCAGTCCACGCCGCTCTCGCTGCCGTTGCGCACCCCGTCGCTGCAGGTCGGCTCCTGGCACGTGGTGGCGGTGCAGACCTGGCTCGCGCAGTCGCCGGCCTTCCCGCAGTCGGAGCCCGAAGGACAGGGGTAGCAGCTGCCCCCGCAATCCACGGCGCTCTCGTCGCCGTCCTTCACGCCCGTCTTGCAGTGCTCGGGGAGCTGGGTCGGTCCGCCGCCGCATTTGCCGAAGGCGTCGTCGGCCTTGGCCTTGACGCAGCCACCGGCGGCGCAGTCCTTGTCAGCCTTGCACTCGTAGCCGCAGCTGCCGTTCGGGCGGCACACCTGCTCGCCGGGACAATCCGAGTGGTAGCTGCACGGCAGGCCCGTGCCGCCGTCGAGCGCGAGCTTGCGCGGGAGCTGACCCTTCACGAGCTCGTCGGGATCGGCGCAGGTGCCGGTGATGCAGAGCTGGCCTTCGACGCAGTCCACATCGCCCTTGCAGGCGTCGCGACACTCGCCGTCGATGCCGCAGATCTGCGTCCCCGGGCAGTCGCTGTTGTAGGTGCAGTTCACCTCCTCGGGCAGCTGGCAGACGTGCTCGGGCTTGTCACCGAGCACGCAGCGCAGTCCCGGATCGCAGTCCTCGCTGGTCTGACACTGGATGTGGCAGAGCCGGAACGCGCAGATGAGCGGGTCCGGTTTCTGCGAGCAATCGCTGTTGATGACGCAGCCCTCGGCGAGCTTCGCCCGGCGCAGGGCCTCCGCCTCGTCGTCCGACCCGCAGGCGCCGGCCAGGAGCGCGCCGAGCGCACCGGCCCCCACCAATCCACTGAACGCTCGCCCCATCCGCTCCTCCCGATCGGTAGTTCTACTAGTCGGCCCAGCCCGCTCCAATGCTTTGTGTCAAGATGCGGCGCTTGGGCGGGTGTAAGCGAGCCTCGGGGCGCCGCGTTCTTCCGGCGTCGGTAGCGAAAGCGGGAGAAAGTCATGCGAAAAGCAAGCATTCTGGGCGTTCTGGCGGCGGGTCTGGTAGCGGCGGGTTGCGCGGGTGGGGGCTCGAAGGCGGCCTACGACGCCCGGTCCCCCGAGGCCGCATCAGCCCCGGGCGGCGGCTACGGCGCCCCAGCGGCCGAGTCCGCACCGGCGAGCCCCAGCATGGGCGGCGAGGCGGAGGCCAAGTCGGCCGACGTCGCCAAGTCGGAGCGCCCGGGCCTGGGCACCGAGTGGGGTGAGAACCGCGAGAGCCGCGTCTCGACCTCGGCCTTCTTCCGCGAGCGCCCGGAGCAGCCCTTCGACGTGGTCAAGATGTTCTACAACGACTCGGACGGCGTCCGCGCCATGGCGCGCCGCGCCGGCGTGAGCGACTTCCGCGACAGCTCCGGTCGCTCGACCCGCGGCGCGCTGACGGTGCGGCTGCTCGACGGCAGCGGCCGCCCCCTCGAGGGCTTCACCTCCGCCGGCAACACCTACGTCGTCGGCGACCACGGCCAGCGCTACATCATCCAGATCAAGAACAACACCGGCGTGCGCTTCGAGGCGGTGACCACGGTGGACGGCCTCGACGTGATCAACGGCCGCGCCGGCTCGTTCTCGAACCGCGGCTACATCATCAACGGCTTCTCCACCGTCGAGATCGACGGCTGGCGCCGGAGCACGGACACCGTCGCTGCGTTCCGCTTCGGCCGCGTGAGCGAGTCGTACGCCGGCAAGAAGGGCGAAGACCGCAACGTCGGCGTGATCGGCGTGGCCTTCTTCGAGGAGCGCGGGGCGAGCTTCCCCTGGGACAACCAGGAGGTGGACAAGCGCCACGGCGCCGACCCCTTCCCGGGCCAGTTCGCCAAGCCGCCCCCCGGCAACTGATTTCCGAAACCCCGACCTCCCCAACCCCGGCACGGCGGGTCCCGAAAGGGACCCGCCCTTTTTTCGTGCGCCCTTTCTTGGTGTAATGCGGAGCCATGACGGACCAGCGTCTGGAGCGCGCCCTGGCTCGCTTCGATGAGCTGAACGCGGCCGATCCGACGCTCTTGGAAGGTAGACCCCGCGAGCTCCTGAGCGCGGAGCGCTTGTCCGCCTGGGTCTACCGCGTCGAGCCAGACCCGAGCGAAGCCCTCCGGCTGGCGTCGCGCTGCCAGCACCTGATGCGCTGGAAGGTGAAGCGCGGCGAGTTCCCCGAGGGTCGCGCCGGCTACCACGCTTGGCGCCGGCACATGGCGGAGTTCCACGCCGACCTGGCCGCAGAGGTCTTGCGCGAGGTGGGCTACGACGAGACCAGCATCGGCGACGTCCGGCGCATCGTGCTGAAGCAGGGCATGCAGAGCCGCGCCGACGTGCAGCACATGGAAGACGCGCTCTGCCTGAGCTTCCTGGAGCACGAGCTGGCCGACTTCGCTGGCGGGCAACCCGAAGACAAGCTGCTCGAGATCCTGCGCCAGACCTGGCGCAAGATGAGCCCGCGCGGGCAGGCGCTGGCGCGGGAGCTGTTGCCCGGCCTGCCCGACGACGTCCGGGCCCTGGTCGCCCGCGCGCTGGGTTGATCAAGACGTGGGGCGACGGGATTCACGCGCGGGCAGGCAAGCGCGCGCTGAGCGCCGCCACGGGCTCGTTGTCGGCCCGGCGGAGCCGGATCTCCAGGGGCCCGCCCGGCTCGCCGGCGTGCTCGAGCTCGACCGGCCCGAGCCACTCGCGGGCGAACCGCCCGACCTCCTCCGACAAGAGCGCGAAGGTCTCGGAGGTGTTGGGCGCGTTCAGCCGATCCAGGACCCGCAGCGTGAGCTCGTCGGTGCGAAAGCGGAGCTCGGGCAGCGCCGCCGAGAGCAGAGCTGCCGCGACGAGCAGACGCTCCGCCACGTCCGGGAGTCGCTCGGCGTCGCTTGCCGCGTCGCGCTTGCGCACGGCGGCGAGGCGGGTGCCCTCGTGGGTCACGTCGATCACGTAATCGCTGGACTGGCCGACCAACATCACGACCGGGCCCTCTTTCACGTGGCCGTAGCGCGCCACGTCCACCAGCACTTCGTCGATCGCGCGATCGCGGATCCAGGCATGGAAGACCGGAACCACGCGCTCCGGATCCGGCAAGGTGCCGGCCTCGATGGGCAGCGACAGCTCGACTCGGCGCGCCTTCATGCGCTCACCAGCCTCGCGTGACAGGCGTGCGCGGCGTCCACGAAGAGCTGCGCCTCCTCGATGAGCTGGTGCGCAGACTCCGAGCTGGCGCCGTTCGAGCGCTCCGCGTGCGCCTTGAACAGGTAGTGCGCGAACTTCCCCCCGGCGAACGGATCGAAGAACAGCTTGGTCTCGTAGTAGTGCGCGCGAAACTCGCTCACGACCTCGTCGGGGGCTTCGGAGACGTTGGCGTTCTTTTCGCGGCAGAGCGCCCGGGCGGCCTGCAACATGGCGCTGAACGCGCGCGCTGCCGCGCCCTTGGGATCGCCCTGATCGAGCAGGAGCTGTGCCTCGAACACCTCGCGCTCGCTCGCCGCCAGGCCCATCTCCAGGTAGCTGACCACCGCGCCGGCGCACTCGCCCTCGCCGATGTCACCGATGGTGTAGACACGCGGATCGCCCCAGTCCGAGTAGTAGGAAGGATCGACCTCGTAGGGCGGGACCTGGCTGTGGGCGTCGACGAGCGCCCGGATCTCTTTCTTGCCCACGCGCTCGACCCAGGCGCGGAAGCTGTCTCCTTCCTGCCGCTCCGCGACGTAGCGCGCGGTCAGCGCGTCGACCAGCTTCGGCACGTTCTTCGACGGCACGGCGCCGATCGCCAGCCCGAACGCGCCAGCGTTGTCGGTCCACTGCCCGCCCACCACCAGCTGGAAGTGCGGTACGCGCCGGCCGGCCACGACGCGGCTCACGCCCAAGAACCCGATGTCCGCGACGTGGTGCTGGCCGCAGGAGTTGAAGCAGCCGCTGCACTTCAGGTGCAGCTCCCGCGCCGCCGGCTCTTGCACGACCTGCAAGCGCTTCCTGAGCTCGTCCGCAAGGCCGCGTGACGACGAGATCCCCAGTTTGCAGGTGTCCGTGCCGGGGCAGGAGGTGACGTCCTCGATGGTGCCCGCGCCCGCGGCTGCGAGGCCGGTCGCTTCGAGCGCGGCGAAGACCGCCGGCAGGTCGGCGTCGCTCACCCAGCGCAGGAGCAGGTTCTGGTCCACGGTGGTCCGCAGCGTGTCGCCCGTGAACTTCCGCGCGACCGCGGCGACGGCCCGCGCCTGCCGGCTGGTCAGGTCGCCGAGCGGCAACGTCACCACCGCCGTGGAGTAGCCCGCTTGCTTTTGCGGGCGGACGTTCTCGCGCCGCCAGCGTTGAAACGCCGCGCCCGCGGCGCCCGCGGCGTCCGCCGCGAGCGCGCCCGCGGGGCGGAGCGGCGCCTCGTCGGCGACGTGCAGGTCGGAGAGAAACGCCGTCCAGCGCGGGTCGGGGCGCAGCGCTTCGCGCTCGGCCTGCACCAGGCGCCGGAAATCCTCGATTCCCAGCCGCTTGACCAGGAACTTCAGCCGCGCGCGCTGCCGGTTCTCGCGCTCTCCGAGGCGGGCGAACACCCGGCAAATGGCCTGAGACATCGGCAAGAGCTCGGCCTCGGGGGTGAAGTCCTCGAGCAGCTGCGCAGCCTGCGGCACCGCCCCCAGGCCACCGCCGACGAAGAGCCGAAAGCCGCGCTCGGCGCCGCGCAGCGTGGCGATGGCGCCGATGTCGTGGAAGCTGGTCAGGCCACAGGCGCTCCCCGTGCAGCCGGAGAAGGCGATCTTGAATTTGCGTCCGAAGTCCTGGGTGTCGTCGTGACCGAGCAGGAAGAACGTCAGCGCGTGCGCGTGGGGTGTGGTGTCGAAAGCTTCGCCGCCGCAGACGCCGGCGTTCGGGCACTGCGTCACGTTGCGCACCGAGTTGCCGCAGGCCTCCCGAGTGGTGATGCCCGCGGCCGCCAGCCGGCGCATCAGATCCGGCGTGTCCTCGATGTGGACGAAGTGCAGCTGAACGTCCTGGCGCGTCGTCACGTGCAGGATGGCGTCCGAGTACTCCTCGGCGAGCTCCGCCATCACCTCGAGCTGCTCGGCGCCGAGCTTCCCGTAGGGGAGCTTGATCCGCATCATGCCCGGCGCGTCCCAGGCCGTGCCCGGGCCCTTGGTCGGGCGCTCGGGGAACGCGATGGCCTGGGTCTTCTCGCCGTCGCTGCGCTGCCCGTTGTCGTAGCGCTGGCCGTAGGCGCCGCGGCGCAGGCGCGTCTCGGCGAACAGCTTCTCCTCGATCTTGCCGCGCTGCCTGAGCTCGAGCTGCGTCTCGAACACGTCGATCTCGCGCGCCCAGTCCTCGCGAATGCGCCCCGCGAGGCGCTCTCTCCAGCTGCTCTCTCCTGCCATGGCTGCCGACCCGACATCCATTATCCCCAATTCCCGGTGCGGCAAGTCGGGAATCATACACGATGCGCAGATCAGCTCGGAACATGCTGCAAATGTGATCGTTTAACCCGACTTTTTTGGTCAAGAACGGGGGATCTCGCGGGGTTCGTGGTAGGAGCCGGAGCGCCATGCGGTACCGCCGACTCTTGCTTCCGACCCTCAAAGAGGCCCCCTCCGACGCCACCAGCGCGAGCCACATCCTGCTCCTGCGCGCGGGCTACATCCGCCGCGTCGGCGCCGGGGTGTACAGCTACCTGCCGCTCGGCGTGAAGGTGCTGAAGAAGGTCGAGAGCATCGTCCGCGAGGAGATGAACCGCGCCGGCGCCCAGGAGGTGCTCCTGCCCGCGCTCCTGCCGTCCGAGTACTTCCGCGAGACGGGTCGCTGGGAGCTCTACGGCGAGGTCCTGTTCCGTATCAAGGACCGGAAGGGTACCGATTACCACCTGGGCCCCACCCACGAGGAGATCATCACCGACCTCGCGCGGCACGAGATCAAGAGCTACCGGGACATGCCGAAGAATCTCTACCAGATTCAGACCAAGTACCGGGACGAGCCGCGGCCGCGCGGCGGGCTCTTGCGCTGCCGCGAGTTCAGCATGAAGGACGCCTACTCGTTCGACGTGGACGAGACGCGCGCGAGGGAAAGCTACGAGTCGATGCGGGTGGCCTACACGCGCATCTTCGACCGCATGGGCCTCACCTACCGCATGGTCAACGCGGACTCCGGCGCCATCGGCGGCTCCGGCAGCGCGGAGTTCCAGGTGCTGGTGCAGAGCGGAGAGGACTTCCTCGGGGCGTGCACCAAGTGCCAATACGCGGCGAACCTGGAGGTCGCGAGCTCACCAGCGCCGGCGCGGGCCGGCGACCCGGAGAAGATCCCGGCGCCGGAGAAGGTCCACACGCCCAGCCAGCGCAGCATCGAAGAGGTGAGCGCCTTCCTCGGCGCTTCGCCCGACAGGTTCCTGAAGAGCCTGCTCTACGTCGCCGACAAGGCCGTGATCATGGCCGTGGTGCGCGGCGACCACGAGGTCAACGAGATCAAGCTGGCCCGCGCTCTGGGCGTGGGCGAGGTGTTCCTGGCCAGCGCCGAGGACGTGCAGAAGGCCACCGGCGCCGCGGTGGGCTTCGCGGGCCCGGTGGGGTTCGCGGGCACCCTGGTGGTGGACGAGAGCGCGGCGAGCGTCGTGGACGGCATCACGGGCGCCAACCTGACGGACCACCACCTGAAGCACGTGCAACCCGGACGTGACTTCACCGGGCAGGTCGCCGACATCCGCAGCGTGAAGGAGGGCGATCCGTGTCCCGAGTGCGGGTCACCGCTCGGCGTCTACCGAGGCATCGAGGCGGGGCACATCTTCCTGCTCGGCACGCACTACTCCGGCAAGATGGGCGCCACCTACCTGGACGACAAGGGCGAGCAGAAGACCATCGTGATGGGCTGCTACGGCATCGGCGTGTCCCGCCTGGTCGCCACCAGCGTGGAGCAGCACCACGACGACAACGGCATCCGCTGGCCGATGGCGCTCGCGCCGTTCCAGGTCCACGTCGTGCAGGTCGGCGTGGAGCCGGAGGTCGAGGCGGCCGTGGGCGAGCTCGAGCGCGCGCTCGAGCAGCGGGGCATCGACGTGCTGGTGGACGACCGCGACGAGCGACCCGGCGTGAAATTCAAGGACGCCGATCTGGTAGGAGTCCCGCTCCGCGTGACGGTGGGCGCCAAGGCGCTGAAGAGCGGCGGCGTCGAACTGAAGCCGCGCAGCGAGCCCGACCCGAAGAAGGTCGAAATCCTGCCCCTCGGCACGGCGGCGGACACCATCGCCGAGCGCGTGCGCCAGCTGCTCTCGAGCTCTTGACCATGGCGGACGAGGCCCGGCGCGGAGCGAACAGCACGGAGGCGGTGCACGCGGGCACCGATCCGCACCGCCCGCACCACACCCTGACGCCGAGCGTCGCGCAGACCGCGACCTACACCTTCGACGACACCGCCGACCTCGAGCGCTACATGCGCGGTGAAGATCGAGACGCGGAGCGCGAGGAGTACGGCCGCTACGGCAACCCCACGGTGCGCGAGGTCGAACGGCGGGTGGCCGCGCTCGAAGGGACGGACGACGCCGTCGCCTTCGCCACGGGAATGGCGGCGGTCACGACCGCGATCCTGGCGTTGACCCGCGCCGGAGACCACGTAGTGTTGTTCCGCGACTGCTACCGGCGCACCCGGCAGTTCGTGACGCAGACCCTGGCGCGCTTCGGCGTGCAGCACACGCTGGTGGGCCCGGGCTCGCTGGACGAAATGGAAGCGGCGATCGTCCCGGAGACTCGCCTCTGCGTGGGCGAGTCGCCCACGAACCCGTACCTCTACTGCACGGACCTCACGGCGCTGTCCCGCATCGCCAAGAGCAAGGGCCGCGTCCGCACGCTCGTGGACTCCACCTTCGCCACGCCGGTGAACATGAGGCCGCGGGAGCACGGCGTGGATCTGATCGCCCACAGCGCGACCAAGTACCTGTCGGGGCACAACGACGTGCTCGGCGGCTTCGTGGCCGGCCCCACGCACCTGATCTCGCTCTTGCGCGAGCTGCGCAGCGTGCTCGGAGCCAACCTGGATCCGCACGCGGCGTTCTTGATCGGCCGCGGCCTGAAGACGCTGGCGGTGCGCGTTCAAAAGCAGAATGCGACGGCGCTCCGCGTGGCCGAGATGCTCGAAGCCCACCCGGCGGTCGAGCGCGTCTACTACCCCATGCTGCCGAGCCACCCGTCCTTCGCCGTGGCGGGCGCCCAGATGCGGGGCGGCGGCGGGGTCGTCAGCTTCGTGGTTCGGGGCGGTCGCGGGGCGGCCGGCCGCATGATCGACGCCTGCCAGCTCGCCACCATCGCGCCGTCGCTGGGCGGCGTGGAGACGCTGATCGAGCAACCCGCGCTGATGAGCTACTTCGAGCTCTCGGACGCCGAGCTCGAGACCGTGGGCATCGATCCCGCGCTGATCCGCCTCTCCGTCGGCATCGAGGAAGAGGGCGACGTGCTCGCCGACATCGAGAGCGCCCTCCGCGCCGTCTGAGGGGCTTCGGTCGTGACGTTCCAGAAGGTCACGAACCGCCCGCTCACGGTCGTCGCCGTGATGCTCGCGGTGTTCATGTCGGCTCTCGAGGTGACGGTCGTCTCCACCGCGATGCCGACGGTGGTCGGTGACCTCGGAGGCGTCTCGCTCTACGCTTGGGTCTTCACCGCCTACGTGGTGGTCTCGACGGTGAGCATGCCCATCGGCGGCAAGCTGGCGGACATCTACGGGCGAAAACCGGTGATGTTGGGGGCGATGGCGCTGTTCCTCGCGGGTTCCATGGCCGCCGGACAGGCCCAGAGCATGGCGTTCTTGATCGGGGCCCGCGCGCTCCAAGGCTTCGGCGGCGGCGCGATGCAGTCCATGGGCCTCACCATCATGGGCGACATCTTCAGCGTCCACGAGCGCGCGCGCATGCAGGGGGTGATCGGCACCGTGTGGGGGCTGGCGGGCATCGTCGGACCGCTCGTCGGCGGCGCGGTCGTGCACCACCTCGGCTGGTCGTGGATCTTCTACCTGAACCTGCCCTTCGGCGTGGCGTCGGCCGTCCTTTTGACCACGGCCCTCCACGAGCGGGTCGAGCGGCACGCCGCCAAGCTCGATGTGACGGGAGCCGCGCTGCTCGGCGCGACCATCGTGCTCGCGCTCATCGGCGCGCGCGGCGGGACCAGGCTCTGGATCATGGCTCTCGCGGCGCTCCTCGCCGCGCTGTTCGTCTGGGTCGAGCGACGCGCGGCGGAGCCCGTGCTCTCCCTCGCGCTGCTCTCGCGCCCGCTGCTCCGGATCGCAACGGCGCTCGGTGCGCTGATCGGCGCGTCGCTCATGTCGATGCTGACCTTCGTGCCGCTGTACGTGCAGGGCGTGACCGGCGGCACCCCGGCCCAAGCCGGGGCCGCCATCGCGCCGATGGCGATTGGCTGGCCGCTCGCGAGCGCCGTGGCGGGGCGGCTGATCGGCCGCCTGGGGTACCGCCCGCTGGTGCGGGTCGGGCTCGCGGTGACGGCGCTGGCTGCGCTCAGCCTCGCGTTGTTCCTGCACCCCGGCGCGAGCCCGTACGTGCCTCGGATCGCGAGCGGCTTCTTCGGCGTCGGCCTCGGGTTCGCCAACACGGTCACCTTGGTCGCGGTACAGGGCAGCGTGGGGTTCAAGGAGCGCGGCGTGGCGACCGCGAGCACGATGCTCTTTCGGACCATCGGCGGAGCGCTGTCGGTGGGCCTGTTGGGTGAGCTCCTGGCCCGAGCGCTGTCGCGAGATCCGGCCTTGGCAGAGGACACGGCGAAGCTGCTCGCCGGAGCGGGGCTCGACGGGGCGCTCGAGCCTGGCCACCGGGAACGGCTGTCCAGCGCGCTCGCCGGCGGGCTCACGCCGGTGTTCTGGGTGATCGCCGCGCTGGCGGCGGCAGCGTTCGCCGTAGGTCTTTTTTTCCCGAAGCTCCAGCTGGGTGGCGAACGGGGCGAGGCGAGCACCTCCCAGGTGTGAGGTGCCCCGGGGCCGAGTTCTCTTCCGGGACAGACGAACCTATACTGGGGCGATGCCGGGGCTTCGAACGCGCTTCGTCCGCGATCTCGTCGAGGGCTTCGAGCGCGATGGGCGCGCCGAAGCTGTCGGCGAGGCGCTGCGACGGCTCGAGCCCCGGCTGTCCACGCCCGGCGTCCGCTCGGCGCTGCGCGCGGCGACGCATGCGGACACCCTCGACGTGGCCGACGCCGAGGAGCTCGTCTTCGGCCTCGACGCCGCGGTCAGCGACGGCACCGGACAGCTGCTCGAGCGGCTCGCGACGGAGCTCTTCGCGCGCATCCTGGCCCAAGGCACGATGAGCATCTCGGGGGATCTGATGGGCACCGTGGCGCGGCTGCAGGCGCCGCTGGAGCACCTGTTCGTCGGCCTCCCCATCGGCTTCGACCTCTCCAAGAAGCGCGACGGCTTCGTGCTCTTCCTGGGTGTTGGTGGACGCCCGCGTACCGCACGCCTGCTCCGGCACCTGACCGTCGGCGCAGTGCGCGCTGCCCAGCGCTTCGCCCGTCAGGGAATGACGGACGAGGTCGTGCTCGCGTCCGAGGCGCTGGGCGATCGCGTCCGACTCGAGGCTCGCCTCGGCGGCGCGGCGGCGCTGCCGCAGGCTCCCACGCCGCCGCCGAAGCCCCCTCGGCGCACCGCGGCGACGAACCCTTCTCGCCCGCACTTGCCGACGACCAAGCCCACCCTGGAGGCGGTCGATCGCATCATCCGCCGGGCGAGCGTCACTCCGCCCGCGCTGCCCAGGACCGCGCCGGAGGAGATCTTCGTGCCGCGCAGCCGTCGTCCCGCGATCGAGCCTCCCCAGGAAAGCCCGGCGCCGCGCTCCGACACCATGCCCAGCCTGTCGCAATCGGGCTTCCTCTCGAGGCGCGACGACGATGACGAGCCGTCGTCGTCATCGGGGTGACGCACGCAAGTGCTAGCCTGGCGGCATGCCCGGCAAAGACTTCCAGGCCCGAGAGGCCGAGCTCGACCGGCAGGCTGCCGAGCTGGTGGACTACCGGCGACACGCCGTGGCGTTCGCGGCCGGCGGCGCCTTCGTCCTCGCCGGTGCCGCGCTGACCGGGGTGTCTCGCTGGCTCGGGGCGGCGGGCTTCATCGCGGCGGGAGCCGCCTGGATCTACTCGGGCCTCGTCGCGTGGCGCACGGGCACCCACATGTTCGGCGGGTTTCGCACCGCCGGTTTCGGCCAGTTCCTGGTTACGCGCAAGGCTCGCGGCGGCGCGCGGGTGGCGGCGGTCGTGTTGATCGCGCTCGGCGCCCTCGCCGCCGGTGCCGCAGTCGGCGCGCTCAGCTGAGGGGCTGGGGCGACCGCCTCGGGTCTGGCTCTCTCACGCCCGCGTTCAGCGCCGCGGTCGCTCGGAGACGCCGTCAGGAAGCGCGGGGCGACACTTCCCACCTGACGAAAGGGGTGCGCCGGCCTCGCCGGAATTCTCGTGGGTCTCGGCCTCTGTCGCGGATCGCGATCTGCCCATGCCACGACAGCTGGAGTCGAGCTAGAACTCTGCAGGGTCCGTGTAGGTCCCGAACACCTCGCGCAGCACGTCACAGATCTCCTGCTCCGTGCAATAGGCTCGAGCGGCCCGGATGATCGGCGGCATCAGGTTGTCGCTGCTCTTCGCGGCCGCGCGCACCGCCTCGAGGGAGGCCGCCACCTCGGTCCGACTGCGCCCGGCCTTCACCCGACCCAGCGCCTCGATCTGCTGCCTCTGGACCGCCTCGTCGATCTTCAAGGTTGGGATGCGATCGGGCTCTTCCTGGCGGAAGTCGTTGACGCCGACCATCACCCGCTCTCCTTCGTTCAGCTTGCGCTCGAACTCGTAGGCGCTGCGCGCGATCTCGCGCTGCGGGTAGCCCTTCTCCACCGCCCGCACCATGCCGCCCATCTCGTCGATGCGGCGGATGTAGTCCAGCGCCTCTTGCTCCAGCCGGTTCGTGAGCCACTCCAGGTAGTAGCTGCCACCCAGCGGGTCGATGCTGCTCGCGACGCCGCTCTCGTGGGCGACGATCTGCTGGGTCCGGAGCGCGATGGTCACCGCCTCCGCCGTGGGCAGCGCGTAGGTCTCGTCCAGCGAGTTCGTGTGGAGCGACTGCGTCCCGCCGAGCACCGCGGCCAGGGCCTGAAGCGCCACGCGCGCCACGTTGTTGTAGGGCTGCTGCGCCGCGAGTGAGACGCCCGCGGTCTGCGCGTGCGTGCGCAGCTTCAGGCTCTCGGCCTTCTTGGCGCCGTAGCGCTCCTTCATGAAGCGCGCCCACATGCGCCGGGCGGCGCGGAACTTGGCGATCTCCTCGAAGAAGTCGTTGTGCACGTCGAAGAAGAACGAGAGCCTCGGCGCGAACGCGTCCACGTCCATACCGCGCTCCAGGCACGCCTCCACGTAGGCGAGGCCGTCGGCCAGCGTGAAGGCGAGCTCCTGGGCCGCCGTCGCGCCGGCCTCGCGGATGTGATAGCCGCTGATGCTGACCGTGTTCCAGCGCGGCACCTCGCGCGAGCAGAACTCGATCATGTCGGTGACCATCCGCATGGCCGGACGCGGCGGGACCAGCCAGGCGTGCTGCGCGATGAACTCCTTCAGGCAGTCGTTCTGGACGGTGCCACCGATGCGGTCCCGCGGGATCCCGCGCACGTCGGCCAGCGCCACGTAGAACGCCAGTAGGACGATGGCAGGACCGTTGATGGTCATGCTGGTCGTCACCTGCTCGAGCGGGATGTCCCCGTACAGCACCTCCATGTCGCGGAGCGTGTCCACCGCGACGCCGCACATCCCGACCTCGCCGAGCGCCCGCGGCGAGTCGGAGTCGTAGCCCATCAGGGTGGGGAAATCGAAGGCCGTCGAGAGCCCGGTCTGGCCCTCCCGGAGCAGGTACTTGAAGCGCTCGTTGGTCTGCTCCGGCGTGCCGAAGCCGGCGAACATGCGCATGGTCCAGAGCCGGCTCCGGTACATGGTCGGCTGCACGCCGCGAGTGAACGGATACTGCCCGGGCAACCCCAGGTCGCGCAGGTAGTCGAAGTCCAGATCGGCGGGCGTGACCAGGTCGGGGACCTCGACGTCGCTCCAGGTCGAGAAGCGCGGCTTGCGCGGCGGCATCTTCGCGGCGCTCGGCGCCACGACGCCGGAGCGCCACTCCTTCACCGCGCGGCCGAGCTCGCCCAGTCCCTCCGGGCTCTCGCCCTCGCCGCTGAAGTCGCCCGCGTCGCCGAAGTCGGTCCGGACCTGTGCCATGGAATGGAAATAGCCAAGCGCGAGCGGGTTGGCCAGTGCGGGGTCGAGAGCCCCACCTCCGGCGAGCTGCGGCTGACTACTTTGCGCGGGCGTTCGGCGGGCCGAAGACCACGGTCACCATCGGACCGGCCTGAAGGATCATTCGCACGGGCGGAGGCTCGAGCGGCTCCTCGGACGGGGCGACCGCGCCGCCGCCGGAGCTCGACTCCATCGGACCCCCGCCGGAGTCGAACTGCACCCGCACGCCGAGCTTCAGGTGGTCCCACACGAAGGCATCGACCCCGATGGCCGCGCCGTAGCCGCCGATCATGCCGGAGCGAGATGCGCGCAGGTCGTGCGACGGTCCCCAGACCGAACGAAAGAGCGACGGCTCCAACCAGAAGTCCAGGCGCGGGGTCTGCGCGAGGTACACGCGCACCCCGATCCGCTCGGTGGTGACGTGAGCCATGCGGGACTCGCGCCCTTCGGGTCGCCAGCGGAACCACGCCCGGTGCAAGCCGAGGACCACCGCGAAGTCGGGGTTCGGTCGGAGCACGGCCGATAGCCCGGCCGCGTAACCCCAGGCGCTGGTGTCGTCGCACGGCGACGAACACTCCGCCGCGGCGCCGGCGCCGTGCGCCGACAGCTCGAGCCAGCGCCGCGGGAACACCCTGGGCTCGCGCTCGGGGTGCGCGACGACGGGCTCGAGCTCGGCGCGGGCGGGGAGCGCGAGGAGCATGACCGAGACCAGCGCGCGGGCGGGGAGCATGGCGCGGCCTCAGTTCTGGGGCTTCGCCCACTGCTCGAGCTTGGAGAGCTCCAGACGGAACATGCGGCGGACGATCTGCGGTCCGTCCGCAGCTTCCTGGTCTCCGTAGTAGAAGTAGCTGGGTGTGATCGTCCAGGCGGCATCGCGGATCCGATGGCCGGGCTCCGCGTCGAGCCTCCAGGTTTTTCCGCTCGACATGTTCGTGATGAGAAAATACGCGTCCGAGTCCAGCGCACCCGCTTCGTTGACGGTACCTAGAACAACCGCGACGTAGGCTCCCCACGCGCGGAGTGGCAAGACGCTCAGCGGCACAAAAGCGTCCCCTGGGAGATCCTGTCCGAGAGTGGCGCCAGCGCCCGACGCCTCGTACTTCCTCGGCGCCCACCAGAAGCGCGACTTCGGAGCCCAGGGCGGCTTCTGGCAGCCGCCCCCACCCTCCAGCGTGATCCCCACGATGGCCGACGGCGTCACGTTGACCAGGCAGGTCCCGGGCGGCGCCGGGTCGAGCAGCGTGCGAACGCCCTTCCCGTCGGTTGCCCAGCCGCGGATCCGGACCGGGCCCGACGGGGGCTCGTCGGTCCACACCGCCAGATCCCCTTGTCCCGCGCCGCGGGAGGAGGTCGAGGGGGTCTCGAGCGCAGTCCAGTTGTTCACTTTCGGATCCAGCAGCGCGAACACCCCGCCCTTGCCGGTCATGAACATCGCCCCGCCGCTGGCGTCGATGTCGAACTCGACGAGGCCGATGGGCAGCGTCGCCTGGAGCTTGGCCGGCTGCGACCAGATCCACTGTCCGCCGGCGAGGGGGGCGACCATTCGCATCTCGCTTCCCGGCTCGCCTCCGAGTAGCGCGTTGGCCCGGGCGCTCTCGCGGCCGTTGCCAAACACGCACGTGTCGATTGCGGCGTTGGGCTTCCTCCGGCCGTCCAGCACGCCCACGGTGGCGCCGTCGTCGAGGCGCACGACTCGCCGGAGATAGTGCCAGACAGACGGCGTCTTCACCGACAAATCGTAGGTCAGGAACGCCGAGGCGCCGCCAGCGAGCTCGTAGGTCGTCGCGGTCGGCAGTGCGCCCTTCTCACCGTAGCCCTCGCCGAGGAGGGTGCTCTCACACCCCGCGCCGCAAGGTTGCCACCCGAGCTTCGCGAACCCGATGTCGCCTTCCTTCGCTTCGAAGACGGGGCAGAGCGGCTGCGTGAACTCCGTTCCGGGGACGGGCAGCCACGCCTCCGGATCCGCGAGCCAGGCCTGCTCGGGCGTGAGGCCCGCGTCGCTGAGCATGCCGCCGCTGCCGCCGGCCCCTCCGGACGCGTCCGGTGCGGAGCCACCGCCGCCCGGTGCGTCCACCATCGCGCCGCCTGAGCCCCCCGCCGCGTCCGAGGAAGCGGCGTCACCGCCATCGGCGGGTTGGCGGTCGCGCTCGCTGGTGCAGGACCCGCAGCGGAGCAGGCCGAGCGCCGCGAGCGCGAGGACGACTCGCGACTTCGAAGTCAGAGCGCCGAGCACGGCTGAGGACCAGAGAAGTCGCCGGGGGAGAGGGTGCGGTAGGCGAGGATCCCCGCGCCAGTCTTGACCGCGATCACCGGATCGCGCTCGCCCATGGTGGGTTGGCCGAGCAGGCTGCCCACTCCGGTGTGATTGCCCGTGTACTTGACGCCGGCTGGCTTCGCTTGGAGCCGCCAGATTTTGTAGGTCTGCTGCTTCGCGCCGAAGAGCAGCACGCTGCCGTCCTCGGTGGCGGCGAGCCAGAGCTGCTCGTAGACGCCGGCGAACGGCCAGGTCGCGAGCTGCTCCGCGGTGCCCGCCCGGACGTCGTAGCTCGCGAGGCGCGCCCTCGACTTGTTGCCCGGGAGAGGCTCGTCATCGATATCGAGGACGTAGAGCTTCCCGCGGGGCTCGTCGTAGGTCACGGCGAGCACCCGGGACGAGGGCGCGACGGAGGCGTGCTCCGCGACGATCTTCCAGGCGCGGTCGGCGATGGTGTACCGCCAGATGGCCTGGCTCGGCAGGCCGTCGTCCTCCCGGCCCCCCACCATGTAGACGGCCTCTTCGACACCGGAGAGAACGGCGCGCACGTCGCTGCGCGCCCGGAGGCCCGGCTCGGCGGCGGCCGCTGCGGCGGAGATCCCGCCGTCGTCGATGCGCCGGTCCGCGATCAGTCCGGTTCGAGTGGCAACGACGACGTCGATGCGCGCGGTCGAGGTGAAGTCCCGTGGGAACGAGACGGCCTGGACGCCGCCTCGCTGCGGCAAGCTCCGCACCCGACGGGCCGGCTCGACGGGAGTCAGCCACATTCGGGTCGGATCCCCGACCAGCGCCGCGACCGCCGGCGCGATGGCGCCCCCAAGGTCGTGGCTCGCCGGCTGCGCGAGCGCGGCGATCGTGCTCCCCACCTTGGTGAGCAGCACCGGACCGTCGAACGCCTGCGAGAAGTCGTCGAGCGCGGGGTCGAAGAGGTAGAGCTTGGGATTATACCACTCGAGACACGGAACGAACGAGCACGCCGTAGGCAGGAACGCGTTGGGGATCGGCAGGAAGGTCTTGATCGCCGGCCCGTCGACGATCTGGAACACGTCGCGGAGCTTCGCGCTCGCGTCGCGAGGGCTCGCGTCCGGTCCCTGCGTCGTCGTGAAGAGCGCCACGTGCGCCTTGCAGGACTGCACGGTTGCGCCGCAGGTGCCGTCCCCCGGAACCTTCCCGCTCTTCACGTCGTCGCGCCACCGCCAGCTCAGCGTCATCGCCTGGGCCGAGCCGCGCGAGAACGATCCCGGGAGCAGCGTCATGCCGTTCGAGTCCAGGAACGGTGTGCCATTGGTCAGCGTGATTGTTGGGATTGTCCAGGCCGGATCGCCGACGGGGGCACCATAGGGGCACTGAGTGGACAGTCCGACACACTCCTTCAGCGGCCTCGGGGTGCCGTCCAGCGCGAAGCAGTCGCACGCCCGGTAGCCCCATGTCTCCGAGAGCGGGCTGCCCACGGGCTCGCTCGGCGTTTGCTTGCCGAGCCACCTCTCCTGCGGGATGTCCACGGCCTCGTCCGGGCCGGTGCCGTTGCTGGTGTCGAGGTTGTCGTAGCTGATCAAGTCCATGACGATCGGCTTCTGCACCGGGACGCGCACGATGGGGACCGGATCGCAGTCGTCGGCCAGGATGGCGACGGACGGATTCCAGATGCGCTCGCGCTCTTCAGCCAGGTCGTTGGTGTTGAGGGTGGAGGCGTTCGGGAAGCCCGGGCAGGTGTCGCACGCATCGGGGATCTGGTCCGCGTCGCTGTCGTCCGGGCGACTGCAGCGTCCCAGCACGAATGGACCCAGGGGCTGATCGAAGACGCAGAACCCCGCGTTCTTCGCAGCGCACTGGCCGTTCTGCGAGCAGCCCGAATACCCGCTCGAGGTGGCGCACGTGTCGCAGTCGTTCCCGACGCCGTCCCCGTCGTCGTCGCCCTGCGGGAAGCCCCCGCTCTTCGGCGTCTCGGGGCAGAGGTCACAGGTGTCGCCGAGCCCGTCCCCGTCCCAGTCCGCCTGCGCGGGGTTCTTGCAGGTGGCGAAGAGCGGAGGAAACCCCGTGCAGGCCGAGGGGGGGCAGTTGTCGCAGACGTCGCCCACGTTGTCGCCGTCTTCGTCGAGCTGGTCTATGTTCTTCACGAGAGGGCAGTTGTCGACGGCGTCGGGAAGGCCGTCCTTGTCCGAGTCCCCGCCTAGCGCAGCGATCAGGAACGTGTGGTTCCCGATGGAGCCGACGTCTCCCGTCGGCGCCCAGACGTTTTGGACCGGCGGGGGATTGGCTTCGCACGGGCAGCCCTTGCAGCACTTCAAGGCAGGGTCGTAATAGCCCGAGGACACGCCGGCCACGACAAGGGCGTCGGTGGCCGTGTCGGTGACGTAGAGCGGTCCTCCCGAGTCGCCTTGGGCGGTGACAGCCCAGGAGGCGGGATTCACAAACGACTCCCACTCAAATAGGTTGTTGCAGTGCCCTTCCAGCACGGGCTTGTCGCAGGGGTCTTTCGCCGGATGGGGGGACACGGATCCAAAACGGCGCGTACCACCGCCAGCGGCCGAGTCGTACTTCACGGTTCCGCCCCAACCGACGACGAACGCGCCGTACGCAGTGCTGGTGAAGGGACTGAGCTTGCCCGAGTCCCAATCTGCCTTCATCGGACCAAGGTGCACGCGCGGGTAGTCCTGAACGACGTTGACCGGGATCGGCGTGGTGAGCCTCAGCACCGCCAGATCCACAACGCCCAGCAGGGGGACTTTCGAGAGCGGAGAACACTGCACTGCCGGATGGACCGAGTAGCTCGCGACCAAAGAATTGAACCCGCCCGCCTGCGGCAAGTTGAAAGTCACGCCCGTCGTCCCGACCCACTGCCCGGTGCTCCAGTTGCACATGCAGTGCGCAGCGGTGACGACTGCGTCGTCAGCGACCGCGGTGCCGGAGCAACCCAGCGACCCGGTCGAGATCTGCCCGACCGGCGCTACGAAGCCAGAGGTCGAGATCATGTCGGGCGCCACACCGGCGCCGTACACCTCCTGCGCGTTCGTCGCGCTGGGCCCCTCCATCGCCGGCTCACGCGTCGAGCAGCCGGCCCCCACCGCCGCTGCGCAAAACCCGAGCGCAACTATTCGCCGCCGCCAAGCCCCCCCCTGCGAAGACCGTGCCGTCACGCACACTCGCTCCATCTCGTACCTCCCTGCGGTGTGGCTTCCACTAGACCGCGACCATCGGCGGTCCGTCAACGGTGTGAAAGTGCGCACGGTGACCCACACCCGCCATGCGCTAAAGTAGGCGCGCGTCGTCACGCGCATCAGCAGCCCGATGGAACGCCGGGCTTGCTGGTCAGCGGCTGGGTCTCGCCGCCGTTCAGGTTGTGGGTCACGGCGCCCACCACGTGAACCGGGCCCGCGCACAAGGCCGCCTTGTCGCTCGCGGGAAGGAGCGCCGAATCGTCCAGCGTGAAGGCCACCGTCTTCTTCTGGCCCTTCCCGACCGTCACCGGGAACGTCACGCCGACCGGCACCACCTGAAGCGCGCCGACGAGCGTGGCCTGGTCGCCCGCCAGGGAGAAGCTGCCCAGCTCGACCGTGGCGGCGCCGTCCGCCTCGGCGCCGACCTCCAGGTTCAGATCGAAGCTGCCGCTGAGCTGCGTCCCGAGGGTCTGCTCGGTGACGCTGAGCTGGACGTTGCTCACCGACGCGCTGAGCGAGATGTTGTCCTTGCTGCCGCAGCCGAGCAGCAGCGGTCCTAAGAGCACGGGAGCCCACCAGCGTTTCATCGCGGTTGGAGCTTAGCATCGAGTCCCGGGCTTGCGCTCGGGACCATTCGTGACGGAGATTCCGACGCGATGTCCGCGCTCCGGTGGCCCGCAGCTTGGCTCGCGCTCCTCGCCGCTGGCGCGTGCGCCGGCGCCGCGCGCCAGTCGGAGCCACCGAGGCCCGCGCCGCCGCCAAACCCGAGCGCGACGCCGAGCGCGACGCCGAGCGCGACGGCGCCGCTACCGGTCGCGCCGAAGCCACTCTCGCGCGCGCCGGAGGGCGACCTCGGCAGCGCGCACCCGGTGCTAGTGGAGGCGGTGGCCCAGGACGCCGGCTGGGTGGTCTTCTGCCAGGCGAGGACGGACACCAATCAGGACGGGAAGGTGTCGGTCGAGGTCGCGCAGAACGGCGCGCTCGGCGGCGATCGCTTGGAGCGTTTCCTCGCGAAGGGCGCCGTGGCGGGCGAGCGCATCGACGCGCTGCTCGGCCGGGACGGCAGCGGCCGCTGGCTGGTGGTCTCCCGCGAGGGCACGGCTGTCTTGCTCGACACCCGCGCCGGCACCGAGACCGATCTCAGCGCCCTCGGCCTCGACGCGCGGGACGATGCGCTCTCGTTTCGGCCACACCGCGCGCTGGCCTTCGACCCGTCCGGCACGCGCCTGGTCTATCTGCGGGGCACTGGACCGGACGCGCGGGTCGTCGTGCGCACTCTGACCACCGGAGCGGAGCTCGCCCTCGACCCGGGCGGCGGCGACATTTGGCGTATCGAGCTCGAGCCGACCGGGCGCTTCGTGATCGTCCGCGCCGTGGTCGACGACACGAATCGGGACAAGAAGCTCACCTGGCCCGCGCCGGTTCGCAGCGGCGCACCGCCCTGCCGTGGGCCCGTGACCACGTACGATGCCTGGGTGGGTCGAGGCGACGAGCCGGTGGTGCGACTGCTCCCGCTAGCAGGCGGAAGCGCGGAAACGGTGGCGGGGTTCGTGACCACGCTCGGCGAAGGCTGGGTCGTCCGGGAGCCGTCGGGGAAGCTGTCGTTCAGGCAGAGCGGCAAGAGCGAGGAGCTCGCGGGAGAGAAGTGCGGCGCCCGCGTGGTCCTGGTGGACCACGCGAACGAGCAGCTCTTGATCGCGTGTACCAAGCCGAAGGGTCGTCCCAAGCTCGAGCTGGTTCGGCGCGGGGCGAGCTTGCCCCTCGACGCAGACGTCGCCCATCAGAGCCAGGATCAGGTGGAAGGCACGCGGGAGCGGCTGTTCGCGCTCTACCCGGGCAACGACACCAAGCTCCTCGATCTCGTCCAGCAGAAGCTCCTGCCGCTCGGCGCCGGTGACGTCGTGCTGGCGAGTCACGGCGCGACGAGCCTGGTACGGCGCAAGACGGGGCTCTTGTTCCACGACGCAGAGCGCGGCAGCGAGACCGCCATCGCTGGCAAGCTCGCGCCGACGCTCGACCTGATCGTCGAACCGCCGCTGGTCGCGGCCGCCCCCTTGGTGCTGAGCCTGGAGGGCGCCCGCGTGCTGGGCGCGTTCGCCGGGCGCCCGCTCGGGCTAGCGCCGGATGGCAAGGTGCTGGTCGCCCGCGGCGCGGACGCGGACGGCGATCAACTGGCGTTGGGACCGCTCACCTGGCGCGCGCCCACGCTCACTGATAAGTGACGAGCAACCGGGGCGGAGTGTTGCCCTTGGTGTTCTGATAGTCGACGCCGTTGGTGCTGTTCGTGAAGATGCCGAAGCACGCGGGAGCCCCAGCGGAGATCGTGCTCGACGGGATCGTCCAGGTGATGGTCGCGCCGGACGCGACCGCGCCCAAATCGTTGGCGACCTTCGCGACCTTCGCAGGCACGGAGCTGAACAAGTCGGGCCGGGTGAACGGGCTCACGGTCCAGACCTCGCCGGTGTGATCGCTGGCGGCCCCAGTGCTCGTGCCAGCGCGGACCACGAGCTCCACGTTGATGATGGACTTGCCGGCAAAGGCGCTGTCCAGATTGAACCGCAAGAATCCGGCGGAAGCCGGCGCCGGGCCGGCGTCCGAGGTGGCGAGCGCGTCGTTCGCGTTGTCCACCGACAAGAAGCCAGGGTTGCCGGCCTCACAGGCGTCGGGATCCGGGTTGGTGAGACTGACGCAGTCGGCGACGTTCGCGACGTAGGTGAGCGTGGTCGGGCCGGAGCCGCCGGTACCGCCACCGCCGGTCGCGCCGGTGCCGCCGGTACCCCCGGTGTTGCCAGAGCCGCCACCTCCGCTCGGTGCTCCTCCGCCGCCGCTCGGTGTGCCGCCGCCACCGCTGGCTCCGCCGCTCGGTGTGCCGCCGCCGCCGCTGGCTCCGCCGCTCGGTGTGCCGCCGCCACCGCTGGCTCCGCCGCTCGGCGCTCCGCCGCCGCCGCTCGCCCCGGCACCACCGCTGGCTCCGCTCCCGGCGACGCCTCCGGAGCCCGTGCTCGCGCCGCTGCCGAGCCGAGGATCGTACTCGTCCCAGTCGTGCGAGCAGGCCGGGCCGAGCGCGAGCGCAAGCACCAGCAGAGACCCCGAGCGTACCTTCGGCATGAGCAGGCCGGAGTCTAGCATTTCCGTCGAGCTGCCAGCGCAAGTGGGCAAGCCCAGGGACATTCGGCTACGATCCGCGCGATGGCGCACATCGGTCGCTACGAGCTCGTTCGCCCGATCGCCCAGGGCGGAATGGCGACCGTGTATCTGGCGAAGGTGCGGGGCGAGGGCGGGTTCGAGCGCTTGGTCGCGCTCAAGGTGATGCACCCGCACATCTCCAACGAGCCCGACTTCGTGTCCATGTTCCTGGACGAGGCGCGGCTCGCGGCGCGCATCCGACACCCCAACGTCGTGCCCACCCTGGCGGTGGAGCGCAACGAGGACGGCCTGTGCCTGGTGATGGAGTACATCGAGGGGCACGCGCTGCACTCCATCTTGCGCACGGCGCTCGGCGCCAAGAAGCACCTCTCGATCCCGGTCGCGCTGCGCATCGTGGTGGACCTGCTCGAGGGGCTGCACGCCGCCCACGAGCTCCGGGACGAGGAGGGGCATCATCTGGACCTGGTCCACCGCGACGTTTCTCCGCAGAACGTGCTGGTGGGCGCGGACGGTGTCTCCCGCATCACCGACTTCGGCGTGGCCCACGCGCGCGCGCGCCTCGCAACCACCCAGGGCTCGGGGCTCAAAGGCAAGGTCGCCTACCTGGCGCCGGAGCAGGTGATGACCACCGGCAAGGTGGATCGGCGCGCGGACGTGTTCGCCGCCGGCATCGTGCTCTGGGAGGCGCTGACCGGACGCCGGCTGTTCCGCGGCGAGACCGAAGGCCAGACCATCGCGCAGATCATGGCCGGCGCTCAGCGAGCGCCACGGGAGGTGCGCAGCGACGTCCCGCTCCAGATCTCCGACGTCTGCATGAAGGCACTGACCGCGGCGCGAGACGATCGCTTCCAGACCGCGGTGGATTTCGCGGACGCGCTGGAAGCGGCCGCCACCGCCGCCGGCGTACCGCTCGCGAAGCCGCGCGAGGTGGCGGCCGAGATCCTGTCGCTCGACGTGAAGGCGCCGCCCATCGACGCCGCCAAGCTCCACACCGGCCCGGCAAAGAGCGGATCTTCGTCGGGCATTTCCCGGGGTAGCGCGACGGGCGACGCGAGCGCGCTGGTGGCTTCGACCCCAGCGGCGGCTCGCACGAGCAAGGCTCGCTGGCTCGGCCTCGGCGCCGCCGGTGTGGTCGCGGTCGTCGCGCTGGGGCTCGTGCTCGGCGTGCGCTCGGGAGATGGGAAGTCCGCGGCCGTCCAGCCCACCCTGGCAGCGAGCACGGCGCCCAGCGTCGAGGCCGCGCCAGAGCCGACCCCGCCGGCGCCGGCCAAGCCGGAGCCGGAGCCCGAAGTCTCGGCCGCTCCCAGCCCGAGCGCCGCGCCGCCGGCCTCCGCCAGCGCGAAACCCGCGCAAAAGACCCAGACCCCGAGCTCGCGCCCGACGCGTCCCTCCGCTCCGGGTTATCGTCCCGAAGGGTTGTGATGCGCTTCGTCTCGTTCCTGTCCTTACTGCTTTGTCTGATCTTCGCGGCGCCGCCGTGCCTGGGTGACGCCAAGCTGGCGCTCGAAAAGTTCAAGCAAGCTCAGAAGGCCTACGACGCCAAGGACTACGCGCAGGCGCTGGAGCTCGCCCGCGCCGCGCTGGAGGGCACCGGCAGCCCGAACGCTCGGCTCTACGTGGCGCGCGCGCTGCGCGAGCTGGGGCAGCTGCCGGAGGCTCACGGCGAGCTCGAGCGGACGCTCCGAGACGCCCGCGACGCCGCCAAGACGGACGCGAAGTACGAGCCGACCCGCGACGCGGCAGCGGCCGAGCTCGCCCTCTTGGATCAGCGCGTGGGCAAGGTCATCGTCGCGCTCGTGGACCCGCCGCCCGGCGCGAAGGTCGAGCTCAACGGCAAGGCGCTCGACGCGACGCAGATCGGACAACCCGTAGCCGTCGCTCCCGGCGACGTGCTGGCCCGCGCCCACGGCGACGGCGCGGTGGCGGTCGAGAAGCAGATCCAGATCGCCGCCGGCGCGACCCAGACCATCACGCTCGTGTTCAAGGAGGCGGCGCCCGCCGCGGTCGCTCCCGTGGCGCCGGAGCCCTCGCGCGACCGCGGCCCTCCCGCCAAGCAGGGCGGCAGCCTGCGAACCGTGGGCTACGTCCTCGCCGGCGTGGGCGTCGCCGGCATCGCCGTCTTCGCGGTCACGGGCTCGATGGCGAGCTCGAAATACGGCGAGCTGGAGGACGCCTGCGGCAGCACGCGCTGCACGGATCCGAAATACGCCGACACGGTGGACAGCGGAAAGCGCCTGGAGACCATCGCGAACGTCGGGCTGATCGCCGGCGGCGTCGGGCTCCTCGGTGGGGGCGCATTGATCTTGTTCGGGGGCCCGAAGGAGCAGAAGTCGAGCGCCGGGCTCCGCGGCACGCCGGGCGGGATGTCATTCGAGTACGTGCGGCGTTTCTAATGTAGGGCTCGCGACATGACGGGGAGCTGGGGGCGCCGGGCGGTCACGATTCCGGCGGTGACCCTCGCCTTCCTCCTGGCGACCACCCTCCTGCCCCTGCTTTTCCTGGGCGCGTCGCTGATCGATCTGACGCGCTGGCTCCGCCGACGGGTGCCCTGGGTCAGCCTCCGCATCCTCGCGTTTCTCTGGTTCTACCTGGCCGCGCAGCTGCTCGGGCTGACGGCGCTAGCCTGGGTCTGGCTGCGCACGCGCTCCGCCGGCAGAGAGCGCTTGATCGCCGCGACCTTCGCGGTACAGGAGGCCTGGGCGAGCGCGCTCTTCCGCGCGGTGTCAGCGCTCTTCGGTCTCGACTTCGAGCTCGAGGGCGACGAAGAGCTCGAGCCCGGCCCGTACCTGGTCTTCATCCGACACGCCAGCGTCATCGACACGCTGCTGCCCACGGTGTTCGTGACCGCCAAGCACGGCATCCGCTTGCGTTTCGTGCTCAAGCGCGAGCTCCTGATCGACCCTTGCCTCGACGTGGCGGGGCAACGTTTGCCCAACTACTTCGTGCAACGCACCGGCGATGACGCGAGCGACGTCCGCGGAGTGGCGGCGCTGGCTTCGGGCCTGGGACCGAACGAAGGCGTGTTGATCTACCCCGAAGGCACGCGCTTCGGCCCGAACAAGCACCGTCGCGCGCTCGCCAAGCTGGAGACCGAAGCGCCGGAGGTGTTCGCGCTGGCCAAGTCGCTGACCCACGTCCTCCCACCCCGGCTCGGGGGCGCGCTCGCGCTCTTGGACGCCGCCCCAGAGGTCGACGCAGTGTTCTTCGCACACACCGGCTTGGACGGTTTCGCGAGTGTCCGCGACATCTTCCGTCACGCGCTCGGGCGGCGGCGCGTCTCGATCAAGCTCTGGCGCGTCCCGCGCAGCCAGATCCCGCTGGCGCGAGCCGATCGGGTACGCTGGCTGTACGGCGAGTGGCAGAAGCTGAACGACTGGATCGCGGCGCGCGTGAGGAGTGCAGGTGCATGAGCACCCTGCGTGCCCTGCTCAGCGCCCTCCTGGTCTGCTCGTGCGCCGACGACGCGTGGAGAGTCGAAGTCCGCGGGAGCGGCGGCAGCGCGGGCACCTCCGGCGGCGGCAGCGCGGGCACCTCCGGCGGCGGCAGCGCGGGCACCTCCGGCGGCGGCAGCGCGGGCACCTCCGGCGGCGGCAGCGCGGGGGCCAGCGGCGCTCCGCTGACCTGTCCGGACCGCAAGGTGTCCACCTTGGCCGGGAGCAGCGCCGGCTTCAAGGAAGGCTCCGCTGGGCCGAACGGCATCGCCCTCCTCGACGGCGTCCACGGTCTGGCGGCGTTCTCGACCGTCTCGGCCTTCGTCGCCGACACGAACAACCAGCGCATCCGCAACCTGCTGTTCGACGGCGGGGACTGCGAGGTCTGGGCAGGCAGCGGCGTCTCGGGCTTCTCGGACGGCGCAGCGGAGACAGCCCAGCTCGCCGCGCCCGAAGGCGTCGCGGTGAGCGCTGCCGGCGTGGTTCATTTCGCCGACACGCAGAACCATGCCATTCGGCGCGTCGTGAACGGCTCGGTCGAGACCCTGGCCGGCGACGGCAGCTCCGGCTTCATGGATGAACCCGATCCCCGCTTCAATCAACCGACCGGGCTGGCGGTGGACGGGAGCGGTGTGGTGTTCGTGGCGGACCGTGGCAACCACGCTATCCGCAAGCTGACCCCGAACGGGCTCGTGATTACGCTCGCCGGCGACGGGAGCCCGAGCATGGCGGACGGAGCCGGCGCGAGCGCTCGCTTCGACGCACCCTGGGCCATTGCGGTCGATCCGAGCGGCGTGCTCTGGATCAGCGACACCGGCAACGACCGCGTCCGTCGCCTCGACACGAGCGGGAACGTCAGCACGTTCGCCGGTGGTGACGGCACCCTGAAGGCACCCATGGGCATCGCAGTGGACGACTTCGGCAATGTCTACGTCGCCGACTCGGGTCACCAGCGCGTGTTGCGTTTCGCGCCGAGCGGGTCCCCTGAGACGCTCGCCGGCGCGGATGCCGCGTTCTCCGCGCTCACTGGCCTCGCGCTGGCGAAGGCCTACGCGGGCGGGGGGCTCCTGGTCGGGGATGGGCACCGCGTGCGATTGGTGCACTGCCCATGAAGCGCGCGTTCGCCGTCGTGCTCGCGAGCGCGTGCGCCACGCCAGCCCCCGCACCTCCCCCGCGCACGGTGCTCGTCGCGACTCCCGCGGAGCCGGCCGAGACCGCCCCCGAGCCTCGCGCTGCGAGCTGCACGCCGGCCGTCCGCGAGCCAAGGCCGATCCGTCCCCCGAGGGAGGTGGCCCCCAGCCCGGACGACCCGCTCGGCGGGCGCTTCGAGCTGGCCGACGCGATCCGCGAGCTCAGCGGCGGCTGGCCGCTCGTGGCGACGCTCGAGACCTCCGAGGGCGACCTCGAGTGCACGCTGTGGGACCAGGTGGCGCCGCGCACGGTCGCGAGCTTCGTCGGTCTGGCGCGCGGCCTGCGCCCGTGGCGCGAGCCGAAGAGCGGTGCTTGGCGCGCGCGCCCGGCCTACGACGGCTCGAGCTTCCACCGCGTGATCCCCGGCTTCATGATCCAGGGCGGCGATCCGCTCGGGACCGGCAGCGGCGAGCCGGGCTTCCTCTTGCCGGACGAGATCGACGAGTCCGTCCACAGCGATCGCCGCGGTCTGCTCTTCATGGCGAACCGCGGCCCCGACACCAACGGGATGCAGTTCTTCGTCCTCGACGCCCCGGCGCCACACATCGACGGCCGCTACACGGCCTTCGGCGAGTGCGAGCCGGGCGACGTGATCTCCGGCATCGCCCGCGTGCCCACCGGCGCAGGAGACCGGCCGGTCACGCCGGTGAGCATCGAGCGCGTGCGGATCGCGTTCAAAGAGCCGTGCCGCTGACTCAGGATCGAGGCAGGTCTTCGAGCTTCGTCGCCGGGTTCAGGTACTTCGAGAGCTTCGCGCTCAAGTAGTCCTTGGCCTTGCCGCGCCAGAGCATGCCCGGGTCCTTGCCCTCGAAGCGCACGCGCTTGTCTTCCACGGTGACGCTACCCTCGATGGAGACCACCAGGTACTTGCCGGCGATCTTGGCCTGGTCGTCGCTGCTCCAGGTCACGGCGATGCCGTGTTTGTTCGAGAGGTACTCGCCCAGCGCGCGGATGCGCGCCCGCGCGTCGTCGATGGGCAGAGAGTGGGCGTGATCGATGCCGAAGCTCATGGCGGCGAAGACTAGAACATTTCCCGGCTGAAGGCCCCACCCCTGACCTGGGCCTTGCGCGCTGGAGATCGGGCCTTACTTTGCGCCAATCTGCCCTTCGGAGCGCGCCATGCCACAGAGAGCCACCGACCTCGCTACCACGATGCGGTTCTTCCTCAATCCCAAGGCCGGGTTCATCGCGAAGTCGTTCATGCTGCTGGCGGTGCTCTACGTGATCATGCCGCTCGACTTCGTGCCGGACGTGGCCGTCGTCGTCGGCTGGATCGACGACCTGATCGCCCTGCTCGGCGCCGGAACGGGTCTGCTCCTGGCGCTCAGGCGCTACCAGCGGAAGCAGGGCGCGGAGCTCGAGGCGCGCCAGCCGGCTTACGTCGCGCCGAACGTCGTCGAGACGCAGGGCACCGAGGTCCGCTGACCCGAGCTAGAAGTATTGGTCGAACGCCGCGTCGAAGGCCGCCTGGTCGTCCCCCGGCTGCGTGTGAGCGTACAGGAACCACAGGAGCCGCCGATCGAGCGCGCTGAGCTCGGTGGCGTCTCCGCCATCGGCGCCGTTCGCGTAGAAGATGCTGTCGGGGAAGATGTCGGAGTCCGTGGCCAGGCCCAGGGACTGGGTCAGCTCTTCGAAGGTGAAGTGCCGCAGCTGGTCGCCCGACAGCTTGTCGGTAGCGAGGAGCACGAAGGTCTTGGTCAGCGCCTGGTCTGCGTCCCAGAACATGTAGAAGTAGCCCCAGTTTCCCGGGACGACGGGGAAGCCGTGCTGCTGGCCGATGGCAGTGAAGTCGGCGAGGGGCGTGAAGTAGACGCGGATGTCGGCGCTGTCGTCGCCGTCGGCGACCACCTGGATGGGCGTCGGTCCGAGGTCCTGATTCAGGATCGGGACGAGCTCGTTCAGGTGGACTCGGTCCGCCGCCGATCCTGTCACCACCGACAGCGAGGGCGAGTCGGCCCAACGCGCGACCTGCTTCGAGCCGCCGCCGTACTCCGTCCCGAGCGCGACCTCGCGCGCCCACTGCTTGACCAACGCGGCGTTCGGCGCGCCCGCCAGGCCGCCGGTTCCTGCCAGGCCGCCGGAGCCTGCGCCGCCCAGGGCACCCGACCCGCCGCTGCCGCCCGCGCCCGAGTCGAGCTCGCCGCAGCCGAGCTGCGGGACGAGGAGCGCTAGGGCCAGGACGAAGATCGAACGCACGGCCTCATTCTGGAGCTTTTCGCGGACGCTCGTCCAGGACCACGGCGCGTTTGGCCTTCCACTTCTTGTACAGGCCGGCCCCCAGGAGCGCGGGCGTGGCCACGACGCAGATCGGGCAAGTCGCTCCGAGCAAGACGGCGCCCGCGACGCCGATGGCACCGACACCGAGCCCCGTCGCGATCAGCTCGTTCCCGTCGTCTTTCGGCTTCAAGGCGCGTCTCCTCGGGGGTTGGAGCCGGCCCTGCGCGGATGGATTCCGCAGCCCGGCGGCGGGCGCCGTGACTCGGCGCAGGCCCGAGCCAGGCGCTCGGAGGTCGCGCCGACCCAGCCGCCGTGGCTCGCTCGGTGCGGGGAAAGCACCTCGAGCGCTCGCGCGTAGCTCTGGGCGGCGTGCTCGGGCTGGCCGTTCTGGAAGCGGAGATCGCCGAGCTGCACGAACGAGTAGGCGACCTCGGGGCAGTCGTAGCCGCAGTCCGCCAGCCGCACCACCAGAGCGCGGGTCGCGAAGTGCAGCGCCGCCTGCCGTTCGCCCAGGCGATCCAGCTCCACGGCTCGGTGCTCGTAGCCCTCGGCGCGCGTGCGCGCGGGCTCGGCCACTCGCGGTGGCGCGGCCGAGCAGGCCGAGAGCCCTGCAGCGATCGAAAGAACCGGAGCGAGTCTCACCAGCGTCGTCGAGAGTGCCACCCACGAGATCGGGCGGCGAGGAATTCGTTCGCGGACTCCGAGTCGCAGCGCTAGAGATCCTTCGCGTGAAGCGCTTTCCGGCAGCTATCGTGGCGGTGGGCCTGGCAGCGTTTGCCTGCAATCGCCCCCAGCCCCAGACGCGAGAGCCCGCGAGCGCTCCGTCCCGCGCGGTGGACGACGACGCGGAGCTCGGCCGGCTCGCCGACGAGCGGGTGATGTCGGAGCTCTCGGTGCTCGCCGACGCCCCGCTCGCGGCCTACGTGAACGGCGTGCTCTCGGCCGTCGCTCGCCAGGCCAATCCCACGGCCACCCGCTGGACGCTGCGCCTGCTCGACAGCTCGCACGTGAGCGTTCGCTCCGGACCGGGAGGCTACGTCTACGTCACCCGGGGCTTCCTGGCCTGTCTCGGCTCCGAGGCGGAGCTCGCCGCGGCCCTGGCCCACGAGGTGGCGCACGTCTCGGAGCGGCACTGGCGACGGCAGGCGGAGTACCTGGTGAAGCGCGGCGTCGAAGACGGCGACCTCGACAAGCTCCCGCCCGACGACCGCCTGGCGCTGCTCGCGCGGCTGCGCGACGAAGAGCGGACGGCTGACCGGCTCGCGCTCGGCTATCTCGAGCGCGCCGGCTACGCGCGCGGGGGGTTGGCCAAGGTGCTCCGCTTGTTCGCCGAGCTCGAACGCTTGGCCGGGGGCAGCCGCGTGCCGCCTCTGTTGCGCACGCACCCCGTCACGGGCGAGCGGCTCAGGGCGCTCGAGCAGCAGAAGGACCCGGGCGGCGAGTGGAAGGCGCGGGAGTACCTGAGCAAGATCGACGGGCTTCCCTTCGGCGAAGACCCGCGCGACGGCTACCTGTACGGCGATCGCTACGTCGTGCCGAACGCCGACTTCGAGCTCGTGCTGCCGTCGCTCTGGCGCGCGCAGCTGATCGGCAAGGATCTGATGGCGGCCCTGCCCGGCAAGGCGACCATCCTCCTGGTGGCGCGCTCCGAGCACGGGAGCCTCGAGCGCACCCTCGATGCGCTCGGGAAACGCGAGAGCTTCACGGAGTCCAACCTGGGCGGCCAGCGCGTCTTCGTCGCGAAATCCGTGCCCGAGGGCGCTCTGAGCTCGCTCTCCTGGGTGTTCGACACGCCGGTCGCCCCGCTCGTTCTGGCGCTGGTGGTGCCGCGGGGCGACGAAGAGACCGACGCGGTGAAGGCCCTGCTGGGCGGCGTGGGGAAGATCTCGAATCCTGCCTTGAAGAACCTCGGCGTGCTGCGCATCCGCCTCACCACGCTGGAGAGAGAGACCTCGCTGCGCGCTCTCTTCGCCGAGAACCCGCCGCGCACGAACCTGGCCACGCTCGCCCTGATCAACGGCGTCGGCCCGGACCAGCCGCTTCCGGCGGGCAGCGTCGTCAAGCGCGTGGATCCCTGAGCGCCTCAGCGCACCAGGTAGCCGAGGGCCAGCACCGCCAAGAGCAGCGCGCCGAGGATCCCGAGGATCCAGAGCACCAGGCTCCGCCACGCCCCGCCGAGCGCCTTGCCCCCGCGGTCCTCGCAGGCCAGGCAGATGGCCCAGGTGCGGGTGCCGCCTTCGGTGAGCACGCAGCAATCCCCACAGATCGGTGAGCGGCAGCGCGCGCAGGGTCCCACCGCCAGCGCACCGCAGCGCACGCAGCGCTCGACGCCACCGCCGTCATCGTGGGAAACCAGCTCGGGCAAGCGGGAGCAGTGTAGCGCCTCACCAGCGCGACATCGCGCCCAGGTTCTTCACGCTGGAGAAGCCCGCGTCGCGCAGCACGCCGGCGGCGACGGCGCTCCGCACGCCGGAGGCGCAGTAGACGACCACGGCCCTGTCTTTCGGCGCGAGGCTCTCGAGCCTCCCGCCGAGCTCGCCGACCGGCACGTTCACGGCGCTGGGCAGGTGACCGCCTGCGAACTCGCCGGGCGTGCGCACGTCCAGGAGCAGCGCGCCACCTTCGACGAGCTGCTTGGCCTCTGCGGGCGACACGTCGCCGAAGCGGCGGCGCAGCATGAACAGGAACAGCGCCGCGATCAGCGCCAGGAGGAGCCACTGGAGGGGGGTCATGAGGATCGACCCCGGTGAGAGCCGGGCGCGACCGAAACCGGTTCGGCCGCGCCCACCCGCTCAGTCGACCGGGGGCGGCAGGACGCCCTTGGCCTTGGCCCGCTCACAGCCGCGCTCGGCGCCGGTTGAACCGTCGTCGGTCTTGACGACCTTGAACTCCACGCGCCGGTTCTTCTCCCAGGCCGCGGCGTTGTGCGCGTCGTCGAGCGGGCAGTACTCGCCGTAGCCCTGCGACACCAGGCGACTCTTGGCGACGCCACGGCTGACCAGCGCGTCGACCACGCTGGCGGCGCGGTCGCGGGTCAGCTTCAGGTTGTACTCGTCGCTCGAGCGCTCGTCGGCGTGACCCGCGATCTCGACCACCTGGAACTCCGGATGACCCTTCAAGGTCGCGGCCACGGCGTCGAGGATCCCGTCCGACTCGGGCAGGATCTTCGCGCTGTTGGTCTCGAACATCACCTTCTCGAGGATGATGATGTCCGAGCCCTCGATCACGACCTTGCCCTTGTCCGGGCACCCGTCTTCGTCCTCGAAGCCGTTGTAGGTCTCTGGATCGTTCGGGCACTTGTCCTTCACGTCCGGGATCTGATCCTTGTCATTGTCCGGATCCGGGCAACCGTCGGTGTCCTCGAAGCCGTCCTTGTCCTCCGGATCGAGCGGGCAGCTGTCCTCCTTGTCGAGGATGCCGTCCTTGTCGTTGTCCGGCTCGGGGCAGCCGTCCTTGTCCTCGAACCCGTCGCGATCTTCCGGATCGTCGGGGCACTTGTCGCGCGAATCGAGGATGCCGTCGCCGTCGCGGTCGCCGTCCTGACCTTCGGGGCAGCCGTCTTCGTCCTCGTCGCCGTCGCGGTCCTCAGGCGTGTTCGGACAGCGGTCGTCCACGTCCAGGATGCCGTCGTTGTCGTTGTCCGGCTCGGGGCAGCCGTCCTCGTCCCGGAAGCCGTCGAAGTCCTCCGGGTCGTCCGGGCACTGATCCTGGTCGTCCTTGTAGCCGTCGCCGTCGCGGTCGCCGATGCTGGGCTCGAACACGAAGCCGAGCACCATGCGGACGTCGGCCGCCTCGAAGCCGGTGCTGAAGATGCGGCTACCGCCGCCCATCATCAGGTAGCTGTTTCGCTCGACGAACAGCTTGATGCCGCCCAAGAACTCCTGGCTGAGCTTCTGCTTGGAGTCGCTCTTGCCGCCGACCAGGTAGCTGCCGTAGGTTTCGGCCACGAGGTCCAGCGGGTCGAGGACCCGGAACGCGATGCCGGCGCCGAAGGTCGCCAGGTTGCCGTTCTCGAACTCGCCTTCCTTCAGCTGGGGCTTGCCGGTGCTGTCCAGCCCGAACTTCGGGTTCTTCCCGGTGTGGCCGCGGTAGCCGGCGTCCAGGCCGAGCTTCAATCGGCCGGTGGAGCCGAAGCGGTTCTCGAACACCACGTGCGGCC
Organism: Polyangiaceae bacterium; assembly: GCA_015075635.1. Lineage (NCBI taxonomy): Bacteria > Pseudomonadati > Myxococcota > Polyangiales > Polyangiaceae > Polyangiaceae bacterium. The sequence continues at coordinate 2,960,748 of JABTUA010000002.1, forward strand.
AGTACCAGGCGCCGGGATCCGCGCCGAGGTCGCGCGGCGCGTCGCCGACGGGAACGCCGCCTTGCACGACGATCCCCAGTCCCGGTCCCTTGTCCACGCGGGTCAGGCGCAATTTGCCCTGGAGCGCGACCGTGCTGATCTTCTGCGCGTCGAGCTTTCCGGAGTTGTACGTGTCGCCGGTCGCGCCGATGTCGTTGGCCTCGTTGCCTGCCATCAAGATCACGGGCACCGTGATGCCGATGCTGCCGATGTTCGCGATGCCGTAGTTGAAGCCGAACGTGCCCTGGAACGAGTTCGCGACCAGCGCGTCCACACCCCGGCAGTCCGGCTGCCCCGCGTCACCGCAACCGTCCTTGTGGTTGTTCGTCCGCATCAAGTTGCGGCCGTAGTCGAGGACGAGACCGAAGCTGATGTCGTTGGATCCGAGGATGTCGGAGCCATTCACGTACATGAACCCCTTCGAGTCGACGGCCGGACGGAACAGGTGGGTGTCCATGCCGTCGCCGTTCTTCTCGTTGACGCGCGGCTCCTCCTGGCCAAACACCACCCCTGAAACCAAGAGCAGGGTACCGACGCTCGCCGCGGCGCGCACCCAGCGCTGCGACCGCTTGCTGCCGCTGTCCCAATGCATCGTCAGAGCTCTCCTCTCCAGTCGGCGGCCTCCCATCCCAGCCTTGCGGCGGAAGCCTTCGAAAATCCTAGAGTTAGTCCGCGGGACCGTAGCAGAGGCCGAATTTCCCTGTCAACGCGGCGCGGCGACGAGGGCAAGTCGCGCCCGCGTCTGCTATCCTTTCGTCGAGCTCCCGTGAGGCAGACGGTCGCGGTCGCCCTTCTCGCAGCCGCAGCAGCGTTCGCGCCGTGCTCCATCCTCTGCGCGGCATCCCAGGACCCGCCCGCACCCCGGGGCCCTGTCGCTCAGAGCGCAGAGGGGCACGCCACGGCGGCGGATCGGCGACGGACCTTCGTCGGAGTGGTGGGTTTCGCCGCGCTGGTGCTCGGCCTCGCCGGCCTGTGGTTGGTGCGCCGCTCCCGGCGGGCCCTGCCCGCGCCAGCGGCAGCGGAAACGCCTCCCCCGAGCCCGATCGTGACCCAGATCCACGCGGGCAGCGCCCCGCGGGAGCCCGCGGTTCCTGCCGCGGAGGCGATGTTGCTCTGCCCCACTTGCCGGGCGGAGTACGGCGCCGAGTCGCGCTTCTGTAAGTTCGACGGAAACCGCCTGGTAGTGGTGAGCCGGGGTACTGACACTCGAGGACCGGCCGGCGGCGTCTGCCCGGTCTGCGAACAAGGCTACGATCCGGGGGTGGTGAGCTGCCCGGTTCATGACGAGGAGCTCGTCCCAGCGGGGGCCCACCGGGCGCAGGAACGCCCGAGCGGCCAGTATCCAAAGATCTGTCCCACTTGCGGCGTCCAGTACCCAAACGGGTCGGGATTCTGTGGAGCCGACGGGTCCGCGCTGGTGACGGTGAATTGAGCGAGAATCTTGGTGCTTCGCCCGAACGGCGAACTTGGTTTAGATTTTGGGCTCTAGCCCCTGAGTTGGGAGCCGAAGCACGATGAAGATCACCTGCCAGTCATGTGGCGCGAAATATGCGATCGCGGACGACAAGGTCCGAGGACGCCGCGTCAAGGTTCGCTGCAAAGGCTGCAACGAGCCCATCATCGTCGACGGTTATGCCGAAGAGCGGGAGGAAGCTCCAGCGGCCGACCCGGGCTACGCAGCGGGAGCGGCGGCCGACACCTGGAGCGTCAACCTGAGCGACACCGACCAGCGCTCGATGTCGACCAACGAGATCGTCGATGCGTGGAACGCCGGCATGCTGCCGGCGGACGCGTTCGTGTGGAAGGAGGGCATGGGCGACTGGGTGCCGCTGGCGTCGGCGCCGGAGCTCACGCCGTACCTGTCCGCTCCGCAGCACTCGGCGCCGGCGCAGCTCGAGCCGGCGCCCACGCCGGCTCCGGCTTTTGGATTTTCGCCTGGCCCGAGCGCGGGCGCGGCCCGCGTCGAGGGCGGCCGCGGCCGCGGCGCCGCGGACATCTTCGGCGCCCAGGCGTCCGCGGGGTCCGAGGAAGAAGTCGTGTCCTCCGCGGCGCAGCCCGGGGCGACGGAGTACGACGACCAGAAGCCGACGGGCGCGCGTAACGAGAACTCGGTGCTGTTCTCCCTCGACGCCCTCAAGGCAGGGGTGGGACCCGCAGCCAAGCCATCTGCGCCCGCCAAGCGCGGCACCGTGCCGCCGCCCAAGGAAGAGAAGGCCGACCTCGACGACATCATGAACATCGGCGGCGGCGCGATGGGCGGTCCGCTGTTCGGTATGAGCGCCAACCAGGCGCTGCTCGCGGCGCCCCCGCCGCCCCCCGATCCGCCCCCGCGCCCCAGCATCCCGAGCGAGATGCCGGCGGCGTTCGGCAGCATGCCGCCTCCGGGCTTTGCTCCGCAGAAGAAGAACAACACGGTGGTGTTCGCGGTCGGCGGCGGCGTCGCGCTCCTGGCGGTGATCGCCATCGTGATCGGCGTGCTGGCGCTGCGCGGCGGCAAGAGCGAAGAGGCCAAGGCCGAGACGGGCAAGAAGACCGAAGAAACCTCCGGCAAGAGCGGCAGCGCGAGCGAAGAGAAGAAGGAAGAAAGGCCCGTCGAGGAAGCGAAGAAGGAAGAGGCCCCCCCCACCGGCGACCCCGCCGCCGCCCCCACGGCGTCCGGCGACAAGAAGGAGGTCTCCGAAGAGGACAAGAAGCGCTTCGCCGAGGCGATGAAGAAGAAGGAAGAAGAGGACAAGACCAAGAAGCCGGAGGAGAAGAAGGAAGAGGTCACCAAGAAGGAAGAGCCGTCGAGCGGCGTCGCTTCCTTCAACAAGGGCGCGGCAATCGCCGCGCTGGGCGGCGCCGCCGCTCAGGCCTCCGGCTGCAAGCGCCCGGGCGGCCCCACCGGCAGCGGCAAGGCCGTGGTCACCTTCGCGCCCTCGGGCCGTGTCACCACCGCCAACATCAGCGGCGGTGAGTTCCCTGGTACACCGGTCGGCAGCTGCATCGCAGGCGTGTTCCGCCGCGCTCAGGTGCCGGCGTTCAGCGGCGACCCCGTGACGGTGAGCAAGGGTTTCAGCATCTCGCCTTGAGAATTTCTCGCGTCCGCGGACGACCCAAGCGCCCCGCGACTCTACCTACCGGTGAGACAGCCGGCGCCGGGCCCGGCCGGTTTTCACACTCGGGTCACTTTGGCCGATCGTGACACCCTCCGGTGCTTCCTCCGGTCGTCTGATCATGGCAAGACCGAGGATGTGATTCCGGGCTCGGCCTGCGGCCGAGCTGTCTTTCTTCGGGCGCTCAGCCCTGGCAGCCGCAGCCGCACTCGTTCGAGAACGGCACCGTGGGCGCCGTGCAGAAGTACTTGATGAGCGCGCACTTCTCGGCGCTCTGCGCCATCCAGGTCTTCTTCGGATCCGTGTAGTCGCAAGCCGGCTTGCACGCGCCGTCCGTGTAGTAGCCCTTGCTCTCGCCGCTGCTGCCCGCATCGGCCATCACCGCGCCCTGGAACCCGCAGGAGTTCGAGTAGGTCTTCTGGGGCTCGCTCTTGATCACGCCGCAGACCGGCTTGTAGAGCGTGATGCAGGCGACGGGATCGTCGCAGTGCCCGTTCCGGATCTCGGAGCTCGACAGGTTGGAGAAGCTCGAGCCGAGCCACGACTCCGCGTCGCCCTTGCTGGTGAAGTTCTTCACGTAGACGGTGGGCGAATTCACGTCCGGCGGCGAGAGCCAGCCGACGGCGCAGTAGCCGTCGGGGCAGGCGCCCGCCCAGTACTTCCCCTTGCTCTCGCCCGTCGCTCCGGCCGCCGCGCGCACGACCTTCTGGAACTCGCACAGGTTCGCGTACGTGGCCTCTTTGTCGGTGGCGATGGGGACGCCGCAGACCGCGGGATCCGTGCTGGGGCAGACCTTCGAGTTGAGGGACTCGCACGTGCCGGGATTGACGCCGCTCGAGCTGACCTCCGGATCGAGGGTCACCCACTGCTTCGCTGCAGCCGCATCGCTGCCCGCGAAGTTCTTGGCGTAGTAGCGGCCGTCGCTGGTGGTGTACTCGGCGCACAGCGGCGCGTCCACGCAGACGCCCGCCTTGCACGGCGCCTTGAAGCACTGCGGAACCACGCAGGTCTTGCCGGCGCCGCAGTCGGCGTCCACGCTGCACTCCTTCGAGCAGGAGGCCGACAGCGTGTACGCGTATGCGGTCTTCACCTTTTCGTACCAGACCGGTGAAGCGAACAGCCAGTAGTCGCCGGCCGCCGCGAGCTTCACGCTCAGGCTCGCCCCGCTGTTCGTGCTGTAGGTCCAGTCGACGAGCTCGCCCTTCGCATTCATCACCATCAAGAACGCACCGAGCTGCTTGGGCCAGCTCGCCGTCAGCGTGAAGGTCGTCTCGGTTTCCGCCGAGGCGGAGAACGAGTACACGTGCCGCCGGCTCTTCGGCACGACGAAGTTCTTCAGCGACCCGGTCTGGCAGCCGAAGTCCCAGTCGTAGTAGCGCCAGCCGCCGGCCCAGTGGGTCTCGTCGCCGAGCGCGCTGGTGGGCTCCGCTTCGTCGGGCGCCTCCGTGGTGGCGGCGCAGCCGGCGAGCAGCGAGAGGGACAACCCGAATCCGAGAACCAGAGCTTGCTTCAGCATTGGCGCTTTGCCTCCGGAGCCAGTCACCCGACAGGCCCCTACATGTGGGTGCGCCATGTACGCCCCGTAGAAACCCGGGTCAAGCGCGAATAACGCGTCGCATAAATGCTGAAGATTCAGCTACTTGTCGCGCAGGCGGCGGGTGAGGCCAGTACTCCGCTCCTCGCGCCGGACCTCCGACAGGGCGAGCCGCAGCGCGCGCGGATCGGTGACCAGCACGCACAGCCGCTTGGCGCGGGTCACGGCCGTGTAGAGCAGATTGCGGTTCAGCATCACGAAGTGCGTCGACAAGAGCGGCAGCACCACCGCCGGGTACTCGCTGCCCTGGCTCTTGTGGATGCTCGTGGCGTACGCGAGCGTCAGGCTCTCGAGATCCGCGTCTTCGAGATCGACCTCGCGCTCGTCGAAGCGCACGCGGACGTGACGCTCGGCGGGCTCGACGGCGACGATCACGCCGAGGTCGCCGTTGAAGACGTCACGCTCGTAGTCGTTCCGAGTCTGCATGACCTTGTCGCCGACGCGGAGCTTCTGGCCCCGTGACTCGAGGGCGGGGCCGTCCGGGTTGAGCACTGCCTGCAGTCGCTCGTTCAGCGCCTGTGTCCCCGCGGGGCCTCGGTGCATGGGAGTGAGCACCTGGACGTCGCGCACCGGGTCCAGCCCGAAGCGCTTGGGGATGCGCTGCGTGGCGATCTCGACGACCACGGCCGCCGCTTCCTCCGGGTCGCGGCGCTGAACGACGAAGAAGTCGGCGTTCGGCTCCTCGGCGTTGGCGCCGAGCGGCGGCTCTCCGATCAGGATGCGATGCGCGTTCTCCACGATACGGCTCGCGCCGTGCTGGCGGAAGATCTCGTTCAGCCGCACCACCGGCACCGCACCGCTGTCGATCAGATCTCGGAGCAGCGCGCCCGGCCCCACGCTCGGCAGCTGGTCGGAGTCCCCGACCACGACGCAGCGGGCTCCGTCGGGCGTGGCCGAGAGCAACGCCGCGCCGAGCGGCAGGTCGATCATCGAGGCCTCGTCCACGATGATCGCGTCCGCGTCGAGCGGCGCGTCGGCGTTCCGTTGGAACTGACCCGAGCGCGGCTCGAACTCCAGGAGGCGGTGAATGGTGCTGGCGTCCCGGCCAGTGGCCTCGGCGAGTCGCTTGGCGGCGCGCCCCGTCGGGGCCGCCAGCCTCGTCGAGAGCCGCGCGGCCTCGAAGACGCTCAGCACGGCCCTCACGATGGTGGTCTTCCCGACGCCCGGCCCGCCGGTGATGACCAGGACCTTCTCCCGAGCCGCCGCCTCGACCGCCGCACGCTGGGCGGGAGCCAGCGTGAGGCCACGGCGCTTCTCGTACGCCGCGATGGCCGCCGGCAGGCCCGGAAGGCTCGGCGCCGGGGCGTCGAGCAAGCGCCGGACGCCCTTTGCGAAGCTCACCTCCGCCGCGTGCAGGCGCCACAGGAAAGCGAAGTCGTCCTCGACGACTACGCGCTCACTGGCCCGGAGCGCGTCGATCGCGGCCTCGACGTGCGCGTCGTCGATCTCGAGCATCTGGGCGGAGCGCTCGACCAATACGGCGCGCGGCACCGCCACGTGCCCCTGATCGGCGAGCGCCCCGAGCTCGTGGAGCACGCCTGCCTGGGCGCGCTCGGGGTGATCGCCCGCGATGCCGAGCGAGCGCGCGATGCGGTCCGCGGTCTTGAACCCGACGCCCTGAACTTCGAGGGCGAGCCGGTAGGGCGAGCGCTGCACCACGGAAGCGCTGCGGTCACCGTAGCGTTTGAAGATGCGGGCCGCGAGCGCGGGCGAGGCGCCGTGGGTCTGAAGGAGCACCATCACGTTGGCGATGGCGCGGTGCTCCGACCACGCCTTCTTGATCTCGGCGACGCGTCGCGCGCCAATGCCCGAGACCTCGCCCAGGCGCTGCGGCTCCGCGTCCAGGACCTTCAGCGATTCCAGACCGAAGGTCTCGACGATGCGCTTGGCGAAGCCGGGACCGATACCGGGGATGAGGCCGGAGCCCAGGTACTTCTCCAGCCCGACCAGCGTCGCCGGCTCGATGGCGACCAAGGATTCGGCGCGGAACTGCTCACCGCGCCGGGGATCGCGCACGAAGTCGCCGGTGACGCGCACCCGCGTGCCGGGGCCCACCGGCTGGAAGGTGCCGATGACGACGATGGGGCCGGAACCTGCGCCTCCCTCCACGGAGCCGACGCGCAGCACCCGGAACCCCGTCTCCTCGTTCTCGAAGGTGACGCGCTCGACTTGGCCGGTGAGGGTGGTCGGCACGGCCGAAAGCTACACCGGGGCCGCGGCTGCGCGCGTCGCTTTCGCCCGCGCTAGGACGATCAAGGACCGCGGGTTGTCCCCGTCCTTGGCCGGCGCTAGAGGCCGAGCATGAGGCGCGCTGCGCTCTTCGGCGCTCTGGGCCTGGGGCTCGTGGTCGCGACGGGCTTCCTCGGCAACGCCTGGCGCGAGCGCTCCGCGAAGCTCGAGATCGCAAGGCAGCTCGGGCGTCAGCTCGCCTGGCACCGAGATCGGGTGTTCTGGAGCGCGGGTGACAGCATGGGCCCCGGCGAGCCGGCCGCGCCGATTCGCTTCTGCTCGGTGGCCCGCAGGCTGTTCGCGCGCGCCAGCTACGAGAGCTACGCGCACTGTGCGCCCACGGCGCCCGGGTGCGTCGTACCCGAGGCGGACCGCATCGTCCCCTGTCGCCCCGCGGAGGTGATCGAGCTCCAAGCAGGTGACCCGACACCGAGCGGGGGTCGGGAGCATCCTGCGTGCGCGGGCGGCTTCACCGGTCCGGTGCGCTGCGTGGTCACCCTCGAGTCGCGCGGCGAATCGCGCAAGGTCGCCGTGGTGGTGCGGTAGCTGGGCTCAGTCGACCGAGCCGGCAAGGGTGATGCATTTCCCCGGCGCCGTGCCCTCGCACACGCCGCCGTCCGCTCACTGACAGAGCTTGAAGCGGCGCAGGCGCAGGGTGGCCTGGAACCCTCCCGCCGCTCCCGAGTCCCGCCAGGCGACCAGCAGCTTGTCGCCGGCGTGGGCCACGACGGGTTGATCGACGCCCTTGGAGCTCGGAAGCTTCGTCGAAGGGCTTCCAGTCATCTCGAATTTCGCGATACCCGCGAGCTCGGCCTTCCCCGGCTGGAGCTCGACGTAGCTCGCGGTCAAGGCGAGCGAAGATTCTGCCGCATTGATGCCCGCGACCGCGAAGTGCACGCGCTCGTCCGGCGAGGACGCCGGTCGTTTGAACGCGGTCATACCGGGCAGATTGACGCCCTGGATCAACGACTCCGGGTTGGACTTGCAGCTCGAGAGCTCCTGCACTTGGTTCCCGGTGATCAGGAACGAGTTGAACTCCGTGGACGGCCCAGCGGCGACGATGTTGGTCGTGAACGCGCCGGTCCAGAGTCGGCCGCGCCCCGCGGCGACGAGTCCGCCGAAGAAGCCCTTCGTGGTGTCGCACGAGGCCGGCGTCATGCTGGTCTCGGACGTGCCGGTAATGGTCACGTTCAGCGTGGTGTCGTCTCGCCAGAACGCGCCGATTGCCGACTCGGAAATGACTGGTGCGAGCCCAGTGACCTTTGACGCAGTGATGGTCTTCTGCGTGGGCTTCGTCGACGCGTTGCCGATCCAGATGCCGTTCGGCCCGATCCACATGGCGCCAGGTTCACCGCTCGGTCCCAGGAATCCTTCGGGGCGCAGCGTCCCGTCTATCGTCAGGTCGTAGCAGGCGCCGGAGCAGACATCGGCGGCCGTGGGGGCCGCGCCCAGGTCGGCTGGAAACGCGAGCTGCTTCACGCGCCAGTCGAAGCCAGAGACTTGCACGGCGAGGAAGCCGATGAGGTCGCTCCCGTCATGGACCAACGACACCGGACCGCGAGGGCCACCGCCGAACGACGGCCCGAGCGGGTACTCGGCGGTCTTCTGCAGCGAACCGTCCACCGGTACGGCGAACACGGAGCTGTCGAACTGCCACGTGCCGGCATCGCCGAGCTTCGTGCCGAAGTACTTCGAGACGTAAAAGCGGTCGGAACCGCCGACGGCGCTGAGCCCGCCCAGGTACTCTTCCGCTGGCAAATCGAGCTGCCCGTCGTCGTACAATTTGCCGACGTGCCCGCAGGTGGGCGTTCCGCCTTCGGGAGTGAGGCAGACGTCGGTGGTGCACGGGTCGCCGTCGTCGCACGACTTCCCGCAAGGTCCCGCGTCCCCCGCGCTGCCGCCTGAGCCCGCGACCCCAGCGCTGCCGCCGACGGCACCGCCGCTTCCCCCGCCGCCGGCTACTCCCCCCGAGGAGGTATCCGAGCCCGCGTCGCCGGGCTCTCCTTTCAGCTCGTCGAAGTCGAGGAGGAACGCGCACGAGACCGAGCCGAGCAGCGCGAGCGCAGGCAGCCAGCGAACGAGCTTCCGCACCATCTCGGACAGCTTAGCGGGCCCCGCCAGCGCCGCCAACCTCACCCTGGGGCGCCGGCTCGACACCTCGGTCCTTGCGGACCCGATCCGCGCCGGGGTATTCGGGACTTCTGCCATGGCTCTCTCCCAGCGACACCACGCGCGCTGTTCCTGCGCCGCGGCGGCGGCCCCGCCGTTCGCCCTGTCCGGCACCGAGCGGAAATACGAGCGCGACCGCCCTTTCCGCATCCTGCACCTGTCGCTCGACCTGCAGCTGCACTTCGCCAAGAAGTCCGTGTCCGGCTCGGCCACCCTGGACTTCGAACGCGTCTCTCCCACGAGCGACACGCTGAGCCTCGACGCGCTCGGCTTCGAGCTCAGGCGAGTCCGCATCGACACCGGCAGCGGCTGGTCCGACGTGCCGTACGAATACGACGGCGACCAGATTCACGTCAGCGTGCCGCCGCGAGTCGAGAAGGGCAAGCTCGAGGTCGACTACCGCGCCACGCCCAAGCGCGGCCTGTACTTCCTGGCTCCGGACGAGGTGGTCAAGGACCGCCCGGAGCAGGTCTGGAGCCAGTGTCAGGACGAGGACGCGCGGCACTGGTTCCCGTGCCACGACAAGCCCCACGTGAAGATGACCACCGAGATGCGCGTGCGCGTCTCCGAGGGGCACTCGGTGCTCTCGAACGGCGATCTCGTGTTCAAGGACACACCGAAGGGTGCGAGCCCCTGGGTCTTCCACTTCAAGATGAACCAGCCGCACCCGAGCTACCTGATGACGCTGGTCGCCGGACGCTTCGAGGTGCTCGAAGATCGCGACGCCATCGTGGGCGAAGGCCGCGCCGTGCCGGTGACGTATTGGGTGCCGCCGGGCAGAAAGGCCGACGGCCAGCGCGCGTTCTCTGAGACGCCGCGCATGATCGAGCTGTTCGGCAAGCTGACCGGCGTACCCTACCCGTGGAGCCGCTACTCGCAGATCGTCGTCAGCGACTTCATCTTCGGCGGCATGGAAAACACCACCGCGACCACGATGTACGAGCACATCCTGCTCGACGCGCGCGCTGCCATCGACGTCGTCAGTCACGACCTGGTCGCGCACGAGCTGGCGCACCAGTGGTTCGGCGACTTCGTGACCTGCCGAGACTGGTCGCACGGCTGGCTGAACGAAGGTTTCGCCACCTTCTTCGAGCAAGTCGAGCGCGAGGACCGGCTGGGGCGCGACGAGTACCTGTACGGCGTGGAGGCCGAGCTCGAGTCCTACCTGAGCGAGGCGAGCGGCCGTTATCAGCGACCCATCGTGTGCCGCGACTATTCGCTGCCCATCGACCTGTTCGACCGCCACCTGTACGAGAAGGGCTGCCTGGTCCTGCACCTGCTGAGGGGCGAGCTGGGCGACACGCTGTTCTGGCGCGGCGTCCAGACCTACCTCTCGCGCCACGCCCACGGCATCGTCGAGACCAACGACCTGATGCGCGCGCTGGAGGAGGTAAGCGGGCGCTCGCTCGAGCGCCTCTTCGACGCCTGGGTGTACCGGCCCGGCCACCCGGTGATCAAGGCCAAGGTCAGCTACGAAGACGGCCTGGTGACCGTGGCGGTGAAGCAGACCCAGAAGACCGGCGAGACGGCGGTGTTCGCCTTCGATCTGGAGATCGAGGTGGCGGACAAAGCGGGGCGGACCCGCCGCCACAAGAAGACGGTCACCACCGAGAGCGACGCGCTCGTGGTCGCCTGTCACGAGCGGCCGGCGTGGGTCGGCCTCGATCCGGAGCTCCGCATCGTCGGCGAGGTCACCCTGGAGGCGCCCGCGGAGATGCTCAGGAACCAGCTCGAGAGCGGCAGCTCCGCGCGCCTGCGCTGGCGCGCCGCGCAAGCGCTCGCGAAGCGCTCCGATCTGCCCAGCGTGGAGGCGCTCGGGAAAGCGCTGGGCAAGCCGGACGAGACCTGGATGGTGCGCGCCGAGGCCGCGGCTGCGTTAGGCAAGATCCGGGGTGAGCACGCGCTCGAGCTGCTGCTCGAGAACGTCTCGGTCGAGCACCCGAAGGTGCGGCGCGCGGTGGCCCGGGCCCTGGGTGCGTTCCGGGATCCCAGGGCCGCGAAGGCCCTGGAGAAGCTGGCGCGCAAGGACCAGAGCTACCTGGTGACCGCCGACGCCCTGCGCAGCCTGGGACGGACGCGCCAAAAGCACGCGCTGAAGGTGCTGCGGGAGCTCATCGACCGAAAGTCGTGGGCGGACGTCGCGCGCGCCGGTGCGCTCGACGGTTTGGCGGCGCTGCGCGACGACGACGCCGTGGACGACGTGCAGAAACGGACGCGCTACGGCTACCCGACTCGCGGGCGCCGCGCGGCGATCTCGGCGCTGGCTCGGCTGGCGGACACGCGCAAGGTGCGCCTGCACCTCGAGGACCTGCTCGAGGACGCCGACCCGCACCTGCGCATCGACGCGGTGAACGCCCTCGCGACTCTGGGCGACCCGAAGAGCCGCGGCCCGCTCCGGCGCGCCTTGGAGCGCGATCTGGACGGACGTGTGGCGCGGCGCATCCGCGAGGCCCTGCGAGACCTCGGCGAAGCCGGCTCGACCGAGCGCAAGCGCATCAGCGACGACGTCGAGACGCTGAAGAACGAGCTGCAAGAGCTGCAGGTTCGCCTGACCAAGCTGGAGCAGAAGAAGAAAGCCAAGAAGGACCACGACAGGGCGGACGACGGCGGCGACGAGCCCGCGCCGAAGGCCAAGCCGGTGGCGAAGCGCGCGCCCAGGCCCGCGAGGGCCAAGAAGACGAGCCGGAGGAAGGCGTGAGCGACGAGACCCCGGTCGAAGTCGAGCGGCGCGGACGCGTCGCGATCCTGACCATCAACCGCCCCGATCGGCTGAACGCGCTCTCGCGTGCAACGCTGAAGGCCTTCGGTCGCATCGGCAGAGAGCTCCAAGGAGACGCTTCGGTACGGGCCATCGTGCTCACCGCGAGCGGCGAGAAGGCGTTCTGCGCCGGCGCGGATCTCAAGGAGCGGCAGGGCATGGACGAGAACGCCGTGCGCGACCAGGTGAAGCTCTACCGCACCGAGCTCGGCTGGCTGGACGCCTCTCGCGTCCCGGTGATCGCGGCGCTCAACGGCGTGGCCCTCGGCGGCGGGCTCGAGCTCGCGCTGCTCTGCGATCTCAGGGTCGCCGCCGCCCACGCCGTGCTCGGCCTGCCGGAGACCGGCATCGGCATCATTCCCGGCGCGGGCGGCACACAGCGCCTGCCGCGAGTGGTGGGCGAGGCTCGAGCCAAGGAGCTGATCCTGCTTGGTCGCCGCCTGAGCGCGGAAGAAGCGCTGGCCATCGGCCTGGTCAACCGGGTGACGCCCACGGGCACCAGCGTGCTCGAGGACACGCTCGGCTGGATCGCGCCCATCGCCGAAGGCGCCCCCATCGCGCAGAGCGCTGCACTCCGGGCCATCGACCTGTCGTTCGAGACCAGCCTGGAGCACGGCCTCGAGCTCGAGCGCCTGCTCTACGACGAGTGCCTGCGCAGCGAAGATCGGCGCGAGGCGCTCAGCGCCTTCGCCGCCAAGCGAAAGCCCGAGTTCCAGGGGCGCTGATCACGGGGTCGTGCAGCTCGCGCTGTTCGAGACCACCACGTCGTCGACGTTCCAGCCGCCTCCAGCGACTGCGCCGGAGCCGACCTTGTAGCAGAATCGCACCCGGAAGGTGGAGCTCTTGTACGCCGAGACGTCGAACTGCTGCTGCGTCCAGCTGGTGTCGTTGACGAAGCCGCTCGAGCTGACGGAGTAGACCGACGTCCAGAACGAGCCATCGCTCGAGACCTCGACCTTCGTGGTCACGTAGCTCGGGTAGTCGGTGTGCAGGTGGCGCCAGTAGGACAGGTGGAGCGATGTGGCGCTGCCTGCGTTGATGCTCGGGCTGGTGAGGCAGTAGTCCGAGGTAGAGGCCGAGGTCGAGTAGCAGCCACCGATGACGACGCCGGCGATCTTGCCGTCGCCGGAGTGATCCGTGGAGGGGTCGTTTCCCGCCGACGAGCCGCAGCTCGAAGCCATCGCCGCTCCGATGGACCAGGTCGGGCCGAGCGACCAACCCGCGGTCGAGGTCGCGAAAGTGTCGCTGAAGTACTTGGTGCAGCTCCCGCCCGTGCCACCGCTGCCGCCCGTGCCGCCAATGCCGCCGATGCCACCGGTGCCACCGATACCGCCCGTGCCGCCGACACCACCGGTGCCGCCGACACCACCGGTGCCGCCGAAGCCACTCGTGCCGCCGACACCACCCGTGCCGCCGAAGCCGCTCGTGCCGCCGACACCACCGGTGCCGCCGACACCACCGGTGCCGCCGAAGCCGCTCGTGCCGCCGACACCACCGGTGCCGCCGAAGCCCCCGGTGCCGCCGCCGGCGATTCCGCCCGTGCCGGCCATGCCGCCGCTGCCGCCCTGTGCGCCGGAGCCGCCGAAACCCCCGAAGCCACCTGAACCGCCGCCGAACCCGCCGGCGCCGGAGGTGTTGCCGCTGCCGCCGGTGCCCGAGCCGCCGTCGGGGTTGAACCCGCCGCTGCTGCTGCCGGCGCCACCGCACGCGGCGAGCCCCGCCAAGAAGAACAAGAAGGCGGCCGAAACCGCGCGCGAGGTCATGGCGTCGATTATACGGCAGCGTGGCCCGCTGTCTTCCCTGTTCGATTCTGGCTACGACTCCGGACACCTATGAACCGAACTGGTCGCCGAGCCGCGGTGGTCTCGCTGTTCGCCCTGGGCGTCGCCCTCGCGGTCTGGCGACTTCGGCGATCGCCACCCGCGGCTCCGCCGCCCGAAGGGGCGCACGGGCAGAGCGCGCGCGATCTCGCGCCGAGCGACGCCGAGGCCGAGGCCGCGCCGGCGCCGCTGCCGAAGCCGGCGCGACCCGATGACGCCGAGCCGAAGTCTCTGGCGGAGCAGCGCCAGCGCATCTACCGCCGCATGCGCGAGGAGCTCGGGCTCGGTGACGAAGTCTTGGCCAAGGTCGGCTCCATCGTCGAGGGCAACAAGGTCGTGAGCGAGGGCAACCCCGAAGTGACCGAGCACCCGATGAAGCGCAGCGAGTGCTGGGAGATCCGGGAGCGCGCGGGGCTCCACGAGCAGCCGAAGTTGCTCGAGCTTCGAACGAACGAAGCACTCTGCGGCGCGCGCTACATGGTACCGCTCGGCGGCAAGAGCTCCGCCAAGCCGCCGGACACCTGCATCGATCAGTACGAATTCCCGAACATCCCCTGCGAGTACCCGCTGGTGTACGCCTCCGCGCAGGAGGCCGCGCAACTCTGCCGAGCGGTGGGCAAGCGGCTGTGCGACGCCCACGAGTGGGAAGGCGCCTGCGCGGGCGAGCTCCGACCGGCCGAGGAGGAGTACCTGTGGGAGCGGAAGCGCCGCATGGAGATGGAGTTCTTCAAGAACGAGAAGCGCGAGAAGGTCTGGGCCTACGGGCTGGAGAAGAACCACCAGAAGTGCGCCACCGGCTCCAAGAAGAGCGGCAAGTGCGGCGGTGGGGGCTGGGAGAGCTGTGGCTCGAACACCTACCCGGCCGGCGCGTTCCCCGAGTGCGTCAGTCGCTTCGGCGTGTACGACCAACACGGCAACGCCGCCGAGCACATGAACCTGCCGATGAAACCGGAAGAGCTCGGGAAGCGAGGCGGGCTCGGCGAGACGGAGATGAAGGGCAGCTGGTTCATCTTCGGGCTCGGCGAGGCGCACGAGGACGACTGTCGTTGGCGCGCACCGGCGTGGCACTCGACCAAGGTGGATTACTGGAACAGCCACCGGAACTACCACCTGGGGTTCCGCTGCTGCCGCGACCTGTGACGACGGCTCCGATCAGCGGGGACGAAACGCCTTGGGGTCGAGGCGCAGCCGGCGGAGCGTCTCGTACAGCACGGTACGGCTCATGCCCAGCCGCTGCGCCGCGTCCGGCACGCTGCCGTAGGTCTCCGTGAGCACCTGACTGATGCGCGCGGCGAGCTCCGCCTCCTCCGTCGGTTGGCCGAGACGGGCCGTCGTGGCGCCGATCACCACGGCCACGTCGGCAGGCTCGACCTCCGCGCGGCCCGCGCGCCGGGCGACCTCGCTGGCCGCCCGCACCACGTTGCGGAGCTCGCGCACGTTGCCAGGCCAGGCGTGCAACATCAGCCGCTCCAGCGCGGTGGCCGTTAGGGTCACGCCGCTCTCGTGGAGGAAGTGCAGCGCCAGGGCCGGCAGATCCTCGATGCGCTCGCGCAGCGCGGGAAGCACCACCCGGAGGCCGGAGAGTCGGTGCAGGAGGTCGCCGCGGAAGTCGCTGGCGTCCACCATGGAGTCGACGTCCCGATTGGTGGCCGCGACGATGCGCACATCCACCTGCACGACCTTGTCTTCGCCGACCGCGCGCACCTCTTCGGTCTCCAGGACGCGCAGCAGCTTGGCCTGCACGGGAGCCGGCAGCTCACCGATCTCGTCCAAGAACAGAGTGCCCCCGTCGGCGCTGCGGAACAGCCCCGCGCGGGAGCCCACCGCACCCGAGAACGCGCCGCGGCTGTGCCCGAACAGCTCGGCGTCGACCAGCTCGTTGGGGACCGCCGCGCAGTTGAGCGCCACGAACTGCCCGGGGCGCCCGCTGCGATCGTGCAGCACCCGGGCCACGACCTCCTTCCCCGTGCCCGTGTCCCCCAGGACGAGGACGGGCGTCTTGGTGGCGGCCACGGTGTCGATGACGATCCGGGCGTCGTCGAGGGCGGCGCCGCCGACCAGCTCGGGGATGAAGGGCGGCCGCCGATCGGCGTACGGGCCCACGTCGGCCAGGGTCACGAGCAGGGTCTTCGCGATGCGGATCACGCTGCCCAGCGGCGCGAGCACTCCGCCGTCCGGCACCCGCTCTCCGTTCACGAAGGTCCCGTTTCGACTGCCCGCGTCGGTGACGTGGACCGCGGAGCCTCGGTGCTCGAGACGCGCGTGGATGCGGGACACGCCCGCGTCCTCCACGGTCAAGTCCGCGGTCTGGTCCCGGCCCACGGTGAGCGCCGGCGCGATGCGCGAGACGGACCAGGGCAGCGCGCCCCGGCAGTAGGCCACCACCACGCCCAGCTCCTGGCGGCGCTGTCCGGCCACGCTTGCGTAATCGAAGGCGGCCTCGGTGACCGTGCGATCGGCCATGAACGGCGCATCTTACATGCCCGATCCGGACCCGGTCCAAGCGCCGTCCGGACGGGCCGCGAGGGGCCCTGCCCAAACCTGCGGAGCTCTGCCGTGGCGGCACCTGGTCCACGGCTTGCAGCCGGCCGGGCATGGCGCGCCTTCCGCCCGAAGTCTCCGAGGTCGAGATCGACCCATCGCTGCTGATCGAGCTCGAGACGACGGGGTCCTTCACGAGCCCGGTGTGGCGACCGAGCCATGGGGAGGTCGCGCTGCCCCCGCCGCCCCGCCTGCCGGCGCTGCCCCCGCTGCCGGCGCTGCCATCTCTGCCGCCTCCTCCCAGCTTGCCGCCCCTACCCGTGGCCCCGGGCCTGGCCCCTACCCGCGCGCTCCCGAGCGAGGCGACTCGACCCGATGCCCGCCCGCTGCGTGCCCAAGCAGAGCCGGCACCCGGTCGCGCGCTCCTCGACGCGTCGCGTCCCTCGCTTTCGCCGGCGACCTGGAGCGTTCCACCTTCCCGCCGCGGGCTGGGCAAGCCAGCACGCGCAGCCGGCCTCGGCGTCGCGGCCGGGGTGACGCTCTTCGCCGTGGCTTGGCTGGTCGCGACCCCGAGCACCGCCTCGGCGCCTGCCCGCGCTCTGGTCACCGTCACCGACTCCCGAGGCATCGCCGCGAGCCGCGTCCACGTGCTGGTGGATGGTCAGCTCGGCTGTGAGACGGCCCCGTGCAGCGTGGAGCTCGAGCCCGGCGCGCACCAGTTCGATGTGGTCAGCGTGCTCGGTGACGAGCGCGCGGGCCGGAGCTTGAGCGTAGCCAAGGGCGAGCGAACCACGCTGCACTTCGCGTTGGGCGGCGGGGGAGCGACGCCCGCGGTCGCGCCGGCACCGCCGGCGGACGAGCCCATCTCCGTGACCGCTCTGGCCGAGGAGACGCCCGCCGACCCGCCAGCGACGCCGGCGCCGACCCACCCGGCGCCGCCCTCCCCGTACAAGCCGGCTGCCGCCGGCGCGTACCTGAACCTGAACTCGATCCCGATCGCCAACGTCGTCCTGGACGGACGGCCCATCGGCTCCACGCCGCTAGTGGGAGTGGCGGTGAGCCCGGGGACCCACTCCGTCACCTTCGTCCACCCGGAGCACGGGCGTCGCGGCGCCAGCATCGAGGTCGGCTCGGGTGAGCGCAAAGCCGTGGTGGTGCGCTTCAAGAAGCAGAGTCGCCCCATGGAGGAATGATCCGGACAGATTGGAACGCGCATCCGGACGCACCTGCCACCAGGACACGATTCCCCGAGAAATGGCGAACAAGACGCTCGGCACGCGGCGTGCAGAGTGAGGAGTCGGAGGTCGAGATGGAGAAGCGCACCAGCCCCCGCACCAAGACCAACGTCATCCTCAGCGCCCGCCAGGGAAAGGTGAGCTACACGCTCAAGTGCACCGAGCTGTCGCAGACGGGTCTCCTCCTCTGCGTGCCCAGAGCGCTGAAGCAGACTCCCTGGCCCTACCTCCGCGCGACCCTGCTCTTGAACGACGGACCCGTGCACCTGCTCGCGCGCCGGGTGGGCGAGCGTGGCAACCGGCTCGCGTACTCGTTCCTGGTGCTCGACGACGCTTCGGAGGCGCGCTTGACTGACTTCCTGTTCGACTGCCTGTACGAGCAGCAGGTGGGCTCGCGACGACAGCCGCGCCGCCGCGCCGCCTGACGTGCGGCGTCCCTGCTGCCGCACGATCTGGTCGTACGCTTCGTACAGCGTGTGCCCCGTGCGCGCCTCGGGCACCCGAGGGTCATGATTCGCGCTTCACCGCGCGTCGGATCTGCTCGATGCCCGCCGGGTCGTCCAGGGTGGTTAGGTCCCCCGGATCGCGCCCCTCCGCCAGCGCCTGGATCGAGCGGCGCAGCACCTTGCCCGAGCGAGTCTTGGGCAGCTGGCTCACGAAGTGCACCTCCCGCGGCCGCGCGATGGCGCCGAGCTGCGTGTCCACCGTCGCCAGCACCTCCCGCGCCAGCCGCACGCGGTCCTCGACGCTGGCGACCGTCTCCGGATCTCGCGCCACCGCGAAGCACACCGGCATCTGCCCCTTGAGAGGATCCTCGACGCCGACCACGGCGCACTCGGCGACACCGGGATGCGCCGACACGGCCTCCTCGATCTCCCGGGTGCCGAGCCGGTGTCCCGCGACGTTGATCACGTCGTCCGTGCGCCCCAGGATGAAGAAGTAGCCGTCGGCGTCGCGAATCCCCCAGTCGAACGTGGTGTAGACGAGCTGGCCGGGGAACATCGAGAAGTAGGTCTGCACGAAGCGCTGGTCCTGACCCCACACCGTGGACAAGCAGCCGGGGGGCAGCGGCGGTCGCACGCAGACGACGCCCTTCTCGCCCGCGGCCACCTCTTCGCCGCTCGACTCGTGCAGGACGCGGACGTCGTACCCGTAGGCGGGAAAGCTCGGGCTGCCGAGCTTGGTCGGGTGCTTCTCGACGCCCGGCAGGGCCGTGAGCAGCGGCCAGCCGGTCTCCGTCTGCCAGTAGTGGTCGTACACCGGTTTGCCGAGCGCCTCGCCGATCCAGCGCGCGGTCGGCTCGTCGAGGGGCTCGCCCGCCAGGAACAGGTGGCGCAGGGACGACAGATCGTGGCGCCGCATGTGCTCGGGGTCCTGCTTCTTCAGCACGCGGACCGCGGTGGGAGCCGAGAACATCACGCTCACGCGCTGCTCCTCCACGATGCGCCACCAGATGCCTGGGTCGGGCCTGAGCGGCGTTCCCTCGTAGACCACGGTGGCCATGCCGTGGATCAGCGGCCCATACACGATGTACGAGTGACCCACGACCCAGCCGATGTCGGAGGTAGCGAAGAACGTCTCGCCGGGGTTGGCGTCGTAGATCAGGCGCATCGAGCTCGCGAGCGCCACGGCGTAACCGCCCGTGTCTCGCTGCACGCCCTTGGGCAGCCCCGTCGTGCCCGACGTGTAGAGAATGTACGATGGGTGGCTCGATTCCACGAAGGCGCAAGGCACCGTCGCGTGAAGGTGCTCGGCTCGGAGCTTGGGGTAGTCGACGTCGCGCCCCGCCACGCGAGGCATGTCGGGATCGAGCCCGCGGTCCACCAAGAGCACCTTCTCGGGTGGGTGCTCGGCCAGGCCGAGGGCCTCGTCCACCAGGTGCTTGTACGGCACCGGCCTGCCCCCCCGCATGCCGGCGTCGGCGCTGATCAAGAGCTTGGGCCGGGCGTCGTCGATGCGCGTGGCCAGTGAATGCGCGGCGAAACCGCCGAACACCACCGAGTGGATGGCGCCGACGCGCACGGTGGCCAGCATGGCGAGCACCGCCTCCGGGATCATCGGCATGTAGATCAGCACGCGGTCGCCGCGGCCGACGCCGAGGCTCTGGAGCACTGCCGCCATGCGTTGCACCTCGGCGTGGAGCTCACGATAGGTGAAGGTCTTCCGCTCCTCGGTCTCAGTGGAGACGTAGATCAGGGCCGTCTGCTCGCCGCGCTCGGCCAGGTGCCGGTCCACGGCGTTGTGGCACAAGTTGAGCTCGCCACCGACGAACCAGCGGCTGAACGGCGGGCGCGAGTCGTCGAGCACGCGTTCGAACGGCACGTGCCAGTCGATGCGAGCGGCTTGCTCGGCCCAGAACGCCTCCGGCTCCTCGATGGAGCGACGGTGGAGCTCGCGATACGACGTCGGCATGGGGTACCTCGCGACGCCGCCAGCGTACGGCTGGCCCGGGCACGAGACCAGCGACAACGGGCGTCGCTCGCGTTAGCGTGGAGACATTGACCACGCCGGGCCCCGTCACCTTTCGGCTCTTCGTCTACGGCACGTTCCTGTCCGGGGAGCGTGAGCACGACGTCATCGCCAAGGCCAAGTGCCACGGCGTGGTGAAGACGGCGCGGGGCTACTCGCTGGTCGAGGCCCGCGCCATGGCAGGCCTCTTGGAGGGCGGGGACTCGGAGGTGACCGGCGAGCTCTGGGAGGTCGGCTACGACGTGCTGAACGCCTGCGACAAGCGCCGCGATCATCCCGCGCTCTACATCCGGCGCGACGTGCGCCTGGCCGATGGCTCCGTCGCCCATGCCTATTTCCTGCGCCACGAACAGGCGCGAGGCTTACGGCGGATCCGCAGCGGAGACTGGCGCCAGCGCTTCGCAGTCGCGAAGCCGGCGTCCGGCGCCTGGGGGCGCTGGGCGAAATCGGGCAGGTGAACCCCGCGTGGGTCGGGTCACAACGTGCCGGGGCTGACCCAGCCGCCCTCCGCCCAGCGCAGCGTCACCGGCTTGCCCGTCGCCGGCAGCTCGAGCTCCGACGACGTGAGCTTCGGTGGCGTGCTCAGGGCATCCGAGGGCAGGAGCGTGTCCACCCGCAGCTTGTACGCGCGCGCCGGTGCGAGCTCCTCGGGGCGCGTGAGCAGGAGCTCGACCTCGGCTCCCTGTGGGTCGAAAGCCAGGGAGTAGAGGCCCATCGCCGCGGCGGCGATGTCCACGGGGATCTCCTCCTTCTCCTTGCCGAAGCGGCGCACGAGCTTCACCTCCAGCCCCGGCAGTGCCGCGGGCGTCCTCAAGAGCAAGACGTGGCGCTTCTCCGCTCGCGGCACCTCGAGGGACGCGAAGGTCAGCGCGTCCGTCTGCTCCTTCGCGACGCCCGCTCCCGAACGGGCCTCAGCCAGCAGCGCTGCAGCCACATGCCCCGCGAGCATGGACGCCGAAGCCTGACCGGAGCGACCTCCGGTCTCGACCACTCGGGTGAGCAAGCGCCGGGCCAGGTCCAGGCGCCCGGCGCCGGCGTGCGCCAATGCGCTCCGGAGCACGCTGGCAGGCTCGTCCGCGGCGAGCTCCGACAGCGCCGCGTAGGCACGGCTAGCGTCGTCGAAGAGCCCCTCGTTTCGCAGGCGATCACCCAGGAAGGCCCGCGCCCAAGGGTCGGCGGGCGCTCGCTCGCTGAGCTCGCCAAAGGTGCGACGCGCCTCGTCTTCGTCGCCCAGACGGCGCAGAGCGCTGGCGACGTCCGCGAGCACTTCGGCCGACGCGAACGGATCGACGCGGACGCGGCGTGCTTCCTCGGCGAGCTCGTCCTTTTTGCCCAGCGCCTCGAGGAGCACGATCAGGCGCTCCTTGAGGAAGCCGTCGTGGGGCGCGATGGTCAGGAACTGCCGGACGACGGCGAGGCGGCCTTCGTCGCCAGTCGCCGCGCGGTAGCGCTTCTGGAACGCGGACATCGGATACGACTCGGTGCCGACGAGCGCCTGCTTGACCAACACCAGCTCGTTCGCGGAGCGTGCGCGCCGCACCGCTTCGCGGCGGATGAAGGCCGCGGACTCCACCTCGCCCGCGGTCTCGAGCGCGCGCGCGAGCTGCACGCGGCGTACGCCGTCGCGCTCGACGAGCAGCACGATCTCGAGCAACGCGCGGCGATCGGCCCAACCGTTCAGCTCGCACTGACGCTTGGCGGAGGTGTACACGTCGAAAGGCGCTTCCGATCCCAGGCGCACCCGCCAGACTCCGCGGCGGAGCGGCATCGGCAGCTGCGACAGCGACGAGCACTTCGTGCCCCGGAGCGCCGCGCGCGGCGGTGGCAGCATGATCTCGCGCTCCACCCGCACCTTCGTGGCGAGTCCGCTCTGGGGGTAGGACAGGCCGGCGAGGGCGACCTCGACGCAGCGGTTCAGCGCGTCGTCGTTGGCCTCGGGGCTCCGCCCGCGCACCTTCACGTCGCTCGGGCGTCCGCTGCCGTCGATGGCCAGCGACACGAGCAACGTGCCGGCGAGCTCCGGGCGGAGCGCGGCGCGCGAGTCCCGGCAGGCTCGCACCGACGCCATCGCGCCGTCGACGCTGTAGCCAGCCGCCGCGGCCACCGCGTCCGCGAGCTCCTTGTCGTCCGCGCGATCCTCGACGCGCCCGGGGTGCGGGACGCTGGTCAGCGCGCCCGGCCCGAAGTCGTTGGCCGACTTGCCGATGGGCACGTCGTCCCAGGGTGAGATGACGTCCGAGAGCGCCACGTCGAGCTGGCGCGCCTCGAGGGCCGTCCCCATGTACACCTTCCCGACCGCAAATCCCGTCCATGGGGTCAGCAGTCCCGAGCGCAGGGCGACGTCGGTCACCGCCTCGCGGCCGCGCCGCCCGAGGAGCAGCTCGTCGATGCGCGCCTTGGCCCAGCGGCGCCGCACGTCGTCCGGCCACGGTGCGACCCGAAGCGCGACCAGCAGGGAGTCTTCGTGAGCTCCTGCCTTGTCACGCCAGCGCAGCGTGATGGTGCTGGGCGAGCGACCGCGCACGCGTCCGACGGCCTCGATGGTGGTGCCGGCGAACGCTGCCCGAGCGCTGCGCGGGTACACCTGCTCGATCTCGGGTCCGAGCACTAGCTCCACTCCAGCGAACGCCGGACGCAGCGCGTCCGCCACCAGCTCGGTCGCAGCGGCGGTGGCCTCGGACGAGTCCGAGACGAACAGCAGCGGCCCGGACCCTTGGGTCAGCGCGCGCAGCGCCCGCACATGGGACATGGGACCGACCGCGACGGCGCCGACGCGTGGCTTGCCGCCTGCCCGGCGCGCCAGCCGCGCTTCCACGCTCTTCACGTCCGGGTCGCCGACCGTTGCCCAGCCGTCGCCCACGTACACCACCACGCCCGCGGGAGCGTCGGCCGGCAGCGCGTCCGCGCCCGCCTCCAGCGCTCGCCCGAGGTCGGTCGCTCCGCCCGGCGCGAGCTTGCCGAGCGCCTCGAGGATGGCCGTCTTTCGCGCCGCGTCGAGCGGCCCGATGTCCTTCGGACCGACGGGGCGCACGGTCTGATCGGCCGCCAACACCACCACCTGGTCCCTGTCGCCGAGGGCGTCCAGGACCGCGCGCACGAACGCCCGCGACACGTCGAGCTCGGCCGCCTCGGCGCTTCCCGAGGTGTCCACGACCAGCGCCAGCGTCGCGCCGACGTCCGGGCCCACGTCCGGCAGGTCCGCGCGCACCAGCACGGTGCTGGCGTCTTCGTCCCCGCTCTTTTGCGCCAGGTAGAGCCGCGCGTTCGAGTCCCAAGGCGCGAGCTCGACGTCCACGACCAGATCGGCGGTCGGCCGGAAATCCGGGCGGCGGGTGCGGACGCTGGTCCCTTCGACGTTGGCGCCGGAGCTGGCGGTCAGCGCGCGCGGCTTGGCGAGCGAGGCGTCCACCTGAGCGGAGAACTCGCCGATCAGCGGAGGCTCTCCGGCGGCGGCCAGCGGGAAGCGGTACTGCGCCAGGAGCTTCCCGGCGTCGCGCCGCACCGGCAGCCACTCGATGTACTCGACCACCACGGTGACGGCGGCGCCGCTGGCGATGGACGGCAGATGCCCGCGCACCCAGCCCTCGCCGGCCCATTCGAGCAGCGCGTGACCTTGCGGCGTGAGCGCCGCGTTACCACGCGCCGCGATGGCGATGTTGCCTTCCGCCAGGTCGTGATCGCTGCCCCAGGCGAAGCGCGAGACGATGGCGTTCGGCGGCAGCGCCATGCGGAAGTCACCGCGCACGCTCTGGCTGCCGCCGTTGAAGTAGGTGGTGGTGACTCGGGTCTCGGCGACCTCGGGCTGGACCTTGGCCTGGAGATCCAGCGAGCGGATGGTGAGCGGCGAGCCCGGATCGCCTGGCTTGGCCGCGGCCTCCGCGCCCCACACCTCGCCCACCGCGCGGCGCGGCGGCCCGGCTGCACCCCAGGGAGCCGCGAGCCCCCCGGTCCAGTCGTCGAAGGCCTTCTCGGCGCGCACGCTGACGTTCCCGCCCTCCAGCACCGCGGACTCTCCGGCACGGACCTTGTGCTCGGTGGTGCCCGAGACGACCACGATCTCTTCGTTTGCCGCGTACACCCGCGCCGGGCCCTCGCGCCGGTCGAAGCCCACCCGCGCCGCGCCGGGCCGCACCTTGACCTCGCCGATCGAGATCTCCGCGCGGGCACCGAGCACGCCTTCGACGAACAAGCGACCGGAGCCGAGCTCGACCTTGGCTTCGCCCACGCTGAGCGCCGTGGACTTGTCCACGAGCACCAGCGTGCCGTCGTCGAGGCGCAGACGCGCGCGGCCCTGCGGGTCGGTTTCGATCTTGTTTCCCGGAGCGAGCCGAACCAAGCCGCGACGCTCGGCGCCGTCCACCCGTACGCTCGGGTGCACGACCGAGAGGTCCGCGACGCTCGAGCCCCGGGTCACGACCTTGGGACGGACGGCGAAGACGACGCCCATCACGATCACGCCCAGGCCAACCACCACGGCCAGGGCACGGAGCAGCTGCTTAGCCACGGGTCACCTCCCCAGCGCCGAGGTTGAAGCGCAGGATGGGCGGTCCGCCGCGCTCGAAGCGCACCGGCACCCGCACGATCTTCTCGCTCTTGCCCAGCTCGTCGAAGACCACGGTCAGTGTGAGCTCGGCGCCCAGGCGAGCCGCCGCCTCCACGTCGCTCTTCTCGATGCGGATCTCGACCCAGCGCTCTCCCTTCGATGGCATACGCGCCTGAGCGATGCCCAGCGTCACGTCGCCTTCCGACGCCGGCATCGCCGAGCCGAGCGCGTTGGTGTAGAGCACCGGGTGCAGCTCCGGGTGCGCCCAGCTCAGGGTGACGCGAGCGCCGCTGCCGGCTTTCGCGCGCTCCGAAGCGAGGAGCTGCTCGGCCCGCGTCGTGAGCTGTGCCGCCTCTTGCTCGCGCTTGCCCTCCCGGGCCGAGAGCCGTCCCCAGGCCAGGAACGTGGCTGCGAACGCCCGGGCCGTGGCCGCGGGACCGGAGTCGACGTCCGGCGCGCCCGCGCCGTGGCCCTTCTCCGTCCAACGCACGGCGGCCTCGAGCTGGCCTTCGCCCTCCGCGGCGGCGGCCAGGAGCAGCGCCACGCTGGCGTCGTCGGGCGTGAGGGTGGCCAGCGTCTCGTATTGCCGGCGCGCCTCGGCGAACCAGCCGTGCGCGCGCAGGAGATCGCCCAGCCGGCGCCGCGCCACCGGATCGTCCGGCGAGAACTCGACGATCTCGCCGAAGGCACGCCGGCCCAGCGCCTCGTGCTCGGCCTTCGCCTTCGGGTCCTTGTCCGCCGCGGCCATGCGCAGGTAGAGCTCGCCGATCGAGGTGCGCACGTGCGCGTCGGCGTCCGGTCGCGCGCGCAGGCGCTCGGCCACGTCCGCCGCGCCGCCGAAGTCTCCCGCATCCTCCAGGGCGTCGAGCAAGAACAGCGCCAGCCGGAAGTCGTCGGGCCACTCGCGCGTGAGCGCCCGCAGCTTGGCGGCGCGCTCGGCGGGACTCTTCGTCTCCTTCAGGAGCTTCTCGATCAGGCCCGGGTCCATGGTCTTGAGGCCCAACGCGGCGTGCAGCTCCCGCATCTGCTGGGCCGTCTTGATGCGCGCCACGATGCCCCGGTAGAGGGAATCTGCCGCCGTCACGTCCCGCTTCATCAGCTTCCACAAGCCGACGCGAAGCTGGACGCTGCCGAGCGCATCGAGCATCAGCGAGAGCAAGCGCCGGCGCTCCGTCCAGGTCGGCGCTTCGCAACCGCCGAGCGCGCGCTGGTAGACGCCCAGCACGCCGCCCGGGCTGCCCGCGACCTTGGTCAGTCGCTCGCGCCACAGCGTCACGCGCTCGCCGAGCGGCAGGTCCGAGGCGTCACTGCAGCGAATGATGAAGCGCGGCACCACGTCGATGCCGATCTGGATGAACGGCGTCTCCGGCTCGGGCTTTGCCTTTCCGCCACCCCCGGGGTTGAACAGGATCGGGTAGACCACCGTCACGGTGCCACCCTCGGGTTGGGGAAACGAGAGCCCGGTGTAGGTGGCGACGACGCAGCTCACGACGCCCGCGTCCGGCAGATCCGAGCCGGCATTCGTCGGGTTGACCACGTTGCCTTGCCAGTCGATGACGAAGCGCACGCTGACCCGCCCCTCGAGGTTCGGGTTGTTCTTGAGCCCGTTCTCGTAGCAGAGCCGGAAGCGGCCGAAGTTCTGGCGCACGATGCGCTGCACGACCTCCGGCGGGAGCCTGCCGGTCACCTGCGTCGCTCCCATGCGCACCGTGGGTGCGCCGCCCGCGTGTTGGCCGCCGAGGCGGCCGTGGCCGCTGCCAAAGCCCTGACCCGTGCCGGTTCCGGCGCCGTGGCCCAGCGCGCCGAGCGAGCCCAGGCCAAGTCCTTCGCCCTTGCCGCCTCCACCTTCGCCGACGCCCGAGAGCCCGAGGCCGCCCGCGCCCTTGGCGTCGCCGATGTCGTCGCCCCACATGTTGCCGCGCGCGCTGAGGCCGGTGTCGGGCTTCTTCTCCGCTTCGCCCGCGCTCGGGGTGTCCGCGGGAGGGGCAGCCTTGGCTGCGGTGGTAGCGGTGGCCTGAGGCTCCGCAGCGGGCGCCGCGGGTGCAGCCGCTTCGTCCTTGCCCCAAGGTGCCGTGGGCGCGCTCGGGTCGCCGCCGGCTCCGGTGTTGAGCAGCCCGATCATGCCGAACTCGGCCGCCTCCTTGAGCGCCGCTTGGCGCGCGACCTGGGGATCGGGGTTGTCCTTCGGCCCCGCGACGGCGTAGCGCTTGCCGCTCGAAGGGTTGCCCATCGAGCCTTCTTCCCCCTTGGCGCGCGTGCCAGTGCCGCCCTCCTTGTTGTCGGCGCGCGTGTCCTCCACTTCCTCGGGCTCCGGCGGCGCGTAGCGGCGGCGCTCTTCGGCGAGCTCCCGCGCCGTCGGCACGTAGAACGAAGTGACCGGCGTGATGATGCCGAAGCGTGTTCCGACGTCCACCATGGCGGCGCGCCCGGAGCTCTCGCGCAAGAGCTGGTCGAGGCGAGCCTCTGCCCAGCGGCGCCGGAGGTCGCCGTGGTCGTCGAGGGCGCGCGAGTCCAGAGGGATCTCCTTCTTGCCGTCGGCCCGGGTCACCGTGATCTTCTTGGGTGGCGCGCCGGAGGTGCGACCGACCACTACGACGGTCTCGTCGGCCACCAGCGCGCTCGAGCCCCGTGGGTAGATGCGCTCGACGCCGTCGCCCAGATCCACCTCCGTGCCCAGCCAGGCAGGGCGCTCGGCGCGCTCCAGCACGCTGAGCGCGGTGCGCGCTGCGCCGTTGGCGTCGTCGATGCGGCTCGCGAAGCCCCCGCTCGCGAGCCCAACGAGCAGCGGCATGTCCACGTCGCGACCCACACCGAGCGCGAACACGCGCGGCGGGCGCGGGAGCTTGCTCAG
Source organism: Polyangiaceae bacterium (assembly GCA_015075635.1). Classification (NCBI taxonomy): domain Bacteria; kingdom Pseudomonadati; phylum Myxococcota; order Polyangiales; family Polyangiaceae; species Polyangiaceae bacterium. The sequence continues at coordinate 2,988,031 of JABTUA010000002.1, forward strand.
CTTCTGCGTGAGCGCGTCGAGCCCCAGCTCGCCGACCGTGGCAAGGCCATCGCCGACGTAGACCACGACGCCACGGCGCGCCGGATCCAGCTGGCTGGCGGCCTGCGTGAGCATGCCGCCCAGATCCGTGGCGCCGCCGCGCTCGAGGGTCGCGAGCGCCGCCGAGTAGCGCTGGCGAAGCGCGGTATCCAGCTTGGCGAGCCCCGTCGCCTCGGGCAGCAGGGGACGGAGCGACTCCGCCCCCGCCCAGACCATGGCGCGGTCGTCGTCGCCCAGGTGGCTGAGCAGGCCCAGGGCCGCGGCGCGGGCCAGCGCCATGCTCGAGGCGTCGTTCGCCGCGGAGGCGTCCACCACGATGGCCAGGTCGAGACCGCCCTCGGGCGTGGGGATGTCCGTCGCGCGCAAGGGGACCAACACGTATCCGGCCTCGCCGAGCGCCGCCTTGTTGGCGTCGGTTCGCGCGTCTGGAGCCAGCACCGCGAGATCGGGCTGGTGCTTGGAGTGGTAGGCGCCGAGCGAGCTGACCCCGTCGTCGAACAGCTCCACCGACAGATCGGCGCGAGGCACGTAGTCCTGACCGCGCACGATGATCTCGCTGCCTTGACGCGTGCCCGCCATGCCCACGCGCACGTCGTTGGCCCGCGCCTTGGACAGCTCGACCTTGATGGTCAGCTCCTCGATCAGCGGCAGCGACGCCTCCGAGCCCTCCGCCGCCATCGGGTAGACGTAGTGGCGGCGCTCGCCGCGCTGGCCGTTCCGCGGCAGCCACTCCGTGTAGCGCACCACGACTCGGCGCGCCTCGCCCGGCCCGATGGGGTAGAGCCTGGCGCGGTAGGCGCCCGGGGCGTCCCACTCGAGCAGCGCCGGATCTTCGGTGGAGCCGGCGTAGACGTTCGACTGGTACTGCGCCGCCGCAGCCGCGCTCTCCTTCACTCTGCCCCAGACGAGCTCGCCGTCGCGATCCACACCGAAGCGGTGGATGGACGCCCCGGCAGGCGCGCGGAAGCGGTAGATGCCCTCGACCGTCGCGGAGCTCGGATTGAAGAAGCGCTGATCGACCTCGGTGACGGCGAAGTCGCCGTCGATGCTGACGCGCACGTCGAGGCGCTGGATGGCCAAGGGGAACCGTGGTGAGCCCAGGTCCCCCGGGGGGCGAGCGCCGACGGTGCCCACGCCGAACGGCGCCGGGGCCGCGACCGGATCCGTGGTGGCGAGCCCGCCGGTCCAGTCCTCCCAGACCTTCACCGTCTCGATCTTCGGCGGCCCGCCCGGGGTGGCCAGCAAACGCTCGCCGGCGCCAGCTCGGACCGCATCGCCGAGGCGCAGCTCGCCGTCGAGCACGTAGGCTTCGGTGGCGCCGTTCGCGGAAACGTCGAGGCTGGCGCGGACCTTCGCGAGCTGGAGCTTGCCGCTCGGGACGTCGATCTCCGTGGCCCGCCCGACGGGCGAATCGACGAAGATGCGGCCGGAGTCGAGCTTCACGCCGTCGGAGCGCAGCGTGAGCTCCGCCGGTCCGCGGACCAGCAGCGTGGCGCCGGCGTCGCGCCGAAGCCAGGCCAAGCCGCCGGCCTGTACCCGCACCCGCGCGCCATCGACCAGTCGCTCGCGCGGGTAGGGCTCGCGCTCCTTCTCGCCCGGCGGCGTGACCAGCACCGCGCGGCGCACCGTGCGCAGCTCCGCCCAGGTCTGGCTGCGCGGAGCGAGCGGGCGCTCGTTCCGCCCGCAGGCAAACGTCGAGACGACCAGTACGCAAAACCCGAGCCAGGCGCCGAAGCGCCCGGCGAAAAATGCTCGCATGCAGCGTAGCCAGACCATATGGCGCCTCCGAAGTTCCCCGGGCCGGCGACTATACGCCCGCGCGCCCGACGCGCGCGAGCGCCTCGTGGTCGGGCCGTCAGCTCTTCGGGTCGCCCCGCTTGCTGAACACCTTCGACACGCCCATGGCGCGCAACATCGGACCTTCCAGGCTCGGCACGAGCTGGCGCAGCGCCAAGAGCGGCCGGATGGGCCCGGGCGTGACCAGCACCTCGACCGAGCCGCGGATCACCTTCAGGACCCCGTTCACCACCGCCTCGGGAGGAACCTCGGGCAGCGCAGCGGGGGCCTTCAGCCCGCCGTCGGCCCACATGCCGGCCTCCGACACGAAGCTCGGGCACACCACGCCCACGTGCACGCCCGTGCCGTGGAGCTCCACGCCGAGCGACGAGCTGAAGCCGTTCAGGCCGTGCTTGGTCGCCGCGTAGATGCTGTTGAAGGGTGTCGCGCTCTTGCCCGACATGCTGGAGACGTTCACGATCACACCGCGTCCGCGTGCGATCATCCCCGGCACGAGGCCGCGACTGAGCTCGATGGGCGCCACCAGGTTGATCTCGAGCTGGGCGCGCACGTCGCTCTCGGTCTGCTCGACCAGGCTACGCGAGCTCTCGACGCCGGCATTGTTGATCAGGATGTCGATCTCGCCGGCCTCATTCAGCAGCCGCGCCCGGTCTTCGGCTCGGGAGACGTCCGCGGCGAGCACCTCGACCTTGGCACCCAGGTTGCGACAGCTCTCGGCGACGGCGCCGAGCTTCTGCTCATCTCGCGCAACCAGCACCAGCTCGACGCCTTCGCGCGCCAGCCGCTCAGCGATGTGAACCCCGATCCCCCGCGACGCCCCCGTGAGCAGCACGCGCTTGCCTCTCAGCTGCTTGAACATGCGCAACGCCATGCCACGGGGGGCCGGGGGACGAAAGCTCAGCGGGAGCGGCGGCGGCGGAGCCCGAGGCCGAGCACCAGCGCGCCGAGCGCCGCGAGCGCTCCGCGCGAGCGCGATTGCCCCGGCAGCGCGCAGCCGCAGCCACCGTCGTCGTCGCTGTCGGCAGGCGCGGCGGTTGCCGGCGGAGGCGGCGGGATCTCGCCGCAGACGCCGGGCGCGGCCGTGGTGCTGGAGCACGACTCGCCCGTGGGGCAGCCGTTGCCACCTTCGCCGCGACAGCCGTCCACGCACTTGTCGTTCTCGCAGATGCGTCCGCTCTGGGCTCCGCCGCAGTCGTCGTCGGTGTCGCAGCCGCACACGGGCTCGGGGTTCACCAGGCAGACGGGGCCGTTCGGGTCGTTCTGGCACTCCGGGGCGTTCGGGCCGGGAGTGCAGGCCGCGCACTTGCCGCCCACGCAGACCGGCGCGCTCGACGGACACTTGCTGGTGTTGCCAGCGGAGCACTCGCCGCAACTGCCGTCCGGCTGGCAAGCGGGGAAGTTGGGATCGGTGCAGTGCTCGTCGCTGGAGCAGGGCTGGCAGGTGTGCGTCGAGAGCTCGCAGAACGGCTTGTTCGCCGGACAGTCCAGGTTCGAGCCGCACTCGTCCACGGTGACGGTCGTCGGCTGCGCGCCCGGCGTGAGCGGATCGCCGTCAGAGAGCCACGTCTTCTTCGCGCCGCCCTTGAGCCCGGAGGCGGTCACGCTGCCCTGGTTCGGGATCGACTCGCCGATGCCGGCCTTGACCTTGACGCGGAAACGGATCTCGAAGCCTTCGCCGACCGCGAGCTTGCCGCCCTTCAGCGCGTCGGCCCCGGCGCCCAGCCGCACCCGCAGGGTGCGCGTCGCCGCGTCGTATTCGCCGCGGTCGTCGCCGGCGGCGTGCGAGAGCGGGATGACGACGCCGTTCTCGACGCTCTGGAGGCTCGCCGGGACGAGCTCGAGGCGCTGATCGAGCACGTCTTCCCAGACCGTGCCTACCGCCGCGTCGTTACCGGAGTTCGTCGAGGTCAGCACGTACTCGACCTGGTCGTTCTCGAGCAGCACGCCGCCGTCGAGGTCCGTCGCGACCTTGTCGAAGTCCGGGAAATCCGGGGAGAGATTGGTGATCGAGGTGACGAAGCCGCCGAGCAGGAACTTGTCCTCCGCGGACTCCGCCGAGAGCTTCGCGCTCTTGTCGCCGGCCTTGACCAGGCTCGTGACGTCCACGGTGTCGAGGTCGTAGCCGCCCATCGTGCCGGGCGCGCCGGAGAGCTTCGGCACGTCGCTCGCCCCGCTCACGGCCTTGCCCAGGAAGCTGCGCGAGCCGTTGAAGAAGTTGTCCTTCGGGTTGCCCGTGCTGGTGAGGTGCTGGCCGTTGAACAGCAGCTTGTCGCCGGAGTAGACGGTGTCGCCCTCGTAGGTGAAGGCCGTCATGCGCGCGGTGTAGCCGGACGGGACCAAGAATCCGGAGAGCGTCACCGCCGCTGCTCCGAGCCCGAACTCCGGAGCGACGTGGGTGAAGCCGTCGAAGAGCGCCAGGTTCCTGAGCTCGTCGCCGGTGCGCTGGTAGAACACCACCAGAGTCCAGGCCGAGAACGCCAGGTGGGCGTCGGCGTTCGCCATCTCGATGGCGTCCACGTCGGTCACGCGGAAGTCCGGCGCCGTCCACTGCGACACCAGCTGGGTCACGTCGGCGGTGGACTGGTAGTAGTACCAGTCCGGGTGTTGGGTAAAGCCGTAGAAGGTGGTCCAAGAGTCGTCGGCGGTGATCACCGTCGGCACGCCGCCCGCGTGATCGACGGTGACCGTGGTGTCGGCCTTCGTGCCCGAGTGCAGCGCGCCCCAGTAGAGGCGCGCGTACTGCACTTTGGCACCAGCGGGCAGCTCGAGCGTGGCGCTGGTGCGCGCCTTGTTCGGCAGGATGGCGTTGCTCGCGACGTTGTCGCGCCAGTAGAGATCGGGCGCCGTGTCCGCCACGTTCGCCACGCCGCTGCACGAGACCTTCGCGCCCGCCGGCGCCGCCGGCATCCCTGCCGCGCAGTCGAAGGCCAGGGTCGAGCCGATGACCACCGCGTCGCCCTGCAGATCCGCCTGGTGGCGCAGCTTGGGCGGGTGCTCGGGGGTGGCGGCAGCGGCGACGGGGGCCGCGGTCAGGAAAGCCAGGATCGAAGCGATGCGGGCGCGGAACATGGGGTCCTCCGCCCAGCCGTGTAGCAAGCTGTGTGCCGATGTAGGTGTACGGGGCACACCCAGAAAAACCCCGAGTATTTCACCGCTCGGGGGTGGCGACGCGCCAGGCGCCGGTGGCGATCGCCAACCGCGGGTTGGCAACGCGGGGGTGCGCTCTCGACCCGCACCCGCACCCGCACCCGCGCCCGGACCCGGGCGTTGGGCGGGCAGATTCGGGTGCGGGCGGGGGTGCGGGTGCGGGGTCGGCCGACCGGAACGCGATGCCGATCAGCCATCGCGCAGGGCACGGCAGAGCTTCACGAGCATCGCGACAAAACGATCGAGTAGTTGCTTGCCCTTCTCATGGGCTTCGGCCGCGATGAGCTGACGTCGCAGGCAGACGTCGAGCATGGCTGCGGACTCGGTCGCAGAGCCGATCGCCGTCGTGTAGAAACGGCTCTTGTCGGGCTTGGCGAACTTCCCTGCGCCCTCGGCGATGTTGTTGACGATCGAGGCCATCGGCCGCTCGGCGTGAGAAGCTGCGTACGGAGTTGCTGCCCGCGAGACGAGCGACAGCGCCCTCAGTTCCAGCCGCCGCCGCCGCAGCCGCCACCGCCCAGGCCGCAGGCCCCCGGGTTCGGCATGCCGCAGGCGCCGGAGCCGCACATCGCCTCGGCCGCGTTGGCCGCGCCGCCAGCGAAAGTGCTCGACAGGATGCGGCGCAGCGGCGCGCCCGTCTCGGGGTGCGCAGTGAGCGGCGGGTCGCTCATCTTCTGCTCGGTTTCGTAAACGCCTTGGACGGCGCCGTCGGGGCCCAGGATCTCGTATTCGTAGGTCGGCACCCGAGAGGTCTAGCGCTTCGTCCCGCCGAGCACCAGCGCCGGCGTGCCGGAGATGCGGCGCACCTCGCTCGCCTCGAGGGGCAGCGCGCCGACGAGCTCCCGCGCGTCGTCGAGATCGATGGCCTGGCCCGCGACCCAGGTGCGGAACGCAGCCAGCGCGGGCACGCGCAGGAGCGCAGGCAGGCGCCAGCGCGCGACGAAGTCCCGCGCGTCGTCCAGCCGGCAGCCGCGATCGGCCTCGAACACGAACAGCCGACCTCCTGGCACCAGCACGCGCGCGCACTCTGCGAGTCCCTTCGCCTGGTCCGGCCAGTGCTTGATGCTGGCGACGCTCGTCACCACGTCGAAGCTCGCGTCGCCGAAGGGTTGCTCGAGGGCGGAACCCTGGACGAAGCGAACGCGCCCACCGAGCCCGCGCTCGCACGCGCGGGCAGACGCCCGCGCCACCTGATCCGGCGAGAGATCGAGGCCGGTCACCTGGGCCTCCGGTCGCCGCGCGGCGATCTCCAGCGCCAGCTGGCCCCCGCCCGAGCCGACGTCGAGCACCCGCGCGCGCTCCGGGATCTCGCGGGCCAGCTCGTCGGCGATGCGCTCGCCCATGGCCAGCACCGCGGGCGCGATCACCCGATCGTAGACGAAGGTCTCGAACGCCGAATAGGGCGCCGCGATGTCCTCGAGCACCGGGCGCGCCATCGGCTCATTCCGGCGGGGCGATCAGCGGCCGCGGCTCGCCTTTGCCGACGACCATGGTCACGCTGAAGAACTTCTTCAGCGGCCGGCGCGACTTGGCGTCCGCCCCGATACCCCAGAGCCCCACCTGAAGCGCGACCTTGTCGCCGGCTACGAGCGGCTTCGGACCCGCCTTGTCGGGCCATTTGCGCTCCAGCGTCGCCAGCGTGCCCGGCGTGACGAAGTCCTCGTCCTCGCCGTCGCGGGTGTCGGTGGTCTCCTCGACCTTGCCGCCCTTGCGGGTGATCTTGGCGGCGATGGCCAGCGCGCCGCTCTTGGGCTTCAGGAGCGAATGCATCGCGTCGTCCTGAGCTTCGCCTTCGACCTGGAGCTCGATGCCCCAGCCCCCGCCGAGCTTGGCAGCCTTGGCGCTGGGCTTGAAGCGCACGCCTTCGACCAAGACCTCGAGCTTGCCGCCGGCCATCACGTACTTGACCTCCCGCGGTCCGGTGCCCGGAGGTGGCTCGGCAGGCTCGGCCGGAGCGGGCTCGCTGGCGCTCGGCGCCGGCTCGGCGCTCGCCGCAGGCACCGGCTGGGCAGCGGCCGGCGGCGGCGCAGGGGACTCCGGCGGCGGGCTGGGCGTGCCGCAAGCCACCAGCAGCACCGAGATCGAAACCAAGCTCTTCATCACCGCGCCTCCTGCCATTCGCGTTTCACCGCACCGAGCAGGTCGGCGTCTTCCAGGAGGTCGAGCGCGGTGCGCGCCATGGCCTTGGCGCCGACCAGCATGGCCTCGAAGCCGCGCTCGCTCGCCGCGCACTGGAGGAACCGGTGCTCGTGACACAAGGACTCCCCCTCGTCGCAGATGGCGAGATAGGGGTGGATCGCCGGCACGACCTGGCTCACGTCGCCCATGTCGGTGGACCCGGCGCCGACCCGCTCGTCCGCCTCCCGGCCCTTGCGTCCGAGCTGCTCGAGCGCGGCGCCGAAGCGCCGGGCCAACGTCATGTTGTTGCTCATCTCGCGGTAGCCGGTGCGCACCGAGAGCTCCACCGTCACTCCCGCTGCCAGCGCCGCCCCGCGGGCGCAGCGCTCGACGATGGCCTGGACCCGCTCGAGCTCGGCGTGGGTCTTGGCACGCACCGAAAACTCGCACGCCGCGCGCTCGGGGATGATGTTGACGGCCTGCCCGCCGTTGGTGACGAAGCCGTGGACCCGAACCCCGTCGCGGAAGTGCACGCGCTGCGAGTCGATCAGGCGAAAGGTCTCGAGGCACGCGGTCAGCGCGCTCGCGCCCTCCCAGGGCGCGGCGGAGGCGTGTGACGGGGTGCCGGTGAAGCGCATCTCCACCCATTTGCTCGCCAAGGCCGGGTGCGCGAGCAGGTCACGGTCGAAGGGGTGGAACATCATCGCCGCGTCCACCCCGTCGAAGGCGCCCTTCTCGATCAGGCGGATCTTCCCGGCCCCGCCCTCTTCGCCCGGCGTCCCGATGATCTCCACCGTGCCGGGCAGCTCGGGCCCCAGGCGCGCCAGCGCCACGAACGCGCCGACGGCCCCGCCCGCGATCAGGTTGTGCCCGCAGGCGTGGCCGATCTCCGGCAGCGCGTCGTACTCCGCCAGGATCGCCACGCGCGGACCCTGCCCGTTGCCAGCGCGCGCGCGGAACGCGGTGGGGTAGCCCGCGAGCGAGCGCTCGACCTCCACTTCCGCGAGCTGCTCCAAGGCTTCGCTGATCCAGGCAGCGGCGCGGTGCTCCTCCCAGCGCAGCTCGGGATTTTCGTGCAAGCGGCGCGAGAGCGCGACCAGCGGAGCACGGAGCTCTTCCACGGAGCGGTCGACGAGCGCGCGGTCGAAGGACATGGGGCAAGAAGAAATACCACGCGCCCGTGAGAAATTGTCGCAGGATAGCGCGCGTGAATCGCACGGCTTTCACGCTCCTCGGAGGGCTGCTCTGCACCAGCGCGTGCGAGCGGCCGGACGCCCAGCGCGCCGCGACGCCCACGGACGCCGCGAAAGCCCCGAGCGCCGAGCCCGCCCCGCCCAGCGCCCCGACGCCCGCGCCCCCACCGGTCAAGCTCGACGTGGCCGAAAAGGCCATGGGCACCGAAGTGCGCATCATCGCCTTCTCCAGCGCGAGCGCGCCGGAAGCCAAGGCCCGCGCCGCCATCGACCAGGCGATGGCGGAGATCCGCCGCCTGGAAGACGTGATGACCACCTGGCGTCCGAGCGAGCTCCAGCGCCTGAACGACGAGTCCGGCGAGTGGGTGGCGGTCGGCGCGGACTCGCTCGACGTGCTCGACAAGAGCATCTGGGCCGGCAAGACCTCGAAGGGGACCTTCGACATCACCTTCGCTTCGATGAACGACGTCTGGAAGTTCGGCGACGCCGCCGACCCCGAGCCGAAGCTACCCGCCAAGGCCGAGATCGAGAAGCGGAGGAAGCTGGTCGACTATCGCAAGATCGAGCTCGACCGCGAGGGCAAGAAGGCGCGCATCGGCAAGGGCCAGCGCATCGACGTCGGCGGCATCGCCAAGGGCTACGCCGTGGACGCGGCGGCGCGCGTGCTTCGCGCGGCGGGCGTGAGCGACTTCCTGGTGCAGGCCGGCGGTGATCTATTCGGCTCCGGCAAGAAGCCTGACGGCTCCCCTTGGGTCAGTGGCATCCGCGATCCACGGGGCTCCGCCACCACCTTCTTCGCCACCATCGAGCTCGAGAACCACGCCTTCTCGACCGCGGGTGACTACGCCCGCTCCTTCGTCAAGGACGGCAAACGCTACCACCACATCATCGATCCCCGCACCGGCTGGCCGGCGACCGCGTGCCGCAGCGTGACCATCTGGGCGGGCGACGCCTTCACCGCCGACGCCGTGGACGACGCGGTCTTCATCCTGGGCCCGAAGGAGGGCCTCGAGCTGGTCGAGTCCCTGCCGGACGTGGGCGCCGTGATCGTGGACGCGGAGAACGAGGTCCACGTCAGCAAGCGCCTCGAGGGCAAGGTGAAGATCACGCGTCCGCCCACGGACGCGCCGTGAGGGGGAGCCGGACACGCTGAACGGTCGAGGGCAGCCGAGCGGCGCGGCGCTTTGCGTCGATCTCCCGAAGAGTGCATGCTTGGCGCCGCCGCACCGTCTGACGCGAGCTGCGCCGGAGTAAACCGATGACTCGATCCACGTTTCACCTGTTCCAGGTCGCGATCTCGGGCCTGCTCTGGACCCTCCTCGCCCAGGCGGGCGAGCCCTGCCCAGAGGGGTACGCGCCGGACGCGCAGGGAAAGTGCACGGCCTGCGCCGCCGGCTACGTCAAGAACGCGAAGACGGGCGCCTGCAAGAAGCCACCGAGCTGCCCGACCGGCCAGGTGCTGGTCGTCGACAAATGCTTCCCGGCCTGCACCACCGGCTACGCCCACGACTCCAGCGGCAAGTGCACCCTCTGCGCCGACGGCTTCATCAAGGACCAGAAGTCCGGCGCCTGCAAGAAGCCGCCGACCTGCACGCCGCCTCAGGTCCTCGTCGTCGACAAGTGCTTCCCGCCCTGCACCGCCGGCTACGCCCACGATTCCAGCGGCAAATGCACCCTCTGCGCCGACGGCTACCTCAAGGACAAGTCAGGCGCCTGCAAGAAGCCCGCGGGCTGAGCTCGGAGTCCCCGGACCCCACTAACTCGCCTCGGCTGGAGCGGGCCCGATACCATTGTCGTCGGGAGTAGAAGCGACATGAGAGAACGGAGATCCCAGCGCTCGGGCGAGCGCGGGCAGGCGTTGGCCTACCAGCTCGAGGCCTGTGTTCGGCGCGCCGGAGCGAAGTTCATGGTGCTCGCGGACGCCGGCGGGCTGGTTCTGGCCAGCTCGGCTGGGGATCCGGCCGAGTGCGAGGAGGCGGCGGCCCGCTTGGCCGCCCTGGACCTGTGCGACGCCTCGGTCGGCGAGGTGTGGCGCGCGGACCGCTCCATTTCGGGGCTGTGCTTCACGGCCATGGGGCAGCGCCTGTTGATCGGCATCGGCGGGCCGAGCGTGGAGGGTGCGCTGCCCGAGGTCCGGCGCGCCATCGAGGGCGCTCAGCGCATCTTGGCCTGAGGCGGCGCCGGCGGCTCACAGGTGTTCTTGCAGCAAGGCGAGCAGGCGGCCGTGGGCGCGCTCGGCCTGCGCCTTGTCGTAAACGGGTGAGTCGATGGCGCACCAGCCGTGCTGCGCCGGATAGACCTCGATCTCGACGGGGAGCTTCGCGGCCGCCGCAGCATCCTTCAGCGTGGTCTTCGCGTCCGGCTCACGCTCGTCGTCGTTGTGCGCGATGCAAATCAGGGCCGCGGCTCTCATCTTCGCAAACAGCTTGTGTGGACTGCTGGGCTCCTTGGTCACCAGGCCGCCACCGTGAAAAGACCCGATGACGCCCACGCGCTTCGGCGCGGCGGCGGCGGTGCGGAAGGTGAACGGGCCGCCCATGCAGTAGCCGGTCGTCGCCAGCTTGCGAGCGGTCTCGACCTCGGGCTGCTCGTCGAGCCACTTCACGAACGCCGCACCGTCCTTCGCGATGGCCTCCGGGGTCAGCGCTTCGCGCATCGGCGCAATCTTGGCCTTGCCCTCTTCGGTTCGCCACTCGGCGAAGTCCTTCAGAATCGGCAGCCCGGACGAGCGGTAGTAGGGATTGACGACCAAGACGGCGTAGCCATCCCTGGCCAGCCCGGTCGCCATCTTCTCGAACGCCTCTCGCAAGCCAGCGACGTCCGGCCAGACGATCACGCCGGGATGCTTCCCGTCCTTGGGCGTGACGAAGAATCCCTCAGCTTTCCCGTCGGGAGTGGTGATGGTCACCTTGCGCTGCGCGAGCTCGAGATCGGTCGTTGCCGCAGCTTCGGACTTCGGCTCCGTCGCTGGCGGCTTTGGGGTCGGTGCCGGTTCCGGGCCGGGGGGTGCGGCCGCCGCGGGCGGCCTCCCCGGCGCGGGGCCACCGCATCCGGTCACCAAAGCCGCCGCGACGGCTCCGGCGCCCACGCTGAACTCGCGTCGCCCGATCTTCGCCAGATAACGTTCGTTTTCGTCCTCGGTGGTGTCGTCACACATCAGGCTTGGCTCCCTCTGGTTCGCGATTTCGTGCCATCGGAACCACGAGATGGGAAGTGCCCCCAGTGTCGATCGGTTCTCCCCGAGTCGAGCTGGGTCGCCACCACCGGCGGGGAAGTGGTGACCCGGGGACGGGGCGGCGGAGAGGTAGATGGGCCGCACAGGAGCAAGCGCCATCGAGCCTCTACGGGGGCAGGAGCCCGAGGGCAGTGCGACGGGGAAGAGCACGCCGTCGCGAGCGCGAGCACGAGCAGCGCTGCTTTCACCCGGAAAAGCTACCACCCCAGGGGCGCGCGCCGCGCGGCTGGCACGCGCGCTCGCAAGGGCCTATGAACCAAGGCCATGCCGGCACGAGACGCTGACGCCTACCTCGCCACGCTGAGCACCGACAAACGCGCCACGCTGGAGAAGGTGCGCGCCAGGATCCGCGCCGCAGCCCCCGAGGCGAAAGAGGGCATGAGCTACGGGATGCCGGCGTTCATCCAGGGCAAGCCGATCGCCGGCTATGCGGCGGGCGCCAAACATTGCGCCTACTACCCGATGAGCGGCGCCGTCGTCGCAGCGCTGAAGGCCGAGCTCGCGGGCTACGACACGAGCAAGGGCGCGATCCGTTTTCCGATCGGCAAGCCGCTGCCGGCGGCGCTGATCCGGAAGCTGGTGAAGGCGCGCTTGGCTGAGCTGGCAGAGTGACGGCGTGTTTCGCATCGCCCACGTCTCGGATCTCCACGTCCTCGCGCCTGCGGGCGTCGAGCTCAGGCGCATCCTCTTCAACAAGCGCGTGACGGGCTATGCCAACCTCCTGCTCAAGCGCGCTCGCGTGTACCGCCGCGACTACCTCCTGTCGGTGCTCTCCGCCGCCGCCGCCGCGTCCGATCACGTGGTGGTGACCGGGGACATCACGAACCTGTCGCTCGAGGGCGAATACGAGGAGGCGGTCCGACTGCTGGAGGACGCAGCGCGTTGGACGGAGGTCACGGTGGTGCCGGGCAACCACGACATCTACTTGCCCGCCATCCACCACGAGCGGCGCTTCCCGCATCATTTCGGCGGGTTCATGCAGAGCGATCTGCCGGCGCTCGCGGTGGAGCTGCCGGCCGGGCACTTCCCCTGCGTCAAGCTGCGGGGTCCGGCGGCCATCATCGGGCTCTCCAGCGCGGTCCCGAGGCCACCGTTCGTCTCCGCGGGCTACCTCGGTGCGGCGCAGCTCGAGGCACTCGGGCAGGTCCTCCAGCATCCGGAGGTCGTGCGCCGTACTCCCGTCGTGCTGGTCCACCACTGCCCCTTCGACTCGCGCCTCCGACTCGAGCAGCTCCGGAGCGGGCTCGTCGACGCGAGCGCGTTTCGCGCCGCGCTCGAGCCCCTGGCGTGCGGGCTCGTGCTCTACGGGCACCTGCACGTGCGACGGCACGCACGCCTGCTCACCACCTCGGGCGCGCTGGACGTCGTGTGCGCGACAGCCGCGGCCCTCGACCACGACGACGACCGCGTGCGCGCGGGGTTCAACCTGTACGAGCTCGACGAGGAAGGCCGGATCGCCGCCATCGGGGCGCGTGTGCTCGAGCCGGCCGGGGCCACGTTCCGCTACGCCCAGCTCGCCGTGCCGCTGGAGGCGGCGTGAGGTACCGGCGCGCGCTGTTCGTGCTCGGGCTCGGCAGGGACGCCGCGCCGCAGCTCGCCTTTCTCCGCCGCGTCGCACCCGAGCTCGAGCACCTCCTCGTCGTCGCCGAGCTCGAGACGCCAGCCTTCGCCTGGCTGCTCGGCGAGCGCCCGCAGGCCCCGGACGAGGCTGCTCTCGAAGCCTTGCGCGAGGCCGCAGCCGGGGTCGCTCGCAGTGTGGACGTGAAGGTCACACCCGAGCTCGGCGGCGAGGCGCTCGCGGCACTGTGCGGCGCCGAACGGACCGACCTCTTGGTGTTCGGCTCGCGCTCGCTCCGCCGGGCCTGGGTCGTTTCCGCCGAGCGCAAGCGCCAGCAGGCGGCGGTGCTCTGGTGCGAGGGAGCGACGGCGCCGGGGCCCATTCGCGAGATCGCTTGCGTCGTCCTCGACGAGCACTCGCGGGCGGAGCTCGCGGCCTTCCTCCGGGATCACACCGATCGGAGCCACCACGTCACGTTGCTCTCGCGGGCGTCGCTCGCGCCCGACCTCGTGGCGACGAGCCTCCAGGTCTCGGGCATCGAGGCGCGCGTGGACGTCTCGAGCCTGCACGACGCGCCGTCGATGCAAGCTTGGATCGAAGAGTGGGTGCGCGAGCGGCCCGTGGATCTGCTGGTGCTCTCGCGCATCTCCAGCGCGTTCCTGGCGTCTGCGCTCCGCACGGCGCCCGTGCTCCTGCTCCCGCCGCCCTCGGTGACCCGCCCGTTCGGGCAGCGTCCCATCGACGTGCCCGATCTCCTGGACGACGGCGGCCCGATCCGCGCGCGAGCCGACCACGTCGCGGCCGTGGGGAACCTGGCACCCGTGCCCGATCAGCAGCTGGCGTTCGTCTCGGGCGGCCAAGTCGTGGCGACGGTCTCGACCCAGGGTGGAGAGCTCGAGCTCCCGCCGGGGCTCTCCGCCAGCGCCCTCGGCGTGTACCGCGTCGGCGAGAGCCCACCGGCGGAGCCGCTCGCGGCGATCGAGGAGCAAGTCGCCGTCATCGGTCCCGGGAGCCGGCCGGTCGTGGTGGTCGACTCCGCGCTCCCCGATCAGACCTTGCGCTCCGTCGCCGAGCTCGCCGAAGCGTCGGCCACGGATGTCCTCGCCGTGCGCCTGCGACCGACCCGCAGCTGCCGCTCGATCCGGGAGCGGCTCCGCGACGCCGGGCTCTCGCCGCAGGTCCTGGATGCCCGCGTCGTCCTCGACGAAGGAGAGGCGCTCGACGTCTCGGAGGCGCTCGACCCGATACGCCTGGCACGAGTGGCGTCGAGGCTCGCGCGGGCGGGCTCGTCGGTCTCGGCCATCGTCCACCGGGGCGAGGTCGCGCCGCTGACGGAAGGCTTCGGCGTGCTCTCTGCCGCGGATCTCGCGGCCGACTCCAGCGTGATCCTCGTGGCGCGTCCCGCCGAAGCCGTCACCCCGCTGGCCAGCGCCGGAAACCGGATCGAGCTGGAGCTGGACAACGCGAGAGCGCGCCGCTGGCTGCTCGAGGCCATCGCGCTGAGCGAGAAGACGCTGCACTTCCAGGTGTACATGGCCGAGGACGACGACGTTGGCGGGCCGGTCGAAGAAGCGCTCGCCCGCGCGGCCGCACGCGGCGTCACGGTGAGGGTGCTGGTGGATTCCCTGCACGGGCTGCACGGCTCGTTTGGTGCTCGAAACCCGCTGCTCGAGCGCCTCGCCGCGCGCCCGGGGGTCGAGCTCCGAGCGCTGCGCCCGATCACCGAGCTGCCATCGCTGACCGACCTCAAGCGACGGGACCACCGCAAGCTCGTCGTGGCCGACGGCAAGCTCGCTCTGCTCGGCGGACGCAACCTATCCCACGAGTACTACACGGGCTTCGACGAGGTGCTGGTCACTCCCGCCTCGACGTGGCGACACGTGCCGTGGCTCGACGCGGGCGCGCGCGTCGAGGGCCCGGCGGTCGAGGCCTTGGAGTCGTCGTTCCTGGAGACCTGGGTCGAGGCGGGCGGCGCGCCCTTCGCGGTCGGCCCGGCACCAGCCGCTGGCTCGTCGAACGCCCGCGTGGTCGTCCACCACGGGCTCCGCGAAGCGCGCACGCTGGAGACCTACCTCGAACTGGTCGGCGCGGCGACGTCCCACCTCTACGTCGTCAACGGCTTCCCGCTCGTGCTCGAGCTCCAGCACGCGCTCATGCGCGCGCTCCGGCGCGGCGTGCGCGTGCGTGTTCTGCTCGGCTGCGCCACGCCGACGCACGGCGGACGCCCCTTCGGCGGGCCGTGGTCGAACGCACGCACCGCGGCCATGGAGCTCACGCACTCGCGGGTGGATCCCATCATCGCGGCGGGCGGAGAGGTCCACCTGTTCGCGCTACGAGACGTTCCTGGCTGGGCGCCGGAGCTCGGCCTGGTGCACCCTCACGTGCACGCCAAGGTGATGTGCGCGGACGGAGAGCGCTGCGCCGTCGGCAGCGCCAACATGGACATCACCGCGTCGTACTGGGAGAGCGAGCTCCTGCTCGTCGTCGAGGACGCTGCCCTCGCGCGCGCGTTCGAGGCCGAGCTCGATCGGCTGATGGCGGGCTCGACCCGCCTCCGGAGCGACGATCCCGCGTGGCAGGAGCTCGCCGAGCGCCGCGCCTGGATGCGTCACTGGCCCGGCGTGCTCTCGGCCTGACGGCTCGCTCACTCGCCGGCCGCGACGCGACCCCCGTTCGCGACCGCGGCGTGCACGTCCAGCGCGAGCGCGCAGCTGTCGATGCCGCTGGCGTATTCGGCGCGAGCCGTGGGAGAAATCCAGCTTGGATCGACGCGCCGTCGCAGGCGCAGCAAGACCTTCCGCGTGCCGAGATCGACCAGCCCGACGCGCACGTCGTGGGGGCGTTCGCCGTCGAGCTCCGTGGGCCCCGGCTCGGTGTTGGGTTCGTCCACGACCACGAGCAGGAGCTTTGCCCTCGCCCCGGCCTTGGCGCGGGCGATGGGGGCGCGCTCGAAGTCCCGGCGCAGCCGCCCGAGCTCCTCGCGCGAGCGCGCGGCGCCGACCTTCTTGTCCCAATCCGGGCTCAAGAAGGGCAGACCGATCATCACGTCGTGCAGCCGCTCGACCCCCGCCGCCGGCAGCAGCGCCTCGGCTCGCCCGCTCATCGCAGCGCGCGCCTTCGCCTTCAACAAGGGTTCGGTGCGTGCGGTCGGAGGCGCGTGGAGGCACAACACGAACGCGTCCTTGAACGAGCTCGCCGCGCTCTCGTCGACCCGATCCGCGAAGCTCGAGAGCGGGCCTCGGAGGTAGAGCGTGGGCCGCCCGAGGACGGACGCGAACGCGCCCGAGGGGCGAAGCTCGTCGGCGACGAGATCCCCCGGGTAAGCGCCGGCGAAGAGCGGGAGCCACGGCAAGACCCGCGTCAGAGCGGCGTGCTCGTCGGGGCCGAGCTCGGCGGCCTCGGTGCGGACTCGCTCCGAGAGCTCCCCGCGCCGCGCCTCGAGGGCGCGGTGCGCGCGGTGCAGCGACAGCCCCAACCACACGCAGGTGACCACGATGAGCGCGGTGGCTCCGATTCGAAGGAGCGAGGTGGCGCGCGGCGCGAGCTTCGCGCCGGGCGGCGCGCGCCGACCGTCCACGGCGGCCTGAACTCGGGCCGCGAGCTCAGGCGACATCTTCTTGGTGACGAGCAGGCTCGGCATCGGGCTCAGCGGTGTTTCGCCTGGAACTGTTGCACGTTGCGCTCGATCAGCGACAAAAGCTGCTCACCGGTGACCCCGAGCCGCTCGGCGGCGTGGCCCGCTAGCGAGGTCGTCGCCACGCCGGGCACGAACTGGTAGGTGGCCCGGCGATCCGCGCCGAGCTCGACCTGCACGAAGCCGAGGTCCGGGATCTTCTTCTCCCGCTCCAGGCGCGCGGCGAACGTGAGGAAGTGCGTGGTGATGAACGCCTGAGGAGCGAGCTTGCTCAGCATCTCCACCACCAACTCGAAGATCTCCTCGCCCTCCGACGGGTTCGTCCCGGAGCACAGCTCGTCGAGCAGCACCATGGCGCCCGGCGGCAGGCGCTCGAAGAGGTCCCGAATACGCAAGAGCTCCATCCCCAGCCGACCCTCGGCCTGGTCGGCCTTCGTCTCTTGGATCAGCGACACGACCAGGGCGGGCGAGAGCGCGACGGCGCCGGAGCGCGCCGGGATGAACACCCCCGACTGGGCCAGGAGCTGCGTGAGCCCGACGGACTGCAGGAGCCGTGTCTTGCCGCCGGAGTTCGGCCCGGTCACCAGCATGGTGGTGGCGAGCCGGCTCGACACCAGATCGCACGGCACCGGCTGGATCCCGCTCATCAGCAGCAGCGGGTTGAAGAGGCCGCGGAGCTCCCGGGGAGACTCGGCCGAGACGAGCTCCGGCAGACACACCTCGAGCCCCGCCGCGCGCGCTTGATCGGCGAAGGCGAGCGCGCCCAAGTAGAACTCCAGGTCGCCGAGCAGCTGGACCAAGACCACGATGTCGTCTTCCAGCCCCATGAACACCGCGTCCACCAGTCGGGTCATCACCTCGCCGTCGCTGAAGCGGTAGCCACGGGCAAACAGCTCGAGCTTCGCCAACCAGCGGCGCCAGGGCGGATTGACGAACGGGTTCTCGGCGTCCTCCGCGACCGAGACCACCTCGAAGCCGCGGATGCGCCCGTCCGCGCCGACACCGACCTTCAGGCTCAGGGTGGCGAGTCGCTCGTCGTAGCGGAGGAGATCCGAGAGCGCACGATACGGCTCGCTCGTCAGGACGCGCGCGCCGAAGCTGCCGAGGACGCCGAGCCCCGAACGGCTGGCGCCGAACCCGCCTGCCATCAGCTCGAACAGCTCCTTCACGATCAGCAGGATGTCGAGCTGGCGCCGGCTGGGGTCCCAGTTGCGGATCCCGCTGGTGTTCTCCAGGAGCGCGCGCAGGCGCCGCAGCTGCCGGTACAGCTCCTCGAGCCGGGCGCGCAGCGCGCTCTCGGTGGAAAGCTCCGCCAGGATGGCCCGCCGGTGCTCCACGATGGCGCGCTCGCGGGGCGGGTGGGCGAGCAGCCTCACCAGATGGGTCGCCGCGAGCGGTCCCTCCTCGCGACCGGCGCGGATCTTGAAGCAGCCGGCGACGAAGCGGCGCAGGAACAGGTCGTTCTCGAACGCGGCGGGCTCCCAGGTGGAGGGCGCCAGCGTGGCCTGGTCCAGTGCCTCCTCGAACAAGCCGCCGGAGACCCCGCCCGCGAAGGCCAAGCTCAGCCCGAGCCGCGTCTTGTCGAGGTCGATCCTGAGCAGCGGCTGGGGGTGGAGCAGGTCCGGTATCGGCGGGGGCTCGGTCACGGCCATCTAGCCCGCGACACTACGGCCGGGAGAAAGTTCCCGCCACCTCGGAGACTCCTGGAGCTGAAGACGAGGTTCTCGCCATTCACGCTCACGCTCACGGGGAGCTCGGGGCTCGCCGGCGGCCCGCGACCAGGCCGGCGGCGACGAAGAGAGCGAGCGGCGCCAGACCCGAGCCGCTGCCGTGCCCGTCATGAGAGCACGCGCCCGCGGGCCGCAGCTCGCGGGGGTCGCCCGCTTCCAGGTCCGTCGCGGCGCCCGCCGAAGCGCCAAAGCCAGCCGCGCCCCCGATGCCCGCGTCGACCGACGCTTCGGCGGCCGACGCGTCGTTCTCTCCTGCTTCGTCCGTCGCGTCGATCGGCGGTGTGGACGCGTCGAAGTCGGCGATGCAAGGCCCCACCACGTCGACCAGCTCCGGGCTCGGCCAGGGTGGAGAAGAGCTGCCCGCATCCTGCGTGCAGTCGAAGTCGAAGGTCAGCTCGGCAGGTGCCGGGTCGATCGAAGCTCCGACGATGTGCGCCCGAACGCTGATCTGCTGCTTCCCCGTGGTTGGTGGCGGCCCCACCTCGGTACTGGAGCAACTGCTCCAGACCATGCCCACCGTTCGACTCTCCAGGTGTTCGTTGGCGACCGCCACCGTTGCTCCGACGCCGGACGTCGCCCAAGCGCCGCCGGACACCTCCGTGGTGAAGCGCGTCACCGGGAGGAAGGGGACCAGGTCGCAGGCGGGGCGCAGTCGCAGCTGGACCCATGGGCCCTGGTTCCCCCACGAGCACGAGCCGGAGGACCATGAGATGTACCCGAATCCTGACGCCGCGATCTCGAGCTTGCCGGTCTCGAGTGGGAGCTTGCGACTGTCGCCCGCGGTGAACGAGACGGGCGACGGCACGTTCCAAGTGCATGTCGAAGGGTTTTCGACCGCGTAGCTCGCCCCCGCTACGAGCGGCCCCGCCAGCAGGTACACGTTCGGTTCGGTCGCGCTCGGCGTCAGCGCGATCGGCGTGGATGGCGCTTGCGAAAGGGTGACCGTGCCGGCGGTGCAAGGCGTCCCGTAGCTCCAGCCCGGGAAGGCGTGGATGGCGGGGATGTTCCTCGGTACGACCGCGCCTTGCCGCGGAGCCACCGACGCACCCGTCGCTCCGCCCGGGCCGCACGCTCGCGCCGGTGTGGGCGTCGCGCAGAGCCCGCTAGCGAGCAGCAACACGATGGCGGCCCGTTGGAGCATGCCCTCTTCCGAATCGTACACGTCCCCGGAGACGAGACAACGGGACTCCCGACGCCGGCTACGTCGGGTTCCCCCGGCTACGTCGTGCTGGACGGCAAGAAGCTGATGGACGGGACCGCGCCCAGCACATTGGCTGGTCTGGCCCTGTGGTCGAAAGCCCACCGACGAGAACAACGGCTCCACCGGCTCCGCCGTCTTCGACTTCGACGGCGATGGCAAGGTCGAGGTCCTCTTAGGCCGTATCAGCAGAGCCGACGTCGCGGTCTTCCTGGTCGAGCACCGAAGCCAAAGGGCATCCAGGCCTGGCGCGCTCCTTGCTTTGCCGGGGGGTGACATGTCGCGCCGGCTCGTCGCGCTGACCCCCTTCCTGCTCGCGCTCGCCGGGTCCTGCGAACGAACACGCGGGGAAGCAATGGATCCGGCTGGTCAGGATGCCGGCGCCGACAGCCCCGCGGATGGCACAGACGGTGCCACGATTGACCTGGCAGGAAAGTCGTTCGACGTCCAGCTGATCGGGGAGTGTCTCGGTCCCTGCGGCCCCGTGACGTTGCACGTGGCCGGAGCGTCACCCACGACGCTGTCCATCGTCTGGTCTTCGTCGGGGCGTGCGGCGGTGGGCGAGCTGGCGCGGGAGGGCGCCAAGTGGAAGCTCACGTCCCCGATCCAGCTGGAAGCTCTGCCAAAAGGCTGGAACATGTGCCCGGGTCATCGGGATCTCGCGACCGCTACGCTCGAGCTCTCCGATCACGACACGGATGGCGTCGTCGAGCTCAGCGGCGTCGCAACGCTGTCCCGAACCGAGTGCAGCGACGACACGGGTGAAATCACGCTGACGGCGGATGTCGCGCTCGCAGGCGAGATCGACGACACCGCTCCGAGCGCCCAGGTGTCCAGCGCCGGCGGGCTGAACCCGCTCGGTGTCGTCGTCAGCGAAGCCCTACAGCCAACCGCGACCGCGACGCTGTCGGTTCCGGGGGCGCCCCACGCGCTCTCTCCGATCCTCGCCGCGGGCTACGTGGTGGGATTTCGCAGCGACCTCGTCCTGCCGCTCGGAGCCCAGCTTTCACTCCTCGTGAACGGCTCGGATCTGGCAGGCGTGGGCAAGCCTGCCCCGCTCGTCGTCACGACCCCGCCCGACTTCGGGGTGCTGACTCAAGACGGATTCGAGGGCGGCTCGTCACAAGGAATGCTCGGCGGTGCCCAGCTCGTGGACGGCTTCGCGGGCGAGCCGGCGATCACCGGCACGAAGATGCTCTACTTGGCCCCCGGAGCCTCCGCGCTCCTCAGGCTCCAGCGGGTGAGCAGCGAAGGGAACATCGCGATGGAGACTCGCATCGTGTCCGCTTGCTCCAACTTCGCGGGTTCGATCTACGTGGCCGCCGGCGTGATTGGCGGAGCTCAGCGACAGCAGGCCTCGTTCACGACGAGCGAGCTGTCGCCCCTGCCTGCAGACGCCGGCGCGATGCAGATTGGCAAGCAAGCCGGCGTGCTCGTCCCCATCCCGGAGGCAGGCAAGGACGTTCTGCTGCACGTCTCGGGCGACTACTACGAGGGATCCGGTTGCGCCAAGGTCGGCGTGTTGATCGACGACCTGCGGCTCGAGTGACGCGCCGGTCCCGTTGGCAACGCCGCGAGCGCATCACCCTCGAACTTCTGGGTGACGACGCGCGCCGGGTTAGGATGCGGGTCCATGCGCCTCGCCCATCACCCTGACCTTCCCCTGCCGCTGCGCGTGCCGACCGCGGCAGAGCCGCTGCGCGTCCTGGTCAGTGGCTGCCTGGCTGGCCTCCCGTGCGGCGTGAACGGCACCGACTACGGTTTGGGCGCGGTGCTCCGCGAGCTCCTGGCGCTCGACGTCGTGAAGGCCATTCCGTTCTGCCCGGAGGAGAGCGGGATGGGCACTCCGCGGACCATGCCCGACATCCACGGGGGTGACGGCTTCGACGTCGTCGACGGGCGGGCGCGGGTCTTGGACGAGCACGGCTCGGATCTCACCGAGCAGATGCGGCTCGGGGCGCGCAACATGCTGGAGCACGCCCAAGCGCACGCGGTGGAGCTGGCGATCGTCACGGACATGAGCGCGGCGTGCGGAAGTCAGGTCATCTCCAGGGGCTGCCGATTGGTGGAGCGTCGCGAGTTCGTGGCCGGGGTCGGCGTCGCCTCGGCGCTGCTCTTGCGCGCCGGGATCCCGATCGTCAGTCAGCGGGACCACCGCACCCTGGGTCGCATTCGGGCACATCTCGACCCGCGCTTCGTGCCGGATGCCTCCGCCATCGACCACCACGAAACGGATTGGTACCGCTCGTACTTCGAACGCTGACGAACGCCCGCGCCGTTCGCAAGCAACGGCTCGCACGGCCTGCGCCGCGGTCGCCGTCGCTGCCGGGCTGATGATCGCCTCGATCGTTCGTGGTTTCCGGCGCTTCGCGTGCCGCGAGCTATCGCTCGTCATCGGGGCGGAGTACCATCGCGGGCTTCGTGACCGGGGCTTCTTCGATTCCTCACTCGCACCGACACGCGAGCCGCCGACGGACTTTCACAGCAGCGCTGGCTCTCGCATTCCTGACATCGCCGGTCGGGGCACAGGAAGAGCCAAAGCCTGCGCCTGCCGACCCGCCGTCCGAGCCTCCCGCTCCGCCTCCTGACCCTCCCCCCGCGCCGCCCGCGCCGCCCGCGCCGCCCCCGCCGCCCCCGCCGCCCCCGCCGCCCCCGCCGCCCCCGCCGCCTGCTCCACCGGAAGAACCGCCGGCTCCACCGGAAGCGCCAGCTGCGCCGGAAGAGCCTCCGGAGCCGCCGCCCAAGCCGCCACCATCGGCCGAGACGCCTCCGAAGAAACCTCCGGTGGCGACCTTCCCCAAACATCCTTCGTCGGAGAAGCCGCGCACGCCCGCCAAGTCGCGCAGCGCCCCCGCCGAGCAACCGCGGACGTCACCTCAGCCGAAGCCGCGCACCACGCAGTGGTCGAACGCGCCGCCGACGGCACGCGGTGAGAGCGGGCAGCGTTCGCCGCCTGCATCGGACGACGAGGAGAAGCCCGAGGCCAAGGAAGAAGACGACTCCGCGGACGGCCTGTTCGGCCCGTTCCGGATCGGCGGCCTGGTCGGGGTCGGTTTGCCGAGCGTCTTGAGCTTCGGTGGTGCCATCAAGCTCACGCGCTACTTCGGGGCCGGAGTGAACGTCGGACTAATCCCGAAGATAAGGATCTCACTCTATGGCGAGGCCGAGCTTTCCTACCAAGAGTACGACGCCTACGGCCGGCTCTTCCCGTTCGGCGGCATGTTCTTCGTGGGGGCAGGAGTCGGATACGCGACCATCAAGGGCTCGTTCAAGAGCAGCTACGACGTTCGCCCCTACAAAGCCATCGCGCCCACTCTGCCGGACGCGCTCGTCGTCGAGAGCAGAGCGTCCGTCCGGACGCTGGTGCTGACTCCGCAGCTCGGCCTCCAACACACGTTCGGCTCGGGTTTCACTCTGGGCATCGACGTCGGCCTTCAGGTCCCCCTCGCGCCCAGTGAAGTCCACTTCGACACGCAGCTGCCCCCGGACGTGCCGGCCGAGGTCATCGACAAGTACGTCAAGCCGAACGATCAGAAGGTGCAAGACACGCTCGAGACCATCGGCCGCGCCACCGTTCCGACCCTCAACTTGCGCGCTGGATGGATGCTCTGACCGCGCGCATCCTTCGATGAATGCTCCGACCTGACGGGACCGCCCGTTCCGGCCGCCGTTGCTGCTGAGCGGCCACGAGCCCGCTTCGTGTTTCGGGTGCCGGACGAACCGTCAATCGAGCTTCGCGCCCAACAAGGCTCTGTTCAGCTTGCCACCCTCGAAGAGCAGCTCCTGGAGCGCCCGATCGACGTCGTCCATCGTCGCCTCCGCCGCGTCGGCGGATCGCTCGAACGCGTACTGAGCGGAGCGACGCATGAGCTCCTTGATGAAAGCGGCGCTGACGCCCTCCGTGCGCTGGACGATGTTCGCCACCAGATCCGCCGAAACGATGAGCTCGCGGCGGTAGAGGTCTACCAGCCGGCGCCGCCCCTCGTCGTCCGGCAGCGGGAACTCCAACGCTTGGTCGATGCGGCCGGGCCGACCTGCGAGTGCCTTTTCCAGGGACTCGGGGTGATTCGTAGTGAGGATGAAGAGCACCTCGGCGGTCTCGCGCAGGCCGTCCATCTCGTTGAGCAGGCGGTTCAGCAGGCTTTCCTGCGCCGGCGTCTGAAGGCTCTCGCGCTCGCGGGCGATCAGATCCACGTCTTCGATGACCACGATGGCGGGGCTCAGGAGCCGCGCGAGCGCCAAGTATTCCGCGACGATGCCACACTGCTCGGCCGTGACGAGCAGCGTGGTGTGTTCTTTCAACGCGCCGGCCAGGTAACGGATGGTGTGGGTCTTGCCGGTGCCCGGGGGACCGTAGAACAAGAGCCCCTTCTTGATGGGCATCCTCATTTCCAGCATGCGCCGCCGCTGTGCCAGGAAGTTGAAGACGTTGCGCTCCAGGAGCTCCAGCGTGCGCGTTGGAAGGATGATTTCTTCGCGGGCGACCGGCTCGAGGCGATGAACGACGATGTTCCCGGCAGCCATGCCCGAGAACTGGCGCTCGCTCTCGAGCGACAGCACCTTTCCTCTGTAGGACGCCGACGCCTGGATGGCTTCCTCCAGCTTGCGGAACGTGTCTCGCACGAACTTTTCGCCTGCCGGGCCGACTGGAACGGCGATCTCCACGTGCCAGCCGGTCGTCAGGCCGTGCTTTTGGGCGGGAACCGCGATGAGCGCGCACTTGAGCCCGCCGATCTCGGCGAGCCACAGGCCTTGGCGCACACAGCGCACGGGTTCGTGCTCCCCGATGTGCACGTCCTCGTACTGCAACGGAGCCACGAGAACTGGGTAGTGGTCTCGGTTCAGCAGGCTGGCGTAGTCGACTGTCTCGTGGCTGTACCGTGTTCGAAACCCGATGCACTCGACGCCGATCTCGCCGAAACGAGCATCCAGCGCCCGCTGAAGATCTGCGCGGAGGTACATCGGGAACTCGCGAACCGCGGAGACGACGTCCATCGCTTCAAGCCCGTCGAAGTGGCCGTCGAGCAACGCGGCGACCGTGCCCCCGTCGACGGTCGCGAAGTGCTTTTGTCGCCGGCTCGTCGTTTCCAGCATCTGCGTCAGCAGGTTGTAGCTCTCGTACAAGCAGGTCGTGCAGGCCGTGCCAAGCGCCGCGCGGTACAGCGTTGGCTGCGACGTCCGTTCGCCGCACACCGAGCACGACTCGTAGGCACGCGGTGCATCTTCACCGTCCCGGTGCGTCCGAGTGCTGGCTAGGGTCGCGCGTAACCCGTGCTCCACGCAGCCCCGGCAGATCGACCGCTTTCGCCCCCGGGTCAGATCGCCCGCTCGCGCCCCCTCGCCGCAAAGACCGCAGCTGCTCGTGCCCCCGGCGTCGCTCATCCGAGCCAACTTAGCGCACCGCAAAGGAGGGATCGAGACGATGCCCTTGGTAGTCTTTGTCAGCGGCAGCGCGGTGGGTCTCGAGCGAGATACCCGTGGCGCTGCCCTTCGCCGTTTCTCCTTCGGACCGTGCCAACGCCCGCGACCGCGCGTCCAGGATCTCCAAGAGCCTCGCCGCGCTCTCTCCATCGCGCCGCCGCCGGAGGCTCGCAGAGCCACGGCCGCCGCCCGAATAGCCCCCAAACATCCGGACCAGCTCCCGCCGCCGTCGAGCCGCTGCCGAAGCTGCGCCTTTCACAACCCCACTTCTGCGAGGCCGAGGCTGATCGAGAGTGCTTCGTTTCTCACCTTCCGCTCGGCCGCATACCGAGCAGCACGGCCTGGAGGTCGTCCTTATTCGACAGCTCTCGAGCTGGAGCGTGAGCCGCCTCTTCTTCAACCCTCCTCGTCCGCGAGCTCGTCGCTCTCGGGGATCTCGTCCACGCCCTTGCCCCCCCGGACTGGGATGGCCCGCGCGTGGGCGACCTTCTCCAGGGCCATGGACAGCCCCGCGCGGTCGCCGACCTCGGGGAGCAAGGCGTGGGTGCCGTCCCAGAGGTCGAGCACGATGCTGCGGGGCTGATCGAGGATGATGCGGTCGATCTGCGGCCAGCGGTAGCGGCGGATGCGCGGCCAGCCCAAGAGAACGTCGCGGTACTCGATGCCGTCGGGCCGGATGCGCACGCCGCGCATGCTGGCGCGCAACAGCACGGAGAGCGCGGAAGCGGCGATCAGCGTGGCGAAGGTCCGGGAGCCGATCACCCGGCGCGGGTCCTGCTCGACGATCCAGATGTGCAGGTTCGAGTTGGTGGGCCCCACGTGCGCCGCGATCACCACGCCGATCGCGACCAGCGCGAGCGACAAGTAGATGAACGACGGGACGAGCACGACGAACGGCGGAGCGAACGACGTCTCCGCCGGCCGGTACGTCATGTCGAACCCGGGAGGACGCGACGGCCGAGCCACTGAGGATGAAACGTAGCTCCCGACCGTTTCCTTGGAAAGGCGGTCGTCCCTTGCCGCCGCCCGGCGTTTTCGCTACGTGGGCTGCGAGGCCAACATGAAGTTCTTCATCGACACCGGGGACATCGGCGAAATCAAGGAAGCCTGGGCCATGGGCGCCATCGACGGCGTGACCACCAACCCCTCGCTGCTCGCCAAGGCGGGTTTGCCGATGCGGAAGGCCATCGAGCAGATCTGCGAGGTCGTGGACGGCCCGATTTCCGCGGAAGTGCTGGCTACGGACACCCAGGGCATCCTGAGCGAGGGCCGGGAGCTGGCGAAGATCCACAAGAACATCGTCGTGAAGGTGCCGCTCATCGTGGACGGCCTGAAGGCTGTGCGGGTGTTCAAGTCCGAAGGCGTGAAGACCAACGTGACCCTGTGTTTCTCGGCGACCCAGGCGCTTTTGGCGGCAAAAGCCGGCGCTTCGTACATCTCGCCCTTCGTCGGCCGCCTCGACGACCTGAGCGAGGACGGCATGGACCTGATCCAGCAGATCGTCACCATCTACGACAACTACGACTTCGATACCGAGGTGCTCGTGGCCAGCGTGCGGCACCCGATCCACGTGGTGCAGGCGGCGCTGATGGGCGCGCACGTGGCGACCATCCCGTTCAAGGTCATCACGCAGCTCGCCAAGCACCCGATGACCGACATGGGTCTCGCCAAGTTCCTCGAGGACGCGAAGAAGATCCCGCAGGGCTGAGCGCGTGCCCGCGCTGGTCCGAAGGAGCGCGCGACGCTCGCCGGCGCTCGGTGCGACCACGGTGCGCGTGATCGCGGAGCGCATGCTCGGCGCCCTGGGTCTCGCCGACGCCGAGCTCAGCGTGCTGCTCACCGACGACTCGACCATCCGCGAGCTGAACCGCGAGTGGCGCGACAAGGACAAGCCGACCGACGTGCTCGCCTTCCCCATCGACGAGCGCGCGGCGCGCGACGCTCACGAGCGCGCGAACGGCGGTCGCGATCTGGTGCTCGGTGACGTGGTGATCTCGCTCGACACGGCGCTCTGCCAGGCCCGCGCGCGCAAGCGCGTGCTGTACGAGGAGGTGCGCTTCCTGCTCGCGCACGGTCTCTTGCACTTGATCGGCTTCGACCACGCGACGCCGGAAGAGAAGCGCGAGATGGTCAGCCTGACGCGCCGCCTGGTACGCGCCGCGAGCGCACCGGCGAGCCCGAAGCGCGTCGCCAGAGGAGCGCGCCCAGCGGCGGGTCGAGGTCGAAAATCGCGCTCCGCCCGGGTGCGGTGACGCAAGCGACCCGCGCCCCGAGATCGTGTGTGCGGATGTGCTTTTTTCACCCAATTGCGTCCATTCGAGCCGCGAGCCCTGAAAAAAAGGCGTTTTTGTGCGTCTCGTGATCGAATTTCGCTTGAACGGCAGAAATTCCCTTGTTACCTGTCGCGTGCCTTGGACGGCTCTCGCGATGATCCTGGAAGGTTCACGGGGCGGCCTAGAGGGCGGGAGACGGCGACAAGCGTAGGTTTCCATTAGGAGGCGAAATATGGCTGGCAAGAGGCTGACGAAGGCTCAGGTGGTTGGTGAGGTCGCTGGCGCGACCGAGTTGGACAAGAAGAGCGTGAACCGCGTGTTCGAGGCGTTGCAGGAGCTCATCCGCAAGCAGCTGTCGAGCCGTGGTCCGGGCGAGTTCGTGGTGCCGGGGCTGGTGAAGCTCCGCGTGGTGAAGAAGCCCGCGACGAAAGAGCGTCAGGGCATCAACCCCTTCACCAAGGAGCCGATCACGATTCCGGCGAAGCCGGCGAGCAAGAAGGTCCGCGCGACCGCCCTCAAGGCGCTCAAGGATCTGGTTCAGTGATCGACTGCGCTCGGTGACTCGCGCAGGCGAGCCCGAGCACTGCCAACGTCCCCGGCTCTCGTCAGAGAGTCGGGGACTTGTCATTTGGGCTCACTTCACCACGAGCTTCTGCTCGCTCTCGGTCTTCTGCCCGTCGTGATCCACGACCACGCGCAGCGTGTAGTCCCCGGGCGAAAGCCGCACCGAGGTCGAGATGGTCGAGCTGCACATGCAGCGGCACGGCGTACCGAACAGGCTCTCGGTGATGGTGACGGTGTTGCCGCTGACGCTGGTCGCGACCTTCGAGTCCAGGCAGCAGGCGTGCGACACCGCGTGGGCCACGCGCACGCCGCCGGCCACCGGGGTCACCGTGAGCTCGGGCTTCGTCTCCATGGCCCGCGCCCGGGGCGCCTGTTCGGTCCGGCCCGGGCTGGCCAGGCAGCCCGCCACGCTGCTCGTCGAGGCGTTCAGCTCCGCGGGCAGCTCCCCGCTCGGGAGAGCCTCTCCCGCGGGCGCCTCGGCCGACGCGACGGGCGCCTCCCCGGCGGTGGCGGGCGGCGCTGGAGAGGAGCCGTCGGCCGGGGAGGGGCCGGCGCCCTTGGTGCAGGCGGCGGTCAGGAGCGCGAGCGCGAGGGCGAAGCGAGTCATGCGGGAACCCTTACCACGGGGGCCCGGCGGCGGTCCTTCGGCGCTCACGCTCCGAGATGATTGGCAACGTGCATGGCGTGGAGCCGTTCGTACTCCGCTTTGGTGCAGGGGCCGTAGGCCAGATGCTCCTTGGGCTCGGCGGCGAGAGCCTCGAAGCGCCCCATGGCGGTGAGCAAGCGCTCGCGCGCAGCCTCGAGGGGCAGCGCCGGATCGAGCGCGGGGGCACCTGGGATCGCGGCCGCGAGATCGTGGCTCATGTGCCCTTGCTTCAGGAACTTCCGCTTGGCAATCCGGCCGATGGTGGCGCGAAACAGCCCGGAGCGGAGCTTCGGGTAGCCCTGCATCGAGCACTCGATGCTCTGCGCGCAGTGCTGGAGCACCTCGGAGTAGCTCCACGGCCCAGCGAGCGCCGGGGCGTCCCCGAGCCCCTCGAGCAGCGCCCGGACCTCACGAAACGACGTCGCCCTCACGCCGGCACTATAGCTAAGATCGAAGGCGCATGGCCGGCCGAACCTTCGCCATCGGCGACATCCACGGAGAGCTCGGGCACCTGCGCAAGCTGATGGCCAAGCTACCGCGCCTCGACACCCAGGACACGCTGGTCTTTCTCGGCGACTACATCGACCGCGGCCCGCACTCCAAGCAGGTGGTCGAATACGTGCGCTACCTGCCCAAGATGATCCAGGCCAAGGTGGTCGCGTTGCGCGGCAACCACGAGGACGCCTGGCTGCGCGTTCGCAGGCACCGCTGGCCGGAGTTCGTGCGTCCGCCCCACCACGGCTGCCTGCCGGCGTACCGTTCTTTCATCAACGCACCGGTCGCCGTCACGGGTCAGGAGCCCATCGCCGAGGAGCGCGAGGCTTTCGAGAGCGGGCGCTTCTTCCCGCGGCGCATCGTCGAGTGGCTGGAGAAGCTGCCGTACTGGTACGAGGACGCGCACGCCATTTACGTCCACGCCGGGCTGCCGCCGGGTCCGAACGGCGACTTCCTGCACCCGAGCCAGCTGCCCCACCCGCCGGTGCAGCTCCTGTGGCTGCGGGACGAGCACTTCTTCCGCAACTACCGCGGCAAGCGCGTGGTGTTCGGCCACACCTGCACCGACCTGCTCCCGCCGGAGCTGTCGCAGCACACGCCGGACGACCCGAAGGACCTGTGGGCGGGTGAGAACGTGATCGGCATCGACACCGGCTGTGGAAGAGACGGCTTTCTCACCTGCGTGGAGCTGCCGTCGCTCACGGTGTACGAGTCGCGCTGACGCGGCGCCGGCGGTACGCCTCGGCCATGGCCAGCCCGAGCGCGATCCAGAGCGGCGTGTCGCCGAAGCGCACGTACACGGTCGGACCGGCCTCGCTCAGCGCGGGGGTGACGTGCATCACGCTCTCGGCCTCGGCGGAGCCGCGCACCCGCACGGCGCCGCTCGCGTCGATCCAGGCCGGCACGCCCAGGTTCACCGCGCGCACCAGGTCGAGGCGCGTCTCGACGGCCCGCAGCGCGGACAGGCGCAGGTGCAGCTCCGGCTCCGCCGTCGGACCGAACCAGGCGTCGTTGGTGACGTTCACCAGGAGGTTGGGGCCGACCTTGGCGATCTTCCGGCTCACCGCCGGCAGCGTGTCCTCGTAGCAGTTCAGGACGCCGATGCGCGCCGGGCCGCTCGACAGCAGCGACACGTCCTTGCCCGGGATGAGCCCGCCGGCCCGCGAGAACAGCTTGCGCAAGAACGGCAGGTGCTCGCCGAAGGGCACCGTCTCGCCGAACCACAGGAGCTCCATCTTCGCCTGCGGGACCTGGACCAGACCCTCGGGGCTGACCACGGTCGTGGCATTGTGTCCGGCATCGCCCCCCGGTGCGGTGGTGATCAGCCCGAACAACACCGGGCCGCGCACGCCGCCGCCGACGATGGCGCGACGCCCGCGCTGCATGCGTCCTGCGGCGTGATCGAGCACGAAGGGGTACGCCGCCTCCGGCCAGATCGTGAGCTCGGCCCCGCCGCGCTCGGAGTCCACGCTGAGCCGGCGCAGGCGCGCCAAGATCTGCTCCCGCGCCCCGGGCTGCCAGCGCAGCCGCGCCTCGACGGCGGCCTGGACGACTCCGAGCTTCATCGTGGGGAGCGCCGCGTGAGCGGCCCGCACCTGGCGCATGCGCAGCGCGCCGTGCCCCGCCATCAGCGCGAGCAAGAGCGCGCCGAGCGCCGGACCGAGCCAGGGCCGGCGGTCCTCCGGCGCGGCGCGGGCCACGTACGGCACGAGGGGCGAGGCGAAGAGCGCGGCCGAGACCGCGATCAGGAAAGACACACCCTTCTCACCGATCAGCTCGGCGAGCTGCACGAACACGGGCCAGGGCGAGACCAGCCCCGCCGGGGTCCAGGCGATCACGAACACCATGCTGAGCGCGATCAGCGTGCCGAGCCCGAAGCCCGCCCGCGAGTCGAGGCCCGTGCGGCGCTCGACCACTCGCGCGATGGCGAGGCCGATGGCCCAGGTGCCCGACTGGATGACCGAGAGCAGGAACAGCGCGAGCAGGCCCAGCGCGAAGCCGAGATCCGTGAAGCGCACGATGACGCTGGGAACGAAGCGCATGCCCACGAGCCCGGCGCTGGTGGCCCAGATCATCGCCATCAGCACCACCGCCCGCACCCGCACCACGGCCTGGGTCGAGACGAACAGCAAGCCGAGCCCGATCGACACCGCCGGGTAGAAGTCCGTCGGCGGCGCCGAGAGCGCGAAGACCACGCCGCCGAGCGCTGCCGCGGCCGGCGCACGCCAGTTCCGCGCGGGCTTGTCGGGGCTCATCGGCACCGAAAGCTAACACGCAAGGTCAGCCTCGACTTTCGCCGTCTTGGCGCAACAGAACTCGGCCTGCCACTGAGGCCGAGCCCCACGAGAGCTGCGGCGAGGCCGGCGCGCCCCCGCTGTGGGGTGGGAGTAGTCGCCTGGCGGCCCGGATCGGGTCTCGACGAGAACCTCGAGCAGGGGCGTCGCAGAGCAGCGCTCGCGGAGCAGGAAAGCGCGAAACCCGAGTCAGAAGTGATTCGCCTTGATGAACTTGCTCGGCGCGATGTACCCGTTCGCGTGCTTGTGGGAGCCGCAGGCGTCGCCGGCGGACGTGTAGGTCGCCGGTTCGTTGGTCAGGTCCGAGATGCCGTTCGGCCCGCTGGTCTGGTCGTAGCCGCAGAGCGCGCCACTGCCCCCGAGCGCCTGGTTGCAGACCGCCTCGGTCACCAGCGCGTAGTGCAGGTGCGAGTTCTCGTTGCCGTAGAAGTAGGCCCAGTCCATCACCTCGGCGATCTTCTGCCCGCGCTTGACGCTCTGCCCCGTGCTCACGACGGGTGGCCACAGGTGACCGTAGAAGGAGCAGATCTTCGTGCCGTTGCCCAGGTCGTGCTTGATCATCACGACGTTCTTGTAGGAGCTCGAGTTCGTGCCGGCGAAGGCCACCGTCCCGTCCGCGACCGAGTAGACCGGCTGGTTCGCCGACGGGCCGTTCGGATTGAAGACGTCCTCCGCCAGATGCCCGCCGACGAAGGGCGGCGAGTACAGGTAGTTGCCGAGCACCTGCGACACCATCCAGCCGCCCGCCGGGTAGGTGGTCTTGTCGCCGACCGGGTAGCCGAAGCCCAAGCTCCCCGGCGGCGGCGCCGGCTTCAGGCAGTTGTAACCGACGTTCGCGTCTTGCCAGCCGCACTTCCGCCCGTCCGCGGCGCAGTCGACCTTCTTCAGCGCGCCCTCCTCGCACCACACCAGCACGCTGCCCTCGCACTTGCCGGTGTAGTCGAGGCCCGCGCAGGGATCGCTCGGCTCGCTGCCGCCGGCGCCCGCAGCGCCGCTCTCTCCCGCAGCGCCGCTCTGGCCCGCGGCGCCGGCCTCGCCCGCAGTGCCGCTCTCACCCGCCTGCCCCGCGGCACCACCGCCGCTCGGGCTCGAGGGGTTCTTGCCCTTGCCGCCGCCGGTGGCCCAAGCGCCGCCTGAGCTGACGCTCTGGGCGCCGCCGGAGTTGCCCGGCTCGTTCGACGTCGAGCCGCCCGCCGCGTCCGCACCGCAGGCGGTGCACGCCAAGACCAGAGCCACGACCCCACGCATGGCTCCATCCAGACGCACGCCACGTGCCATGTGCGTCGCGCTGGGAAATGCCCGGAGACTCGGGGGGCGACCCCTGAGGGCCCTCGACGATCGCAACTCCCGGGTGCCAACCCTCGGTTTGCGCTGGCTCCGCAGAGGGACTTGCGAACCAGCGACCGCTCTGCTGATGCTGGCGCCATGTCCCGCGCAATCCTTCTGCTTTCCCTACTCCTCGTGACCTCCTGCTCGAGCGACGACTCCGCCGGAGGCGGCGACGAGACCCAGTGCAAGGCGCTGACCAACCTTTGCGAGCGCTTGCCGGTGGCCGAGGTCGAGAGCGCCTGCGGAAGCGGCTACGACGTGCTGAGCCCCATCGACACCAGCGGTGGAGGCCCGGTCAACACCTGCGGCTACCAGAAGAACGTCAGCAGCGCGACCGAGTACAACATCGTGGTGGTCTATCGCTGCCTGGAGAGCTACGACGCGCACCAGTACTTTCTGGACCTGCAACAACCCAACGCGAGCGAGTACGAAGCCGTGACGGGCGTGGGCGACGAGGCCGCGTTTCACTCGCAGGGCGCCAATGGTGCCACGCTCGACGCGCGCAAGGGTCAGAAGGTCGTCTCGATCGGCCTCAGCTACCCCGCCCCCGCCCCCTGCACCAACGAGCAAGCGAAGACCGCCATGGCCGCCATCGCACAGAAGACCCTGGCGCTGGCCGAGTGAGCCGCTGACGACATGCTGCAAGTCGAGCGCTGCCGAAGCTGTGGCGGAGAGATCCGGGTCGACGGCGGTGACGTGGTGGTGCTCTGTCCGTTTTGCGGGCACCGCCGCTACGTGGAAGAGAAGGACCGCGCGGCCCGCGCCGGCGCCGCCAACGCAGCGGAGCTCGAGCGCGAAGCGACGCTGGCGCTCGGGGCGGCGATCCAGCTCGAAGCCCGCGCCCGCGCTCGCACCGGTGCGCTGATCGCCGGGGCGATCGTCGCGACTCCCGCGTTCCTCGGGGCAATCGTCGTGACCTACGCCGCGAGCGCTCTCGAGCCGCTCTGGGTCGGCGTCGCCCACGCGGTGGTCGTGCTCTTCGGCGCCCTCGGCCTGGCAGCTGGCGGGGTGGCGGCGCTGGTGCTCTTCCTACCCAGTCGGATCGAGGCGCGGATCCGCCGCCGGCTCGCGGAAGTGGAGGCGGAGGTGGCGCGGCGTCCCCGCGGCGGGCGCTGTCCCAGCTGCGGGGGCAGCGTGCCGCCGGGCGCGACCGCGGCGATCTTCGACTGCCCCTTCTGCCGGGCGCCGCTCTGCTTCGCGCACGGCGCGCTGATCGCCTGGAGCGCGGACGCTCGAGCCCGCGCCGAGCGCTGGAAGCGGCGCGCCCTCGACGAAGACCTCGCCGCCTCACTGTGGCCCTGGACCACATGGGTGGCGTTCACCGTGCTGCTGGTCGCGGGTGCCTCCGCGTTCCACTCCCTCGGCGAGCTGGCCTCGCAGCTCTGATCAGCGCCTGCTCACCGCCTCGAACGTGCCCACGTGCTCGAAGCTGCCGTGCTCCTCCGGCCCGGCGAACAGCAGCACGCGGTACACGCCGTCCCGAGGGAAGCGGCAGCTCACACCGATACGCGGCCCTGGGCGGACCTCGCAGTGCTCGCCGAGCTCGTCGTCGCGCGCGCCCTTCGCGGTCATGCTCGCCAGCATGAAGGCGCCGCCTGGGTTTCGGAGCTCGATCCCGAGCTCGGCGCCGACCGTGACCTGGGAGCGGTCCGGCCTCTCGAGCGCGAGGCCGTAGGCGTGGAAGCGCGCACGCAACATCGGTTGGCGCATGAACTCGCCGCGGCTGATGGGGCGGTGCCGGAGCTGCCAGCGCTCTTCCTCGGGGAGGTGGTCCACGCCGAAGATCTCCGGCGGCGTCATGAAGTAGTTGGTCGTGTACCCCTTGGTGAACGTTCGCCCCTTCACGTGACCGGAGTCCCAGGTCGGGTCGAGCAGGTACCATGTGCCGTCGATCTTCGCGGCGTTCCAGGCGTGACCGCCGCCGCCGATCTCGTCCACGTCCGTGCGTGCGTCGCCGACCACGACCACCACCTCGTCTCCGGTGACCTTGGCCATGGCCTTGAGCAGGTTGGCGTACCCGGCGCATACGCCCTTCTTGGCGTCGAACACGGACTTGGCGTCCTGAGCGGGAATGGCGTCGTCGGCCAGCGCGACGGCGTCGTACGCGATGCGGTCGGCGACGTAGTCGTGCAACGCCTTGAGGCGCGCGCGCGGCTCGGGCTCCCGCGCCTTGATGAAGCGCGCCACCGACTCGAAGCTGCCCTCCTCCGCCGCGGGGAAATCGCGGACCAGCGGGTGCAGCTCCGCCGGCAGCGGCCAGCTCGCGGGCTTCGACGCGGGCCTCTCCGCCGGCGCGGGCGAGCCGCTGGGCGCCGGCGCCGGGCTGGGGCTCGGCGTGGGCGCCGGTGCGGGTGGCGGCTCCGGCTTCGCGTCGGAGTCGTCCTCCGCCAGCTTCTCGAACGGGTTCTCGTGCGACAGCTCGTACAACCACTCGAGCCTCGCGGCCACGCCGAAGAGCAGCTTGCGCGTCTGGTCCGCGAGCGCGCCCTGCTGGCCGTCGAGCATCCAATCGCCGCGGGTCGAGAGCGCAGTGAACGCGACGCTGGGCCGAGTCGCCAGGAGCAACCCGAGCAGCACGAAATTGATGGCGAACGTGCGCAGGAGCAGCCGGTCACCGAAGGTGAGGATGCGCTCGCGCGCGTCCTTCCTCCGCTTGCGCCGGTACTCGCTCCACGCATCCCAGCCGAGGGGCGCGAGGGGGAACGCCAGGAGCCCGGCCAGGATGGGGAGCCAGGTGGCCTTGCCACCGTAGGCAGCCAAGGACGACGCGGCCCACACGCCGAGGAGCGGCGTCGCGAGCACGGCGAGCGAGACTACGAGCTTGAGCGCGACGCCCAGCGCCGACAGGACGAGCGACCAACGCGAGCGGCTCGGGCGGCGCACCACGCGCCAAGCTAGGGTGCGCCCCCGCGCTCCGCAAGGCAGGTGAGGCCCTCTCTCGAAGCTCGAGCGAGGCTTCCCGCCGAAACGAAGTAGAATGCGGGGCGATGCGGGCGTGGCGCTGGGCGGCGGTGGGAGCAGCCGTGTGCTGGGCTTCCGCCGCGCACGCCGAGCCCGAGACCTGGTCCCTCGCTGAAGCGCTCGACGTCGTCGAGAACCGCTGCATGACCGAGAGCGAGCTCGCGGCCAACGTGCGGCTCTGGCTCGGACGCCCCAGCGTCGACCGGCGCATCCAGATCGTGGTCGATCAGCTCGACGAGGACAGCCTGCGCTTCGTGCTGAGCCGCGACGGCAAGCCCAGCGCCGAACGCCGCTTCCACACCAGCGACGTGAGCTGCGTCGATCTGCGCGCGGCGGTGGCGCTGGCCATCGCGCTCGCCATCGACGCGACGGTGATGCAGGCCATCCTGGAGCCGGTCCCGGAGGCGCCCGCGCCGCCAGCCCCGAAGCCCTCACCCGCGCCTGCTCGGCCGCCGGCGAAGTCGAGACCCGCCTTGCCGCCAGCTCCGCCCGAGGAGCGGGTGATGCTCGAGGTCGACGCCCAGGTTCTCGCCTTGGTAGGCGTGCTCCCCGAGCCGGTGCTGGGTGCTTCGATCGGAGCAGCGGCACCGCTCGGCGATTCGTGGCACCTCCGCGTGTCCGGCTGGGGCACCGCGGCGCGCAGCGTCTCGGTCGGCGCGGGCAGCTCCGAGACGGCGATGGTCGCCGGGCAGGCGTCCCTGTGCCTCGACGACTCGTCGCTCCGAGCTTGCGCCGGGGGCGCCGCGGGGCGCTGGTCGGCCGAGGGCCGGGGGTTCGCTCGAGACCGCACCACCAACCTGCCCTGGGCGGCGCTGGTGGCGGACCTCGGCGTGAGCTTGCCGCTGGCCGAGCTGGTGGCCGCCGCCGCCCGCATTCACGGCTACTTTCCAGTGGTTCGGCCGGTGCTCGAGGAGCGCGCCCCGCGCGGTCAGGTGCTGAGCACCCGCGAGCCCCCACCCGCCGGGCTGGGAGTGAGCGCCGGGCTCGCCGTGGGATTTCGATGAAGGATTCGGGCGGAGGCGACATGGACGGGGGCAGGATGGACGCCGAGGCGCTCTTCCGCCGCCACGCAGCGTGGACCGCCCGCTACGTGACGCAGCTCGGGTTTCGCGGCCAAGACGTGGAGGACATCGTGCAAGAGACCTTTCTGGTCGCCCATCGCCGCGGCGGGTTCGTGGAAGGACCCGCCAAGCCGACGACGTGGCTGGCGCAGATCGCCCTCCGGGTCGGCATGGCCCAGCGCCGGTCCAGCCGCCGCGCCCCGGTCGCCGACGAAGCGAGCGTCGAGCAGGCCCCGAGCTCGAGCGCCGACCCCCTCTCGGGGGCGATGAGCAGCCAGGCCCTGGTCAACACGCAGCGCGCCCTGGACGCCCTGCCCATCGAGCAGCGCGCGCTGTTCGTGCTGTTCGAGATCGAGGGCGAGAGCTGCGACGCGCTCGCCGAGGCCTTCGGCGTGCCGGTCGGCACCATCTACTCGCGCTTGCACCGCGCTCGGGCCGAGTTCCTCTCGGAGTACCGCCGACTCACCGCCGACCAGAAGAACAGGAGCGCCTCATGAGCGGTCCGCCTGTCCGCCTGCGCGACGACGCCTCGATCGAACCCGAGCTCAAGCAGGCCCTCGGGGAGCTGGGCGCGGCCCCCATTCCGTTCGACGTCGATGCAGGGCTGTCGCAGCTGAAGGAAGGCATGGGCCCCGGCGCAACCGAGGCGTCCTGGCTGGTGAAGCACAAGCTCTGGCTGCTGGGCGGAACCGGAGCGGCCGTGCTCGGGGGCGCGGCGCTCTGGGTCAGCACGTCGAAGCAGCCTGCACCGCCCCCGGCGCCGCCTGCCCCGACCGCGGTGGTCGCGCCACCCGAGCCGAAAGCGCCCGAACCGGTGGCGCCACCCGCGCCGCAGCCGAGCGCTGCTCCGCCGCCCGTCGTCGCCTCGCCACCGCCCTCCGCGCCGGCCAAGGTGCAGGCTCAGAAGCCCACGCTCGCCGAGGAGGTGCGCCAGCTCGCCGAGGTGCGCGCCCTGGCGGCCAGCGACCCGGCGGGCGCCGCGCGCAAGGCCGACGAAGGCCACAAGCGCTTCGGCAGCGGCATGCTGTACCAAGAGCGCGAGGCGGTCGCCATCACCTCCCTCGCCCGCGCGGGCCGCGGCGCCGAGGCGCGCTCCCGCGCCGGCCGCTTCCTGGCGCAGTTCCCCAAGAGCCCGTTCGCGGATCAGGTCCGCGCGGCGGCGCCGTGACGATTTTCGTGAAGGACTTCTCGGCGCGCGACATCAAGGCTCGTTCCCTCTCGTGAAGGACGCGACCATGACCGGACCGACTCGCATCAAGCTGCCGCTGATCGCTCTGCTCTTCGCCGCTGCCCTCTGGGCCCTCGGCGCCTGCTCGGCGAGCGGCGCGGTGGGCACCAGCAACACCGGCGGCGCTGCCGGCTCGGGCGGCGGCGTGGGGTTCGACGCGGGGACCGGCGGCAGCAACTGCGGCATGTGCATCGGCTCGAACTACCTGGCCTGCGATCCGGGCGGCGGGAGCAAGACCGAGATCTGCCCGCACGCCTGCACCCCCGGCAAGGGCTGCACCGGCTGCTCTCCGCAAGGCACCATCTGCGTCGGCAACGAGGTCCACGCCTGCAGCGGCGACGGCGTCGCAGGCGCGCTGGTGAAGAGCTGCGACGCTGGCGCCGGCGAGATCTGTCACAACGGCGCCTGCCAGAACGGCTGCGCCATCGCCGAGGAGGAGGCCTCCAACGTCGGCTGCGAGTTCTACGCGGTGGACCTCGACTTGAGCGACGGCGTGAGCGACCCCGGCGGCGGGCCCTGGGGCGTCGCGCTGGCCAACGCCGGCGTCGCGCCGGCCAGCGTGGTGATCGAGGTGAACGACGCTCCCGTCGGCGCGCCGCCCGAGCCCTCTCCGATCCAGTCCGTGGTGATCCAACCCGGAAACCTGGCCGAGATCACCCTGCCGACGCGCGAGGTGGACTGCGCCGTGAAGCCCGGCGACTGGAGCTCCCCCGGCACCTGCTTCTCGTCGCGGGCCTACCGCATCACCAGCACGGTGCCCATCGTCGTCTACCAGTTCAACAACATGGTGCACGGCTTCTCGACCGACGCCTCGCTGCTCCTGCCGACCACCTCGCTCGGCACGAAGTACCGCGTGACGGGCTGGCCGGTCGCCCACTCGTTCCCCGCTCCCGGCGCCTTCGTGCAGCGCGGCTACATCACCGTCGTGGGCACGAAGCCGAACACCAAGGTCAAGGTCAAGCCCAGCTGGCGCATCAAGGGCAACGGCCCCATCGCCGCGACGCCGGCGGGCGGGCTCATCGAGATGAACATCGGCCCCTTCGACGTGCTGAACCTGGAGACCGACGACTCCACGCTGCAGGAGTGCGTGACGATGACGACCGGTCCGTACTGCGCGGATCTGACCGGCAGCATCGTGGACTCGGACAAACCCGTGGTCGTGTTCAGCGGCACCGAGCAGAGCGGCGTGGGCCTGCCGGAGGGCGCGCCGATGCCGCCGAGCTGGGGCGAAAACTCCAACGGCTGCTGCAACCAGCACCTCGAAGAACAACTCGCGCCGGTCGAGGCCTTCGGCAAGAAGTTCCTGGTCACGCGCAGCCCGCTGCGCTCGAACCCCGAGTTCACCTGGTGGGAGGAGCCGGACGTGTTGCGCTTCGTCGGCGCCGCGGCGCCGGCGCAGGTCACGACCAACCTGCCCGCGCCCTTCGACTCGTTCACGCTCCAGCCCGGCGAGGTCAAGGACACCTGGACGCAGAAGGACGTGGTGGTCAGCGCGAGCGAGCCCATCGTCGTGGCGCAGTTCCTGATCGGCGAGGGCTACGTCGAGCCGCAGCCCAAGGGGGATCCGTCGTTCACCATCTTCCCCGCCATCGAGCAGGCGCGCACCGAGTACGTGTTCCTGTCGATGAGCGGCTGGAAGGAGAGCTGGGTGGTGATCGGCGCGGAGAAGGGCACCGAGGTCACCCTGGACGGCGGTCCGACCACGAGCTGCAAGACCTTCGCGTCCGGCACCCTCGACGGCAAGGAGTACGAGTCGCGTCGCTGCGCCCTCTCCGCCGGCGTCCACCGCATGACCGGCAACCAACCGTTCCAGATCATGGCCTACGGCTACGCCAGCGCCGACACCTATTCTTTCCCGGGTGGAGCGGGCACGAAGAAGATCTATGTGCCGCCGGTGTTGAAGTGAAGAGAGCCTCGGCCTCGGCGCGAGGGTGTCCCCTGCCGTAAAGACGCGTCGACCTCTCAGATCTTCCGGAACCATCAGGTGTTGATGCGCGGAGGTGAGACAAAGAGGGGGTAGTTCTCTGCCGAAGGCTGCCGCCGGCGCGAACAACGCCCGAAGCCGGCCTGTTTCGGCTCTCGAAGTCCTCGGCCCTCGCTGCTGCACCCTGCATGGTCCCCGTCGCAGAGGCTACCAGGCACACGTCCGCCCTGCACGCGACCGCGGCGGGAGCGCGCTACGACACGAACATCTCCATCTGCGCGTTGGAGTCGCCGTCGAGCCTGCCGAGCCTCTGACGCAGGGCGGGGTCGGCATCCTGGTCACGTTCTCACCCGAGCTCGGCAAGGCCATGGGCATGCCGGAGGTCCCGAAGCCCGGCACCGCAGTGATGATGACGTACATCGGTCTCGCCGCCGGCGATCTCGGCAGCGGCGCGCTCTCGCAAATCCTGAAGAGCCGCAAGCGCGTCCTCGCCGGCTTCATCGGCCTCACGGCGCTCTCGGTCGTGGCGTACTTCACGCTCGCCCGAAGCTCACTCACCACGTTTTACGGCGTTTGCCTGCTGCTGGGGTTTGCCACGGGCTACTGGGCGGTGTTCGTGACGATGGCCTCCGAGCTCTTCGGCACGAACATCCGCGCGACGGTGACCACGACCGCCCCGAACTTCGTACGCGGCGCCGTGGTGCCGCTGACGTTTTCGTTCAAGTACTTGAAGGATTCGCTGGGCGTGGTGGGGAGTGCGATCGCCGTGGGCGTGGTCACGCTGCTGATCGCGGCGGTATCGCTGTTGGCGCTGCAGGAGACGTACGGGAAGAACCTGGACTACGTCGAGGAGTGAGGTTCTTTCATCGACTCGTCGCGACCGGCGACGATGAGCTGCTGGCGAGGAAGCACGTTCTCGG
Organism: Polyangiaceae bacterium; assembly: GCA_015075635.1. Taxonomy (NCBI): domain Bacteria; kingdom Pseudomonadati; phylum Myxococcota; order Polyangiales; family Polyangiaceae; species Polyangiaceae bacterium. Next base: position 3,028,796 of record JABTUA010000002.1, read on the forward strand.
CCATGAGCTTTTCGCGCGAACGGAACGCTTCCTAAGCGAGTCCGGCCGCCGGCACAGGGTTCGCGTGCCGCACTCGCCCGCATCACTGCCTGCTCGTACTCTTCGATTTAATGGGTTTTGGCAGCTCATTCCCCCTACGCGCTCGAGCGGATCACTTTTTCGGGTAGCAGGTCACCTTGACCGGCGAGGGCTTCCAATCCCAGATCCACGTCAGGACGCCTCCGTCTCCGATCGAAATCGGCGTGCACTTCGTCGGAGGGATGTCGCAGACCTCAAGGGGCTCGCACCGGAGTTCCATGTGCGGGCTTGTCGGCTGCACGGGATCCTTCATGATGCAACCGCCTGCGCTCCAGGTGCTGACCGCCCAGCTGAACGATTCCATCCCTTGCTGGGTGCAGCCGTACTCCTTCACGCTGCATGCAGCGCAGGTCAGGACGGGACCATCGTCGTCCGCCCCGTCCTCGTCGCCCGGCGCATCTTGCGAGTCCGGCGCCGCGTCCTGCGAATCCGGCGGCGCGTCGCTGTCGCCGGCCGATCCGTCGGGCCCCACTGCGGCGCTACCGCCGGTGTTGCCGCCCGAGCCCCCGCCGCCCGAGCCAACACCGCCGGCGCCGGCGGCGCCGCCGTCCGCGTCCACGTCGCCGCCGCAGGCGCCAAACACCCGAGACGCCAACAGGAGGCTAAGGAGCAGCAGATAGGAGCTTCGCATCTTCCCAGCAGTAGGTAGTCGAGTCGCCACATGCGACCCAGGCCGAAGCGGGCACCGCGAGTGTCGCGTCGCCCCCAGAATAGGCGTCGCCGGTCAGTCCCTGCGCGGCCGCGACGGAGCGTCCCAATCCAGACACCGCGCCGGCAAGCCGCACGGCGGCGTCTGCGGCGCTGAACTTGGCGTTGAGCCGAAGGTCGACGTTGTTGGTCAGAAACGGCTGGGTCTGGTCCATGCAGGCTGCGCCTCGGAGCACGCATTTCCCGCTTGAACCGCCGCCCACGAAGAGCGTCGAGGCGTTCAGTGTCGCTGCGTTCACCGCCTCGCTCAACGTGATGTTCACGATGTCGGGGTTCTTGGCGGTCGAGGCCCGAAGCCGCACCACGCGTGGGGCGCTGCCGGTGAAGAAGTGCGCACTCCACTCCTTCTGCTTCTCGGCGCCGGAGACTCGCATCTCCGCGGTCTGCTCAACGACGAGCCAATGCCACGCGTCAGCGGCGAGCGGGGTGACGGCCTGCAGCTCCATTAGAGGGAGGTCGGAGGCGCGCTGCGGCGGTATGTCTACTACCTTGACGCCGGTCTTCACGTTCCCGGGGCCGATGAAGTGCGCATTGCCCTCTATCAGGGCCTGCGTGCCCGAGCTCAAGTCTCCCGCGTACGAGAACGGCATCGCTGCGCCCGTAGGCACGTTTGTCTGGCCGGGACGTATGCCCATCGGAGTCAGACGGAAAGTCCGATCAGCCGCTTGGGGCAGCCGCTCCTCCGCTCTGTCAGCCTTGGCCGCTTCGCCCTTGCGCGGTGAAACCGGCCTGTCGACGTGAGTCTCGCAACCGATCAACGCTGCAATTCCAAGTACCATGCACCGCATCTCATTGTCTCCCGCGTGGGTATCATCGGAAGGCGAAATACACCTGGTTCTTGGTCCAAGTGTTGGTGAACCCGGTCGCCCAGACCTGAGCGGTCGGCTGCCCTGGCCCTTGCGGCGGAACATCGTAGAACCAACTCGAGTTCGGCCCAGTCTGAAGCCGGTACCACAGGTTCCCGGTCGCGAGGCAGTCGAACCCCTGGGGTGGAGTTCCGGGTGCGTCCTTGCAGTGGTCGACGTAGAGACACAGCCGGTGCTCGTTGTTTGCGGGCCCATTCATGACTGAGTGAGCACAGAACGCTCCAGTGGCGGAGTACTCGTGGTCAAGACCGAACAGCCCGTGCAGGCTCTCGTGGAGCAGCGTGCGCGAGAGGAGCGTGGTGCTGGTGTAGAGCGCGCAAGAGGCATGAGGGATCCGAATCCGCCCGGGTATGTACGCCTGCATGCCGCAGAAGTCGCCTGGCTCCACGCTTGGATCGGGCATGCAGTAGTCGCAACCCGAGATGCTGCTGCACCACTTGTCGCCGCCCGTCCCTGGGTCGTACTTCATGTCGATGTTCTTGATGAAGACGTTGCCGTGAGTAGCGGCAAACAGCCGCACCGACATGGCTTGAAGGGTGTTGCGGACGTTCGGCCAGTTTGCGTGCTGCTCGATGTTGGGCACTCCCGGGTGACAGACCGTGACGGTCCTGGTCCCAGCCGTCCGAAGGAGGTTGGGGCGCAACACGACGTGCATCCGCCCGCGAAAGGACCGGATGCCGAGAAACACCATTCGCGGGTAGAGCTCGCTGCCAAGATCCAGGGCTTCTCCGGCGGCGTCCAGTCCGGCGCCGTTTCCGTGATACCCACGCCACTCGTAGCTCGCGTCGTCGGGCAGCAGCGTCTGAGTGCTCGCGTACATGTCGAGATCGGGGGCCGGATCGTCCGACGTCAGGACGTCCGCGGTGAGTATGAGCCTGGTGTTGGCTGGCTGATAGACGGACGTGTAGATCACATCCCCGCTCGCTATGAGCAGCGCCTCCGTGCGCTTGTTAGGAGAGAGGCTGGCGTGCGCCGTCGTCTGCTGGGGAGAGCTCTTGCAATAGACGCGAACGCCGTCGAATCGGGGATTCGACTGTTGGACGATGCTGTAGTCGCTCTTCCAGCTCCACATGAAGAACTGATTGGAGTTGGTGCTCACGTTCTTCGGGTAGTGCAGCCCGCTGCCCGTGCCCAAGTTGCCCGTATAGGAGTACTCGCCGTAAAGGTCTTCGACCTTCAGGAAGTCGTAGTTCAGCTCCGTGTTGAAGCTCGAGTAGTAGAACGTCACGGAGCCAACGTTGCCGTTCACCAGCAACGGAACCTGCTTCTGATACTCGTTCAGCCCGTACTGACTGGTATCGAGCAGGTTTCGATCCGTTTCGTTGGAACCGATGTCGGCCGGGAAGTAGTTACCATTGGGCCACGTGCTGCACGTCGCCCAAGAGAACGCCGCTTCGGCCCGCACAGGCACCGTCAGGATGGCACCGGCCGCCATCAAGCAAGCTATGCTGCGTGCTGCGTGCTGCGTGCTGCGTGCTGCGTGCTGCGTGCTGCGTGCTGCGTGCTGCGTGCTGCGTGCTGCGTGCTGCGTGCTGCGTGCTGCGTGCTGCGTGCTGCCATTTCCACGCCTCCGCTCTTGGATCAGTGTCGACGTCAGGCGAGCCTTTCGTCAAGGCAGAAGAAGTGGACGTCCCGGCAAGTCTTGCGCTGCGGCCCTGAGTTGCCGACGGGGCAGCCGTTACCGGTTTTCCGTTCGCCACGGGGCCTCGGTGCGCCGATCTGGAGCGTGGCCGCACAGGGGCAGGCGTGTCCGCGCCGCGAAGCAGCCGAGAGATTGCCTGTTCGCTCCAGGTGGGAGCCGCCCGCATTGCATGAGCCCGTGCTTCGAGGACCTGACGGCGGGTGGGGTTTCGATGCTTCAGTACTGCGGCGCCGCACCAGTCTCGGAAGGACGCGCCCCCTCCATCGGCGCGCAGCGCCGGCCCCAGACGGCTCTCACTTCACCCGTCTCGCATCGACGTGAGCTGCGGCTTCCTTCTCGGAAAGCCGGCGTGAGCACCGATCAGGAGGGGGCAGGCGGCGCGCAGCCGCGCGAAGCGCGGCAAGCAACGACCGGGGGAGGCAACAAAGCCGAGCTCGGCAAGGCCATGGGCATGCCGGAAGTCCCGAAGCCCGGCACCGCAGTAATGATGACGTACATCGGCCTCGCCGCCGGCGATCTCGGCAGCGGCGCGCTCTCGCAAATCCTGAAGAGCAGGAAGCGCGTCCTCGCCGGCTTCATCGGCCTCACGGCGCTCTCGGTCGTCCTCTACTTCACCCTCGCCAAGAGCTCGATCGCGATGCTTTACGGCGTTTGCCTGCTCCTCGGCTTCGCCACCGGCTACTGGGCGGTGTTCGTGACTATGGCCTCGGAGCTTTTCGGCACGAACATCCGCGCCACCGTCACCACCACCGCTCCGAACTTCGTCCGCGGCGCAGTGGTGCCGCTGACGTTTTCGTTCAAGTACTTGAAGGATTCGCTGGGCGTCGTCGGCAGCGCGATCGCGGTCGGCGTGGTCACGCTGCTGATCGCGGCGGTGTCGCTGCTGGCGCTGCAGGAGACGTACGGGAAGAGCTTGGACTACGTGGAGGAGTGAGGTTCCACGAGCATCTCGCGCTCCTTCCAGCTCTCGGTGTCAGGGCGAGAAGGGAGGGCGGTGCTAGGATGTTCTCGGTGGACTCAGCCGATCATCAACTGGGACGCCACGCATGTTTGGACCGGATTTCTGCGCGATCATCGCGCGAGGTCGCCAGCACAGGCAGTCGGGGCTCGAGGGTGGTAGAGTCTGCCTCATGAACGCGCTCAAAGCGCACGTTGAAAACGGGCAGATCGTCCTCGACGAGCCCGCAGAGCTGGCAGAAGGAACGAAGCTCTTCGTGTTGGTGAGCGCGCAGGGTGACGACGACGAGGTGAGCGCCGAAGAGCGCGCGGAGCTCGAAGCGGCGCTCGACGAGTCGCTTGATGATTTCGAAGCGGGCCGCGTCGTCGACGGAGCCACGGTGCGTGCGATGCTGCGGACCATCGGGTGAAACGCCTCGAGGTCTCTGGTCGCGCGCGGAATGAGATCGAGCGTGCGGCGCGCTGGTGGGTCGCGAACCGTCCGGATGCGCCAACGCTGCTGCGCGAGGAGCTCGAGCACTGTTTCGACTTGCTCGAGCAGGGCGCCAGCATCGGCGAGCGCTGTGGCGAGCGCCGCGGACAAGAGATCTTCCGAGTCGTACTGAAGCGAACCCAGAAGAAGCTCTACTTCGTGCGGCCAGGGCCCGACGCGGTGAAGGTGCTCGCCCTCTGGGGTGGCCAGCGGGGCCGAGAGCCGAAGCTATGAGCCCCTTCTTTCCTTTGGCTGAATGTCTGAGCAGGCGGCAAGCACATCGGGTGGTGAGCGCTGGCGCTGTGGTCTCGCCGCGCTTCGGTACCGCGGTGACGCACCCAGTCTCGGAAGGACGCGCCCCCTCCATCGGCGCGCAGCGCCGGCCCCAGGCTGCTGTCACTTCACCCATCCCGCATCGACGTGAGCTGCGGCTTTCTTCTCGGAAAGCCGGCGTGAGCACCGATCAGGAGGGGGCAGGCGGCGCGCAGCCGCGCGAAGCGCGGCGAGCAACGACCGGGGGCGGCAACAATAGCGCCACCGTCACCACGACCGCCCCGAACTTCGTGCGCGGCGCCGTGGTGCCGCTGACGTTTTCGTTCAAGTACCTGAACGGGTCGTTGGGGGTGGCCGGGAGTGCGATCGCCGTGGGCGTCGTCACGCTGCTGATCGCGGCGGTGTCGCTCTTCGCGCTGCGCGGAGGTGAGACAAAGAGGGGGTAGTTCTCTGCCGAAGGCTGCCGCCGGCGCGAACAACGCCCGAAGCCGGCCTGTTTCGGCTCTCGAAGTCCTCGGCCCTCGCTGCTGCACCCTGCATGGTCCCCGTCGCAGAGGCTACCAGGCACACGTCCGCCCTGCACGCGACCGCGGCGGGAGCGCGCTACGACACGAACATCTCCATCTGCGCGTTGGAGTCGCCGTCGAGCCTGCCGAGCCTCTGACGCAGGGCGGGGCTGATGAAGAACGGCGGCCTCCTCGGGGGAGCGAGGGATGGAGGCTCGGGGTCTTCGCCGAGCCTGCGGAGGAAGCGGGTGACCGTCTCAGCCGCGGTGACCATGGCGCGCAGGACCATGGGAGCGCCGCACTTGGCGCACTTCTCGATGTCGATCTTGAAGGTGCGCTTCAAGAGCTCACGCCAGGGGCGATACCTGGAGCGATGAGTTGCCGGTCGAGCTTTCTTGCCTTCGTGTCCGGCGTCATGCGCGTGGCCAGCTCGAGCGCAGGCGTCCTCGGTCGCTCGGGGCGGGGGCGGGACGACGCGTGCTCTCCAGCGGTGAGCGGCGGCGAGGACGCCCGCGTCCCCCGTCGGGGACTTCCCAGGGTCGTAGTGGACGCGGTGGGCGCGTGGGGGTGGGACCGAGGCCGCGAGCCGACAGAGCAGGGAGAGCGGGCCCTGGTCGATGGCCGTGGTGCCGTCGGAGAACGGTCGTTTCAGCAGGATACGGACGAGCCCGCTCCCGAGCCGGCGCACGCGGTCCTGGGCTAGCGGCGGGCGCAGGACGTACTTGCAGAGCGTCTCGCGAGCGCGGGCGTCGCCGGCGGGGGCTGTGGTGGCGGCGTGCACGGAGAAGCCGTCCTCGCGGGCGGAGAGGCCGGAGACGGAGCGCTCGCCATGCTCGGGCAGGGCGATGGGGGGACGCTGCCGCTGCTCGGGCCCGGCGGGTGGGTTGCCGGTGACGGCGGCGGTGGCGAGGGCGGCGAGCTCCGGCTCGCGCTCGGCGAAGCCATCGTCGGCGAGGCGCGGGTCGGGACCGCGCTCGATGACGCCGCGCCGCTCGAGGAAGGCGAGGATCCGAACGCGAGCGGTGTGCAGGAGATCGGCGACGTCGGAGTTGTCGAGAGAGGAGAGCTGGTGGAAGGCGAGCTGTCCGTCGTCGGCTTCGACGAAGACGCCGTCCAAGGCGAGGAGGTGGAGGTGCGGGTTGAGCAACAGGGCTCAACGATACCCTGTCGTCGAAAATCACCGTCCATTACCCATTTCATCCGCTCGCGGGTGCGGAGCTCGATGTGGTGCACACCTCTCGTCGCGCCGAAATCCCGATCACGGTGCGTGGGCCGGACGGAGTCGATCTCAAGATCCCACGCTGGATGACCGAGCCCGCGGCGAGCGGTTTCGTAAGGTCGGACAGCGCAGCGTTGACGCTCGACGCTCTGCGCATCGTCGTGCAGCTCGTTGCGACGCACGAACAGCTGGAAGCCTCCGTCGCCGTTGTGGGCGATCCTCCCTCGCAGACGCCAGAGCCGGAGCAGGAGGGTGACCGTGAAGCAGATGCCGTTCGAGTGGCAGGAGCCAGGCAACGTCGACACGCCGAGCCAGGTCGTGCTCGAAGTCGAGACGACGGAAACAGTCATCGCGCTGATGGCGAGCGCGCTCGTGGCGGTGGTGCTCGCCGTAAAGCAAGTGGAGGAAGCGGCCGATGAACGGTGACCAGAAGATCACGGCCGAGCACCTGAGTCGCCGCGCGATCGTCTACTTGCGCCAATCCTCTGAGGGTCAGGTCAGGAACAACCTCGAGAGCCAGAAGCTGCAGTACGCGATGGTCCATCGCGCCCGGGGACTGGGTTTCAGCGAAGTGGAGGTGATCGATGTCGACCTCGGTGCGAGCGCAGCCGTTGCAGCGAAACGACGCGAAGGCTTCGAGCGATTGCTCGGCGCCGTGGCTCTGCGCGAGGTCGGCTTGATCCTGAGTCGGGAGCTGTCGCGATTGCTCAGGACCGACAAGGACTTCTGTCAGCTCATCGAGCTGTGCCAGATGTTCGACACCTTGGTCGGCGACGACCAAACGATCTACGACGTGAGTCGCATGGACGACCAACTCGTGCTCGGCATCAAGGCAACGATGAGTGTTGTGGAGTTCAAGGTGCTGCGAATGCGTCTGGCAGAGGGCAAAGAGAACAAGGCGAAGCGCGGCGAGATCTATCCACGGCTGCCGCCGGGCTACGTGCGGGACGCTGCGGGTCAGGTGAGCAAGGACCCAAACTTGCGAGTGCAGGAGGCGATCGAGCTCATCTTCGCGAAGTTCCGTGAGACGTGGAGCATTCGGCAGACGTTCAAGTGGTTCCGCGACAACGAGATCGAGCTGCCCGTGGGCCAGGCACGCGGGGGCAAGAACGTCGTCGTCTTCCAGCAGCCGCGCCACACCTTCATCGCCTGCGTGTTGCACAACCCGTTCTATGCCGGTGCGTACGCTTGGGGTCGCCGTCCGATGCAGGTCGTGTGGCGTGAGGGGCGATTGCGCAAGCGTCAGGGCAAGGCCGTCCCGCCCAAAGAGGCACGGGTCTTCTTGCGCGACCACCATGCGGGTTACATTGACTGGGCGACGTTCGAGGAAAACCAACGGATGATCCGGCGTAATGACTTTCGCGGCGTGTCGGACGAAACGGCCGGTGCTGCGCGAGCGGGAAAAGGACTGCTCGCCGGTCTTCTTCGCTGCGGGCGCTGCGGTCGTAAGTTGCATGTCCGCTACTGGGGAGCTTCGGGGACGAACGCGCGCTACTTGTGCGTCGGTGACTACGGTGCTGACGGTGCCCACTACTGCGTCGGATTCGGTGGCGCGACGGTGGACCACCGCTTCGGCGAGGAGATCGTGCGCGTGCTGTCGCCGCTCGGTGTGCGTGCGAGCCTGGAGGCGCTCGAGCATAGAAGCGCCGAGCAAGGTGAACGTCATCGTGCGATTCAGCGTCAAGTGCAGCAATTGGAGTACGACTCCGCGCGAGCATTCGAACAGTACAACGAGGTCGATGCGCGCAACCGGCTCGTCGCCTCAGAGCTGGAGCGTCGCTGGAACGACAAGCTCGACGAGCTCGAGCGCACCCGTGCGCAGCTGACGGAGCTCGACGAGCAACGCAAGCCAGTCACGGCAGAGGAGCGTAATGCGCTGGCGGCGTTCGGCGAACACTTCGAGGACGTCTGGAATCATCCTAGGTGTCCGATCGAGCTCAAGAAGCAGATCGCGCGCACCGTGATCGAAGAGATCCTCGTGGACGAGAAACCGCCAGGAACTCTGTCGTTCATCGTGCACTGGAAGGGCGGCTGCCACACGGCGTTCGAGATGGTCAAGGTGAGCTCCAAGACGGTGCACAAGACCGCGGAGGAGAACCTCGAGGTGATCCGCAAGATGGCGCATCGCTACGACGACAACGTGATCGCGAACGTGCTGAACAAGCTCGGGCGTCGGACGGGCAAGGGCAAACCGTGGAGCCAGGTCGCCGTCAAAACGGCGCGCCGCAATCACGGGATCGAGGGGCACGCTCGCACGGTCGAAGATCCCGATGTGCTGACACTGCAAGGCGCTGTCAGCTACACCGAGACGAGCGACACCACGATCAGGAAGCTGGTGGACGGCGGTGTCTTGCCAATGCGACAACTCGTGCCGTTTGCGCCTTGGGAGATCCAGCGCAGCGACCTCGACAGCGACCGCGTGCGCGTCGTCCTCGCGCGCTTGAAGCAAACCGGGCGCGTCGTTCTGGGGGATACGTCAGAAACGCAGGGCGACCTTTTCGAATGAAATCAAGGAGGTGATCATGCCAGGTATCGTTGACGGCTATTCAGTCGGAGGTCGGAGCTAACCCGCTGCACGACGGTGATGGCGCCGCTCTCACCCTTGCCCACGCGATGCAGCTCACGCATCGTGCGGCGGTAGAAGCCGAGCACGCAGTCGGCGAACAGCCGCGTGATGCGCCCGCAGAGCTCGCGGTCGTAGGCGACGCGAGCGCGCCGTCGGCGTTGAGCTGCGGCGGCACGTTCCAGTGACGAACCTCGGTGACGAGAGCCGTGCTCGCCGCCGTCAGCTCCAACGCTCTGTTGGACGCGGGCTCATCCCGCGAGCGCCGCCCGCACGCGCGCGAGCGCTTCTTCCGGCGAGCTGAGCACGAGCTCCGCGTCGAGCCGCAAGACGCGCCACCCGAGCCGCGCGAGCCCCCGGTCCCGGCGGGCATCGGCCGCGGCGCGCCCGGCGTGGCTGCCACCATCAACTTCGATGACGAGCCGCCGGGCGGGCACGGCGAAGTCCGCGATGAAGTTTCCGAGCACGACCTGACGGCGGGCTGAAACTCCCAGTTTCCCCGCGGAAAGCACCCGCCAGAGCGCCTCTTCGCTGCGGGTGGGCGAGCCCCGGAGAGCACAGGCCCGGGATTCGAGGAGCTGGTTTCGGGCGAGCTTTGGATGCATGCGGACCTCCTGACCCGGCGGCGGGGCCGGGCTCTGCCCGCACTTGGCGCACGCGGCGTGACACGCGCGGCAAGGTCGCCCCGGGCTGGGCGACGACGCCGTGTCCCGTCGCACGTCGCACGTGACCAGCGCGCGTGGCGCGACGGGTGCGCCGTTAGGGCAAGGCCGGCCTCGCCGCCGGGGAAGGGACGCCGCCAGCATCAAGCGCTCCGGAGCTCGCACCGACGCTCAGCGCGCGCGACAAGGTCGGAGCGCAGCTCGCGACGGAGCCCGGAGCAAAGACGCTGAAGGTCTTGCGATGGCGCTTCCGGATGCGGGGCGCTACTTCCCCCTGCCGCGCGCAGCAGGCAGCGCAAAGAGCCGAGCAACGCGGTTCAATGTGCACCTCGTGGCGCTGCCTGCGAGCACGGCTTTGGGGGAAGTCGAGCGCCCGCAGGCCGCGAAGCGGCCGAGGACGCGCGGATGGGGGCAGCACTGCCCGGGCGGAGCGGGCACGAAGAAGATCTACGTGCCGCCGGTGCTGAAGTGAAGCGGAGGCCTGCCCCCCGGTATCACTCTGGCATGACCACGGTCACCAAGCTCGCCATCAGTCTCCCGGCGGCGACCGCCAAGTCTCTGGAGAAGGTGCGCGCCAAGAAGCGTCTCTCTCGGAACGCCGCCATCGCGGAGGCGGTCGAGCAGTGGGTCGCGGCGCAGCAGATGGCCGACGCAGACCGCAAGTACGTCGAAGGCTACCTGTGCACTCCGGAGGGACCGGAGGAGACGGCGGCGACGGCGAAGGGAGCAACCACGAGCTGGGCGCCGTGGGAGTGAGGCGCGACCGTGCTGCCGTTTCCCGTCGTCGTAAGGTAGCCTGACCGGCGATGCCAGAGCGATCCCACGTCCTCATCACCGGCGCGTCGAGCGGCATCGGCGAGTCGCTGGCGCGCGCGTGGCTCGCGGCCGGCGCCGCGGTCACCCTGGTGGCGCGCCGCAAGAACCTGCTCGACCAGATCGCGGAGGCAGCGCCCGAGCGCACGCGGGTCATCGTGGCGGATCTGTCCGCCGAGCTCTCGCCCCAGGCGTTGTTCGACGAGGCCGAGGCCGGCCTCGGGCCCGTCGATGTGCTGGTCAACAACGCCGGCGTCCAGATCGTCGAGCCCGCGCACGAGACCGACTGGGAGCGAGGCGAGACCTTGCTCCGCGTGGATCTGCTCGTACCGCTCAGGCTGACGCAGGAGGCGCTGCGCCGGATGATCCCGCGAAGGAGCGGTACCATCGTGGACATCGCGTCGATGGCGGCGCTCGCGCCGACGCCGGGCATGCTCTTCTACAACGCCGCCAAGGGCGGGCTCGCCGGCGCCTCCGAGGGCCTCCGCGCGGAGGCGGCACGGAGCGGCGTCCATGTCGTGACCGTGTACCCGGGACCGGTGAAGAGCGCGATGGAGGCGAGCGGGCGCGCGGCGTACGAGGAGACCCGCCTCGTCAAGCTGCTCACCCCGACCGGCGATCCGGACGCGCTGGCCCGCCTGGTCCTCTCGGCGGTGGAGCGCAAGCGCGCGCGCGTGATCTACCCGCGGCTCAACGTGTTCGCGCGTTGGTTCCCGGGCACCGCACGCTGGCTCATCGACACCTTCACGCCGCCGCTCAAGCAGCTACCGCGCGGGCCGAGCTGAGCCGGAGCGAAACGGGTCCGACACGCGGATCGCAGGCTCAAGCGGCAGGCGCCTTCCGCGCGTCGCCTCTCCAGGTGCGCCCGAGCATGACGAGCGTGACCGCACCCGTCGTCCCGAGGATCGCCCGTCAGCGAACGCAGCGCACGCGAGGATTCGTGGGCGCGGCCGACGGGATGCTGTAGCCGAGGCCGATCCAGGTGACCCAATTCTGGGCCGGCGTCAGGTTCACCGCGGGCGTGCTCGTCCAATGGTCGCTGCTCAGGGGGCTGAAGTAGCTCGGCAGCGACGGCGACGTCATCGTGGGGTCCACCAGGGTCGACAGCTCCCTCGCCGTCGGCACCCGCCAGTCGCTCGACCCCGCGAGCGTGAGCTGCTCGCAGTGGTTCGCCGAGTCGGTCGGGGTGGCGACCAGGGTGGCGGAGGCCTCCCAGATCAACGAGGTCTCGTTGTCTTTCACCACGCCGGCGACGCTGGTGTCGAAGCGAGGCACGGTCGGTCCGCCCAGACCCCGGACGCAGCGCACGCTGTGAGTGTTCGTGAGGTCGAAGTACGTCACCTGCCCGTACGAGCCGTGGAGCACGACCCAGGCCTGGCTCGCGTCTCCCGCCTTGAGCGTCGAGGCCCAGAACCGGGAGCCGTTCGTCGTGTTCGGGACCCCCGGAAACACGGTGGAGTTGAGCGCTGGATTGAATTTCGTGAAGTCGATCAGGCTGATCAGCTCGGCGCGGGTGGGGAGGCGCCAGTCGGGGTAGCCGTCGAGCGTCGACGCCTCGCAGAGCGCCTTGGCGGCGGCGTGAGTGTGCAGGCCCGGGCTGACCGCGCGGTGCCACATCAGGCAAGTGGTGTGGTCGAGCACCACGTTGGCGCTGACGGTGAACTCCGAATCCGGGCGAGCGTCGCCCGCGATCTTCCAGCGAGGATAGTGGACTGTGCCGTCGCCGCCGGTCACTCCGCCCGGGCAAGCGCCGGCGTCGGCGGGTGGCGCGTCGCTCGGCGCGTCTGCCCCGCCGTCGGCGCCGGCCGCTCCGTCGCCCGCGTCGGACGAGGCGTCGCTGCTGGCGTCCCCGGCGGAACCACCGGTTGCCGCATCGCCGGCGTCACTGCCGGCTGCGCCACCGGCTCCCCCGACGGCGGCATCGCCGCCGCCCGTGCCGCCAGAACCTCCGGTCGACGCGTCCGCCCCCGCCGAACCGCCGAGCGACGCGTCGACCCCGGCCGAACCGCCGAGCGACGCGTCGACCCCGGCCGAACCGCCGAGCGCAGCGTCACCGCCGCCGGCTCCTGCGACGCCACCGCTGCCACCGCCGGCACCAGCGCTCCCCGCCTGTCCACCGCTGCCGCCCTGACCGCCGCTCGCGCTCGTGCCACCGGCGCCGCCTGAGGCGCCCACACCACCGCTGCCGCTCGTGCCAGCGCTGCCGCCGCTGCCGCCGCCGCTCTGGCCAGCACTGCCGCCCGTGCCTTGCAGTTGATTGGTGGTCGAGCTGGAGCAAGCCGCCGCAACGATCACGCACGTCATGAACGCAGGACCCCGCATGCGAGCCAGCGTACACGACTCTAGCCGCGGCGGGGAACAAGCTCTGCCGCTCTGGTCAGAGCACCTGCACTTGCCGCGACGTCCAGCTCACCCCGCCGCGGTTGTCCCGCACGACGAACCAGAGCATGTGGCTCTCGCCGGAGGCGGCCTTGCGCGCGACCCAGCGGTTGCCCGGTGATTCGTCGGTTCGCACGTCGAACTCGAAGGTGCCCTCGGTCGCGTAATACTGGATCACGACCTGCTCCTGGAAGTCGCGCCCGAGCTCGTCCTTGCCGAACTCCGCCGCACCGGGGGTGAGGGACACCGACAGACGGGGCCGGTCACCCCCCTTGCAGTCCTCGAGGTGGTTGGGGTCGTTGCTGCACGGGCGAACGACCTTCACCTCGGTGTCGGGCCACGGCGCGCCATCCCAGCTCACCTGCTCGATGCCCGGATTCTGGTTCTTGTCGATGCGCCGCAGGAAGATGCGCTTGACCGACACGGCCCAGCGCTCGAACGGAAGCTCCGCGCCGGTCGTGTCTTCGTTGCAGCGGAACGGCAGCTCTCCGGTGCCCAGCGTGGACGGGTCGCGCGGCGAGAGGACCCCGGGGCAGGCCACCGTCACCACGCCGACCATCGCGTTGGCGAGCGCGGCGTCGGGTACGGAGTCGAGGGCCGTCGCGGGCGCGCCGACGTCGATCTCGTCGAGCCCGACTCCTTCCTGCACTGCCGGGGCCTGCCCGCTCTGCGCGGCGTCCGCGGCGATCTTGTGCAGACAGCCGATCGGTGAGGTGTCGGGGGGGTTCTCGCAGGTCATCCAGCTCAGGCTCACCGGCCGCCCGAAGGGATCGTGGTAGAGCGCCCGCAGGTGGACCTGCTCGCCCGGCGCCGCGAACGGGGCGTCCGCCTGCACCGGCTGGACCCTGGGTGCGCGCTGGCGCTACACGAGCGGGAGCCCGTACAAGCTCCGGTTGTCGATCGACGAGCACGGCACCGTCGGTCGGCGCCGCGGGCAGAGCTTCGGTGAAGGCCGCCACCACGAGCCCCGCGCAGATCGCTGCCTTCCTCCCTCGCACGCCGGATCACTGCGTAGCAGCGATCCGCCGCGGCCGAAACGCCCAGCTCACCAGTAAAAAGTGATGCCGCCTCGGAACAGCCCGCCACCCGAGCTGTTCGTGGTGCGGCCGGTCTCGGGATCGGTGAACTCCGGATACAGGCGCGCGTCCTCGTCCGTGCGCCCGCGCACGAAGCCGATCATGTCCACGTTGAGCGAGACGCGTCGGGTGATCCGGAACTCCAGGCCCGCGCCGAGCTGACCCCCGAAGTACGAGTAGTGCTGCTGGTAGTCGTCCATGGGGTCGCCGTACTGGTCGCGCGGCGTGACGGTCGCGCCGCTGAACCCGAAGCCGCCCAGCATGTAGAACTGCACCGCGTCGCGCGGGTTCACGAACACCATCGCATTCAACAGCAGCGCCGTCTCTCGCCGATCGTTGCCTTGCCAATCGACACCGCCCAGGAAGTCGAGCCCCGCCTCGAAGGCGAAGTGCGGAATGGGCCGATAGCGGAAGCCGAAGCCGAGGCCGGCCATGCCGGAGTCGTCGTGACGGTTCTCGCTGCCGCCCATCATCACGCCCTGCAAGTGCAAGTTCAGGCCCCACTTGCGAGTCCAGCGCCGCTTCTTGGCGGGCGGCGGCGGGCGATACGGCTCCGGCTCGTAGACCATGACCGGGGGCCGGTAGGGCAGCGGGCGCGCGCCGGGCGGAGGGCCTTCGCCTTCTTCGTCCGGCGGCGGGGCTGGCGGGTCCGTCTCCTCGCAGAACCACCCTCCGGGCGGACAGTTGGGGTCGTCTTGAGCCGCCGCGAGGGCGGGAGTGAGTACGAACGCGCTGGTCAGCGCAAGGGCGATTCCGGTTCGCATGGCGGCTCCTGGGGAGCGAACGTGCCAGAGGGTAGCAACCCCAGTGCCAGTTGCCAGAGCCTCGGATCCGCGAGTTTTGCCGGGCGTCGTGGAGAAGCGTTTACACCCGCGTGGCACGCTGAATACTCCGGGTGGCGTGGCGGTGGTCAGCCTCAAGCCGGGACACGTCCAGCCCGTTTGGGCCGGACACCCATGGGTCTACGCCCAGGCCGTGCAGCGCGTGGCCGGGGGCGCCACTGCCGGCGACGAGGTCGAGGTCGTGGACGCTCAGGGCAACCTGCTCGGTCGCGGCTTGTACTCGCCGGGCTCCGCGATCGCGGTGCGCATGTACACGCGCGACCGCGCGACGCACATCGACGGCGCCTTGTTCGAGCGGCGCATCGCGGAGGCCGTCGCTCGACGCGAGTCGCTCGGGCTGCCCTCGCCGGACACCGACGCCTACCGCGTCGTGCACGCCGAGGGCGACGACTTGCCTGGGCTGATCGTGGACCGCTACGCGGACGTGCTGGTGGTGCAGGCCGCGACCATCGGCATCAAGCGGCGCGAGGAGATGATCTTGGAGTCGCTGGCGGCGAAGCTCCGCCCGCGCGCCATCATCGACCGCACCTCCGAACGCGCGGCGAAGGTCGAGGGCTTCGAGCCCGGTCGCGGGGTGGTGCGTGGAGACGAGAAGGTCAGCGAGCTCGGCTTCGTCGAACGCGGGCTGCGCTTCCGCATCCCGCTCGAGCTGGGCCAGAAGACCGGGTTCTACGTGGACCAGCGGCCGCTCCGCGAGCGCGTCGAGGCGCTGGCGAAGGGACGGCGCGTGCTCGACACCTTCACCTACGTCGGCGCCATCGCGATGGCGGCGGCGCGCGGCGGCGCCCGCGAGGTGCACGCGGTGGACGCGAGCGCGCTGGCGCTCGAGGTCGCAGCGGCCTGCGCGCGGGACAACGGCCTCGGGGATCGCATCCGGCACGAGCGCGCCGACGCCCACGACGTCTTGGCGCTGGCCGGTCGCCAAGGCGGCTACGACCTGGTGGTCTGTGACCCGCCGAAGCTGGCGCCGACCCGCGCCGCCAAGAAGCGCGCGCTCGCGTCGATGCGCCGCCTGGCCGCCGCCGGCGCTCGCGCCACCCGGCCCGGCGGTCTCCTGGTGCTGTGCTCCTGCTCGGCGGCCATCGGCCTGGACGAGCTGACCCGCGCCGCGGCGCTGGGGGCTCGCGACGTGGGCTTGCGCCCCACCGTACTGGAGCGCTGGTTCCAGGGCGCCGATCACCCGGTACCCGCGGCTTTCCCCGAGGGCTTGTACCTGAGCTCGCTGATCCTGGAGGTCCAGACGCTGTGAGGCGCTGGCTCGCGCTCTGGTGCTTCGCGGCCGCGCTCTCGGCCGCGCCCGCGGGGGCGGGCGAGCCACGCCGGGTGGTCCTGGTGGTGAGCGCCAGCGACGCTTCGCGCGCCGAGAGTCTGATGGGGGCCATCAAGGCCCAGCTCGGCGACTTGCCAGTGGCGCTGGTGGTCGAGGCGCCCGGACAGGTCCCGGCCGCGCTGCGCGACCGGCTCGACTTCGCGGCTCAGGCCTGCAAGCAGCACGACGCGGTCGGCGCCTTCTTCGTCGAGGCCGAGCAGGTGGACGACATCTTGCTCTACCTGGTGGAGCCCGCAGCGAAGCGCGCGCTGGTGCGCCGCGTGAAGAAGACCGCGGGGGCCGAGCAAGCCGGCGTCGAGGAGATGAGCATCATCGTGCGCTCGACCGTGGGCGCGCTGCTCGAGGGCCGCGAGATCGGCATGGAGGTCGGCCCGGAGATTGCCCCCCCGCCGAAGCCGGCGGAGCCACCGCCGAAGCCGAAGCCCGCTCCGCCCAGGCCCGCGCCGCCGAAGGCTCCCGAACCGGAGCGCCACGGCCTGGGCCGGCTCGCGGCGCACTACGCCGGCGAGTCCTTCGCGCCCGAGGCGCCGTGGCAAAACGGTTTGGGTGTGGAGCTGTCGGGCTCGCCGGACGGTCAGCTCTTCTTCGGCTTGGGTTACGTCGCGTTCGCGCCGGTGGAGGTCGAGGGAGACGCAGCCCGGGTGCGCGTCGCGCGCTACCCGCTGCGCGCCTTCGTGGCCTACGAGATCCCGGTGGAGCGCTTTCGCTTCGCCGGTCAGCTCGGCTTCGTCGGCGAGCTCGACCGCCGCAGCACCACCAAGACCGGGACCGGCGTGGTGCCCACCGAGTCCGCCGACACGCTCCTCTGGGCAGTCTCACCGCGGGTCACTGCGCGCTACGAGGTGTGGAGCCGTACGCACCTCTGGGCGGGTGTGGGTCTGGACGTGTTCCTCAGCAATTCCGAGTACGTCGCCGAGCTTCCGGGCCGGAGCGAGGCCCTGCTCTCTCCCTATCGCACGCGCGCGCAGGCGTCCCTCGGGCTCGCGGTCGATCTATGGTGAGGAAAATCCCACCCGGATCCCGTGCCCGACACCACTGAGGGGAAAGCAGCCGAACGCCCGGAAGAGTCCGGGGCTCTGGCCATTCACGCCGAGGATCTCCGCTTGATGTCGTTCGTCGCCGCCGCCGATCCCGCCGCCACGCGCACGCTGGCCAATCGCCTGGTGCAGCGCGTGCACCGGGTGTCGAAGTCGATCCTGCGCGCCCCGGCGGACGCCGACGACGCCGCGCAGCAGAGCCTGATCGAGATCATCACCAGCGCCAAGAGCTATCGCGGGGACTCGAGCCTGGAGCGCTGGTCCGATCGCATCGTGGTCCGCACCAGCATGCGCGTGGCGCGTGGGCGGCAGAAGCAAACCGCGCGCACCGAGGACGACGCCGAGCTCGACGCGCTGCCGGCCGAGGCGGGCAGCCTGGACGCCAAGAGCGAGGACGCCCCGCGCCCGGTGAAGGAGTACCTGGCGGAGCTCCCGGAGGCGCAGCGCTCGGCCCTCGTGCTGCGGCACGTGATGGGCTACTCGGTGCAGGAGATCGCCGATCTCTCCGACGTCTCGCCGAACACCGTCAAGGATCGCCTGTTGCGGGGCATGAAGGAGATGCGGCGGCTGATCCGCCGTGACGTCGCCATCGGCGTCGGACAGAAGGGAGGCTCGGCATGAGCGCGCCGAACGACTGCGAGCGCTGGGCAGAGCTCAGCGATCGCAAGCTGCTCGACGAGGCGCTGTCGGACGAGGACGCGCGCTTCTTCGACGAGCACCTCGGGAGCTGCGAGCTCTGCCGCAGCGAGGCCGAGGCCTGGGCGGGCCTCGCGGAGCTGCCGGACGAGCCGAGCCTGCCGGAGGACGAGGCAGCGGCCCTCGTCGATCGCGTGCTCGCCGCGACGGAGGCCAAGAAGCTCCCGCTCGACAAGAAGCTCCCGCTCGACAAGAAGCTCCCGCTCCGAGAGATCGCCTCGTTGGACGAGCGACGCAAGAGCCGGAACCTGCTGATCGGGGGAGCGGCCGCTGTGCTCGCGCTCGCCGCCGGTGTGTTGCTCTTCTTGCGGCAGGTCCCGCCTGCGACGAGCGGTCCGACCGCCAGCCTCGTGGAGGCGAGCGGTGACGTGCGCGTGGGCGGCCAGCCGGTGACGGCGGGCACCCAGATCCCCGCCGGCGCTCGCCTCAGCGTCGGTCGCGGCGCTCACGCCTGCCTGAGCTTCGACGAGGGCAAGGTGAAGAGCTGTCTGGCCGCACAGAGCGAGCTCACGCTCTCCCGCGTCGAGGCCGCCGACCGCGAGCTCAGCCTGACGGAGGGCACGGTGGTCACGGCGCTCGACAGGCTCCCGGCGGGCCAGCACTTCAGCGTGACGACCACCAAGGGGCGCGCCACCGTCACCGGCACGGTGTTCTCGGTCACGGCGCCCAAGGGCGACGGGAGCCTGGTGGTGCGGGTGCACGAGGGCTCGGTCGAGGTCGGCGGCGGGCGCGCCGTGATCTCCGGGCAGGAGCTGGACGTGACGAAGGGCGTCGAGCGCCTGGTGGACCCCAACGTGCGCGCCGAGGAGCTGCGCCTGGTGGGCGTCACGCTTCCGCGCCACGCAGCGCTCGCCCCCGCGCCGAGCGCGAGCGTCGCCGCGGTGGAGCCCGCCCCGTCGCCAGCGCCCGCGCCCAGCGCGAGCGCCGAGGTCCTGCCGAAGCCGCCCAGCGCCTCGGAGATGCTGTCCGCGGCCCGCGCCCAGCGCGCCTCGGGCAACGCCGCCGGCGCCGCGGAGGGCTACCGGAGGCTGATGGCCGTGCACCCGAAGAGCGCAGAAGCACGCGCGGCGCTCCTCTCCCTGGCCGAGCTTCAGCTCGGACCGCTCGGCGATCCGGCCGGCGCGCTGCGCTCCTACGACTCGTACCTGCGCTCCGGCGGCGGAGGCCTGAGCCAGGAGGCGCACTACGGCCGCATCCAGGCGCTGCGCCGCCTGGGACGCGCTGCCGAGGAGCGGGCCGCCATCGAGGCCTTCGTGAAAGCGTACCCGAACAGCGTGCAGGCGCGCGCGCTCAAGAGTCGGATCGAAGGCAGCGCTCCCTGAGTACCATGCTCCTCGCCCGTCACCGCTCCGCCACGATGAAGATGCGCCGCATCGGCATCAGCGTTCGGCCGTCTCCCTGCCTGGGGTACGCGGCCTTCACGCGGCGTCGGTAGGCAGCCAAGAAACCCGCGCGGTGCTCCGACCGCAGCGCTTCCAGGTAAGGCACGAGGAGCGTCGAGCTGAACCACTCGGTGACCGGATCGTCTCCCTCGAGCACGTGGAGGTAGGTCGTCTCCCAGAGATCCAAGTTGCGCACCAGTGGGCGCAGCCAGGCATGGTAGTCGCGGAGCTCGCACACGCCAGCGTGCTCTTCACCAGGCTTCAGGCAACCCCTCCACGGGCCGTCGAGGGCGGCCTCGCGCGCCGCGGTGTGCGACGGCATTTGGAAGCTGCCCGGCATCTGCACCGCCAGACACCCACCCGGCGCGAGCCACGCGCACAGGCGCGGGAACAGCCGCGCGTGCTCCGGAAGCCAGTGCAGCGCCGCGTTCGAGAAGATCAGATCGAGCGGTGCGTCGGGTTGCCAGCTCGCGATGTCGGCCTCGACGAAGCGGACGCCCGGGAGCGCGCTCTTCGCGCGAGCCAGCATCTCCGGTGAGCTGTCCACACCGGTGAGCTCGGCGCTCGGAAAGCGCTCCACCAACAGGCGTGTGACGTTACCGGCACCGCAGCCGAGATCCGCCACGCGGGCGGCCCGCTCGAGCGGGACCTGCGCCAGGAGATCGAGCGCCGGGCGAAGGCGCTCGCTGGCGAACGCCAGGTAGGCCGACGGGTTCCAGGGCATGTGGCGCTGGGAGGATAACTCGACGGCTCGGCCCAGTGCGCAGAGCGGCATGGCGCAGTCGCGTGTGTGGGCGGAGGTGCGAGCGCCAAACCCCGAACGCAATTGCTGCCGCACGTGCGCCCCTCCGGAGCGCTGGACGCGAAGCGCCCTCGCTGCAAGGATCATCTGGCTATGGCGGCTAATTCTTCTGGTTGGGCGGGACTGCTTCGTCCCTTGCTGTTGGGTCTGATCGCGACGCTCTCCACGCTGGTGGGCTGCAGCGACACATCTCCGTCGGGCTCGGACAGCGGGGACGGCTATGGGATCCCCGGGCCGTTCGAGCTCGAGGGACCGACCGGCAAGGCCGACAACTCCGGCATCCCCGCCATCGGCACCGAGTTCGACAACTCCGAGACCCAGGTCTGGGCGGTCACGAACCAGTGGGAGGACCGCACCACGGCCGCCGCCAAGAAGGCGGGCCTGGCCTGGGGCGAGAACAGCGGCCTGAACTGGGACGAGAAGTACGTGGCCTGGATCGCCTCGATGAAGAAGATCCCGGCCAAGAGCTACGGCGAGACGTTCGAGCTGACGACGCCCTGGGGCAAGGTGCTGCCCGCGCCGAGCTTGGAGTGCGCCGAGGTCGCCATGTTCATGCGCGTCACCTTCGCCGCCTGGTACGGCCTGCCCTTCTACATGACGACCACGGACACCGAGGGCACCCGCGTCTACTTCGGGCACTTCGGCGCGCGCACCGCGTCGGGGCGCTACAAGAACACGCCGCTCTACAAGAGCTACTACAAGGACTACTCGAACCAGACCCCGGCGCAGTACCAGGCGAACTGGCCCAAGGACGACAAGCTGCGCCAGAAGGCGCTGGCGGGTGGCAACGACATCTCGGACGTCTTGGCGCCGGGCGGCACCAGCGGCCTCTATTTCGACGAGATCCACCTCAACAAGCGCGCCGGGCACTTCACCATGCTCTTGCTCGTCTACTTCGGCTCGGCGAACCTGGCGAACTCGCGCAACACGTACAACTTGAAGCCCGAGGCGCTGCGCATGGGCGACGTCCTGGTCGAGCGCTGGCAGGCCCAGGGCATCGGTCACACCCTGCTGGTCAAGTCCGTCACCGAGCTGGAGGGCGGCAAGAAGGACGCCCAGCTCGCCTCCGGCTCGATGCCGCGCCGGCAGCCGAAGTGGGAGGACGCCGTCGCCTCCAAGCAGTACTTCACCAACGAGTACACCGGAGGCGGCGAATACGTGAAGTTCGGCGGCGGACTGAAGCGCTGGCGCGTCGCCAAGAACTGGAACGGCAAGTGGACGAACTCCTGGATGAAGGCCGACGAGGCCTCCTGGATCAACGACACCGACTACGAGAAGCTCAAGGTCAGGCCCCAGCAGTTCGAGACGCTGCTCGGTGAGGTTCCCCCGGAGCAGATGCGCGCCGCCTACCTGTCCATCATCGCCGACGCGCGCACCCACCTCTCGAACTACCCGGCCTCGTGCTCGGCGCGGGAGAAGCGCGAGAACGCCTTCCGCGCGCTCTACCAGCTCAACCAAAGCAAGTTCGGCATCAGCCCCGCCCAGACCGATGCTCAGTACCGCAAGATGGAGGACTACGCCTTCGCCGAGCTCGTCTACGACAAGAGCAAGACCTGCTGCTGGAACAGCACGACCAACGCGATGTACCAGATCATCATGCAGTACCAGGAGAGCCTGCAGCAGAACGCCTGCACGCCTCCGGTGGTCTTCAAGTCGTCGGGCGGCGGGAAGTACCAGGTGTTCGCCGACTTCGCCGCCTCCATCGGCAAGGCGGCGGACTGGAAGCAGTGGACCGAGGACGAGCCCTGCGCCGGAAAGAACGTCGTCGAGGACACGGAGGCCAACCACACCTGGGTTCCGTTCTGCCAGCTCAGCGGCAGCGGTGGCACCGGCGGAACCGGTGGCACCGGCGGTGCCGGTGGCAGCGGCGGCGGGGGAACCGGCGGCACCGCCGGAACTGGCGGCTCGAGCGGCGGCGGAACCGGCGGCGGCACCGGCAGCGGCAGCTGCGTCGGCCACTGCGGCAGCTCCAGCCCCGTCCCGGGCTCGAGCCCGGCCTGCTACTGCGACAGCTACTGCACGCAGAACAACGACTGCTGTGCGGACAAAGTCGCCGCCTGCGGCTGATCAGCCCGCGCGCAAGCGCTTCACGGCCTCCGTCACCTCTTTGCCGGTGACGACCGCGCCAGCGCTCTTCAGGTGCTTCATCGCGACGCCGGTCGCCTGACCGTCGTTGCCGGCGGCCTTCACCGCGTCTCGGACCGGTGCCAGGGCCGCCACGATCTCGTCCACGCCGAGCGCCTTGGGCAGGAGCGACTCCAGGATGGCGATCTCCTTCGCCAGCTGGTCCTTCTGCTCCGCGCGCTCGGACACCCCGAGGGTCTCCTGGTTGTTCTTGACGAGCTTGCGCAGGACGGCCGCGACCTCCTCGTCGCTCATCGCCTTGCTCGCGCGGGCTTCTTGCGTCTGAATCTCTCCCAAGGCCACGCGCAGGATCTCCTTCTCCAGGGTGTCGCCCGACTTCATCGCCTGGAGCATGCGCTTCTTGATTTCTTCGCTGAGCACGGGGCCTCCGCGACGGAGGATAGCAGAGCGGCCAGCGCTCGCTGGACGACCCGCTCGGTCTCGGGCACCCTTTTCTCGGATGGCGCGCTGGTCTTGGTCTCTCGCATGCGTCGGAGTGCTCGCCTGCGCTTCGACCGAGGATCTCGAGCGGACCCAGGGCGGCCCCGGCGATCCCTGCTACCCGAACGGCACCTGCAACGCCTCGCTCGTCTGCGTCGCCAACGTGTGCGTGAGCGAAGACGCCGGAGCCGACGCGAGCCTGGGTGGCGCCGGCGGCACGGGTGCCAGCTCGGGCAGCGGCGGCTCGGGCGCAGCCAGCGGCTCGGGCGGAGCGAGCGGCGGCACCGGCGGCGCGACCGGTGGCACCGGCGGCACCGGCGGCGCGACAGGTGGCACCGGCGGCGCGACTGGCGGCACCGGCGGCGCGACCGGTGGCACCGGCGGCGCGACAGGTGGCACCGGCGGCGCGACTGGCGGCACCGGCGGCGTGACCGGAGGCACCGGCGGAGCGACTGGCGGCACCGGCGGCGCGACCGGTGGCACCGGCGGAGCGACCGGAGCACCGCCCCCACCGGGCAGCCCGTCGGGGTGCACGACCTGCAGCTGCTGCGATCCGTGGCTGATCAAGTGGAGCGCGTCGGCGGGCGCCACCCACTACAACGTGATCTGGAAGTGCTCGATCTTCCCGCAGCACGTCATGAACGTCGGCAACGTGCTTCAGGCCGACCTGTGCAGCGCCGCCGTCGGCATGTGCGCCACCGCTGAGTGCGCCAACAGCGTGGGGCTCTTGCAGGTCCAAGCCTGCAACGCCAGCGGCTGCTCGGCGCCGGTCGCCATCCCGGCTGCCGGCGTTCCACTCGTGTGCGGAGGCGGCTGCTGTTGCTGAGCTATCCTTCGACCATGCTCGCGCGCGCGTTGGGCCTCGGCCTCCTGCTCTCGGTCGCCTGTTCCTCGTCGGACGAGGACGGCTGCAAGACCGACAACGACTGCAAAGGCGACCGCATCTGCGAGAGCGGGCAGTGCGTGAGCCCCGGGGCGGGCGGCAGCGGCGCCGTGAGCGGCGGCGGCAGCGGCGGCAGCGGAGGTTCCGGCGCCAGCGTGGCGACCGGCGGCGCCGCGGGCTGCGCGGCACAGTGCAAGACGCAGGCGGGCACCTGCTGCGCGGGACCTGGCGTCTGCGCAGCGGTGCCGCCCTGCCTCGGCAATCCGTGTTGCGCGGATTGAGTCACGCCGCAGCGAAGCCGTTCGTTCCGGCGCCGTTTCGCTTCAGCGGCCAGAGGCCGGCCGCCCTCGTGCAGAGCACCGAGCCGAGGCCGATGAGGCCCACCGCCAGCGTGATCCAGTCGCCGAGCCAGGGGATGAAGCCGGCCACGAGAAACAACAGACAGCCCAGTGCCAGGTGGAGGTAGCGGTTCTCCGTCCGATGACGGATCAGCGCCGCTCCGACGGTCCGGAGCACGGCGACGATGCCCGCGTAGGCGGCAAAGACCACGACCAGCGCGCCCACCGCTGCGAAGGGGATGCCGATGATGGTGACGCAGAGGGCGACCGCGGCGGCAACCGCGGCGAGCATGCCGACCAGGCCGATGGCGAAGGCCCGAGCCGGCCGCGCCGCCACCTCGAGCTCGAGCTTCTCCATGCGCTCGCCGGCCAGGGCGATCAGCACCAGGCCCAGGACGAAGAGCACGAGCGTGCCCGAGAAGGCCTCGCTCACGTCGTTCATCAGGCGGAAACTCCAGGAAGAAAGCCCTTCTGCACGGTCGATCAGAACTCGCATCGTCGCCTCCGAGAGCCCTTTCGCCCCATCGAGCCGAGTTATTTCGCGCGGCAGCCGGGGATGGACGGGCCGGGACGTTTCGCTGACAATCGCCCGCGCTGGAGACCCCCGATGAAGATCCAAGCCGTGACCCTGGGCCTCGTGTGTTCGCTGTTCGCGCCGGAGGCGCTCGGCCAGGACCGCTTCGCCACCGCTGGCCGCTTCGCCATCGGGGCCGAACGCGTGTTCGGCTACGCCTCGACCACCACCAAGGTCGAGACGGAGTTTCAGCCGGGCAACATCGACTACGAGCGCGAGACGACGAAGACCCAGCTCGATTTCCTCGCCCGCGGCGACGTGGAGAACCCGTTCGTCGCCCCCCGCGTCGGGTTCGACTACTTCGTGATCGATGGGCTCAGCATCGGCGGGGCCTTCGCCTACACCTCGGACAAGGAGGACGGCGACGAGACCCTCGGCAACAACAACAACGACCTGGCCGAGGAGGAGTCCAGCGGCTTCGCCATCGCGCCCCGCGTGGGGTACTGCTTCATGTTCAACGACACGGTCGGCATCTGGCCTCGGGGTGGCTTCACGTACGCCTCTGCCAAGACGGAGGTCAATAACCCCGGCAACGCCCCGGACACCGGCACCGAGTTCTCAGTGCTCGATCTCACCCTCGAAGGCATGCTGGTGATCACGCCGGTGCCGCACGCGGGCTTCATGGTCGGTCCGACCATCGAGCTGCCGCTGTCCGGCTCCGGGGAGGCCGACCAGGGCAACACCACGCAGGACATCGACAAGGTGAAGATCACCACCATCGCCCTGCAGGCCGGGGTCTTCGTCTGGTTCTGAGCTTCAGCCCAGCTGCTTCAACATCGTGGCGGCGTCGCTGACCTCGAACTTGCCGGGCGCCTCCACGTTCAGCTGCTTCACCACGCCGTCCTCGACCAGCATGGAGAAGCGCTGCATCCGCGTGCCCATGCCGGACTTGGACAGATCGACCTCGAGGCCGAGCTTCTTGGCGAGCTCGCCCGAGCCGTCGCCGAGCATGCGGATCTTGCCCGTGGCCTTCTGCTCGCGGCCCCAGGCGGCCATCACGTAGCCGTCGTTGACGGAGACGCACCAGATCTCGTCCACACCCTTCGCGCGCAGCGCGTCGAGCTGCTCCAAGTAGCCGGGCACGTGCTTCGCCGAGCAGGTGGGCGTGTAAGCGCCCGGCAGGCCGAAGATCACGATGCGCTTACCCTTGGCCGCCTCCGCGGTGGAGACGGGGTCGGGCCGCAGCGGACAGGCTTCGCCGAATTCGGTCGACTCACTGAGTGTGGCGTTCGGAAGGGTGTCCCCGATCTGGATGGTCATGGCGCCGGGCAGGCTACCATGCGTTAGAACCGCTTCGGACCGGTCTCCGCATCCCACGCCAACAAGGCCGCCGTCGGCCGGCCGTCCACCAGCCGAACCACGAGGTGGGTGCGCGTGGCCGGCAGGCTGGTGGCGCTGCCGTCCTCGAGCTCCTCCTCGGCCCAGGCGCCCACGTTGACGTAGCTCGAGTCGGGCCGCGTGGCGCGGAGCTCCGGCAGGTGCGTGTGGCCCATGACCACGAAGGCGGCGGGGAACACGCTGCCGACGCGGGCGGCCCGCTCGCGCAACAGCGCGCTCGCGTCGATGCTGCCGCGCGCACGACGCCAGAGCCAGGCGATGGTCGCGAGCCCAGCCAGGGAAACCAGCGCCGCCACGCCCAGCGCCGGTGTCCAGCGCGCGATCAGTAGCCAGATCAGCGCGACCGTCGCCAGCACCGCGACCGCGACCCGATCCAGCATCACGCCGGCCAGGATCCTGAGCACGCTCCGGGTGATCGGCGGCCGCTGGAGCGAAGCCAGCGCCTGGAGCTTCAGCAGGCTGATGTGCCGCGCCTCGGCCAGGAGCGCCATCTTGCGCTCGTGCTCCTGGCGCACCCAGAGCGCCGCGTCGCTCATGTGCTCCCGCCAGACTCCCAGCAAGGTGGCGACCGCCAAGAGGAAGCGCCGACCCAACCCCAGGATGCCACGAGCGCCCAGGCGCGCGCCGAAGCGCAGGTAGTCGATGGCGCTGGCGGTGTCGTGGCCGGACTCCCGCATCCCACGCGTCGGCCGAACCACGTAGCGCAGCAAGATGTCGGAGAGCGAGCGAGCGGAGCGCCGCGGATCCGAAGGCGTTACCGGGTGCAACACGTGCTCGTAGGAGCAGAAGTCGTCGTATTGGTGGCCGTGCTCGATGAAGACGACGCCTTCCTCGTAGTAGAACCACTCGGCGAACTCGACCGCGTCGGACTCCCCCGCGCCGTGGCGTGCCAGGACGTCTCTGAACGCCGCCTGCACCGGCTCCCAGTGGAAGTCGACGTCGTGGTTGCCGCGCACCACGACCAGCGTGTTGCCCGCCGCCACGAAGCGAGCGAGGGCCGCGAACACCTCGCGATGATGCTCCGCAACGAGCCGGAGCTTCGCCAGCGTGTGATCCACTGCTCCCCCCAGGCCGTGGGAGCGCTCGTCCTGGTTGGGCTCGGTGGAGATCTCACCGGCCTCGGCGCTGACGCTCATGCCGACGAAGTCCACCAGATCACCGGCGATGACCAGCCGCCAGGGCCTCCCCTGCTCCGGGCGCTCGCGATACCAGTCGAGGAGCGCGGCCAGGTCACGGTCGCGACGTAGGCTCGCGGCGCTGCGCGCCGGGGCGCCGGGACGGCAGTGCTGGACCAGATCGCTGCCCAAATGGACATCGGATAGGACCAGCAGGTTGTGTCGAGCTTCGGGCAAGGAGCAGCCAAACCTAGTCTGACCCATCGTCCGCGGCTGTCACGCGAGTCGCGCACTTTTCTCGCGCTAAGCCCGGCTGCCCTGAGCATCGGCACAGCATGGGATGTGGTAGACGCGGGCCATGCCCCTCGGCACTCCCGAACGCCCGGTGCGCGTGGCGGTGATCGGCGCGGGCCCGGCGGGGTTCTTCACCGCCGACGCGCTCTTGCGCTCCGAGTCGCCGCTCTTCGACGTGGACGTTCTCGAGCGCCTACCGACCCCCTTCGGCCTGGTGCGCGCCGGAGTCGCGCCGGACCACCAGAAGATCAAAGCGGTCACCAAGACCTTCGAGCGCACGGCGCAGAACCAGCGCTTTCGCTTCCTGGGCAACGTAGAGGTCGGCCGAGACATCTCCGCGAGCGAGCTCTCTCGGCACTACGACCAGGTCGTCTACGCCGTGGGCAGCAGCAGCGACCGGCGCCTGGGCATCCCGGGCGAAGAGCTGGGGGGCAGCCACTCCGCCACCGCGTTCGTCGGCTGGTACAACGCCCACCCGGACTTCCGTGACTTTCCCTTCGACCTGAGCGTCGAGCGGGCCGCGATCGTGGGCGTCGGCAACGTCGCCATGGACATCGCGCGGGTCCTGCTCAAGGACCCGGAGGAGCTCGGCAAGACCGACATCGCCCGGCACGCGCTGGAGGCCCTGCGCTCGAGCCGCGTGCGGGAGGTGGTGCTGCTCGCGCGGCGCAGCCCCGCCCACGCCGCCTTCGACCCTCGGGAGCTCGAGGACATCGCGGCGCTGCCGGGCGTCCGCGTGGAGCTCGACCCAGCGCGGGTCGCGGCCGACGCCCGCGACACCGAGCACCTCGACTCGCGCCAGCAGCGAAACCTGGAGGTCATGCTCGGGCTCGCCCGCAAGGAGCACGAGCCCGCCGAGCGCGTGCTGCGTCTCGAGTTCAGCGCCTCCCCCGTCGAGCTCCTCCCCGACCCGCGCGGCCGGGTCCGCGCGCTCCGGGTGGAGAGGAACGAGTCGGTCCGAGGGCCCGACGGCCGCGCGGTGGCCCGAGGAACCGGGCAGTTCTTCGAGCTCGAGGCGGGCCTCGTGTTCCGCTCCATCGGCTACCTGGGCCTGCCGCTGCCCGGCGTGCCCTACGACGCCGACTCCGGCGTGATCCCCAACCGCGACGGCCGCGTCACCACGGAGCGGAACGGCCAGGTGATCCCCGGGGTGTACGCGGTCGGGTGGATCCGGCGGGGACCCCTGGGCGTGATCGGGACGAACAAGGCGGACGCGCAGCTCGTCGCCAAGAGCATGCTCGAAGACGTGCGCACGCTGGCGGGGGCAGCGCCGGAGCTCCGCACTCACCAAGCGGTCGACGAGACGCTGGCCAAGCACGGCGTGAAGGTGACGAGCTACGACGACTGGATGCACATCGATCTGGTAGAGTTGGACGAGGGGCGCGCGACCGGGAAGCTGCGCGAGAAGTTCGCGAGCGTGGAGGAAATGATGAACCAGCTCTTGAAGAAGCAGGCGGAGGGGTGAGGACATGTCGAGCCGGCGATCGATTTCGGCAGTAATCGCGACCGGGCTCCTCGCGCTGCCCTTGGGCTGCGAAGACAAACAGAAGGCGGCGGCGAAGCCCGAGGCGCCCGCCTCCGCGGCGCCGGCGCCGAGCGCGACGGAGGTGGAGGCTCCGCCCCAAGGCTGCACCGCCAGCGGCACGGACTCCGTCTCACTCGGCAGCGTGAACGGCCACGTTCACGGCTTCGCGCTGGACGGCGGCCACGTCTACTACTCGACCTGGCAGCTGTTCGGCGGCCGAGGTGATCTGGGCCGGGCGCGCAAGGACGGCCGCGGCCCGGCCAACCTCGCCTCGCTGTCGCTGGAGCCGCGCGGGCTCATCGTGGACGCCTCGAGCGTGTTCTTCACCTCCGGCATCCGGCTGATGCGCGTCCCCAGAGAGGGCGGCGAGGCCAAGGTGCTGGCCGAGACCTTCTCCTCCCAGAGCATCGCCGGCGACGGCACCTACGTATACGGCGTGCCCGGCGACTACGGCCCCTACGATCGGCTGATCCGCGCAGAAAAGAGCAGCGGCACGACCAAGGAGCTCGACGTCTCCGAGCGCCCCGAAGCCAAGCTCGCGCCGTTCGGCTTCAGCGCCATCGCCGTGGACGCGCAGGGGATCTACGTCACCGACTCCAGCGCCAACCGAGTGCTGCGCTTCCCCCTGGACCGCGGCAAGCCCAAGGTGCTCGCCACCGGGCAGGACAAAGCCTACGACCTGGCGATCGACGACGCGAACGTCTACTTCAGCCTGGCGCAGAAGGGTCACCTGATGAAGGTCGCGAAGTCGGGCGGCGCTGTCAGCAAGATCGCCTCGGGCCTCGCCCCGAGCGCGCGCATCGCCGCCGACGGCAAGGGCATCGTCACCACCGCCGCGGCGGTCGAGAAGGACGGCACGGAGACGCTGGTCGCGTTCGGCACCGACGGCTCCGCGCCGAAGCCCGTAGCGAGCATCACGAGGGGTCACAGCGTGGACGCCATCGCGCTCGACGAAAAGTGCGTGTACTGGGCCCAGCACGATCCCGACTCGCGCAAGGCCACGCTGTACGCCCACGCCCGCTGAGCTTCACTCCGCGGGCAGCGCGCAGCTCGGGCGCTCGGGCGACGCGTCACCCGGCAGGACGCGCAGGCGGCGCCGGTGACGGACGGGCTGGGGCGTGAGGCCCTCGCGACGGCGGCGCGCGCTCTCCTGCACCTCGAAGGCGAAGCCGTCGAGCATGGCCGGATCCACCGGGTCGCCGTTCACGGGGATGGTGAGCGAAGGCAGACCCTCCCGCTCCGCAACGTGGAAGAACTGAGCTTCCGCGATCTTGTTGGGCATGCACTCGAGGGGACCCACGCTGACCACGCCGTCGATCAGCCCCTGATGCCACTCGTGCACCGGGCCGCCCACGGTCAGCACGGCCTCGCCGGTGAGGGCCTCGCGGACGTAGGGCTCGGCGGCGGCGATGCTCTCTTGGACCGGGATGCGCGCGGGCCAGCCCAGGATCCGGGCCACGCCCGCGTAGCTCTGCTCGATGATGCGCTTCTGCACCCAGGACGACAGCCGAGCCGACAGCCCGGCCTTGGCGCCCGTGGATCTGTGCACGTAGTCCGTGTACTCGAGCCACTCCGTGAACGGCGCGAAGCGGGTGCGAATGCCGCGCTGCTCCAGCTTCTCGATCAAGAAGTCGTTGGCGAACGGATCGCAGCGCACGTAGATCTCCCCGACCACGAGCACCGTCGGCAGCTGGCGCTCGGTCCGCACCCCTCGGAGCTCCGCCGCGGCGCGCGCGAGGAGCTCCGCGGTGCCGAACAGGCGACCGGAGCTCACCTGCCAGAGCGCGCTGGGCACGCTCAGGTCGCCGCCCCCGGCGCGCTCGAGCCGTGCGAGCAGCTCGCGCTGGTAGCGGCGGAAGACGGCGTCGGCGAGCCCGGGCTCCGCCTCCGCCGGCCTGACGTCGTAGAGCGCGGCCTCCAGCATGTCGTGGGCGGCGAAGCCCGCCATCACCAGCGCGGAGAAGCCGGCGGGGATGCCGTCGAAGTAGTCCTTGTCCCGCGGTGACCAGATGCGAACACGGTCGGCCGAGCCGAGCCGCTCGAGCACGATGCGGTGCAGGATGTTGTAGACGCCGAACCGGCACGGCCCGTCCGCGGTGGGCATGAAGAAGGCGAAGCGCTGGTCGGGATTGGGCTCGCGCTCCACGCGCTCGAGCAAGCTCCCGAGCGTGATGGTCATCGGCACGCACTCCTTGCCCGAGGTATGGCGACGCCCGGTGCGTAGCGCGTCGCGGTCGGGGATCGGCAGCACCTCTGCCTCGACCCCCACACCGCGCAGGCAGGCGGCCATGGCCTCGGCGCCTTCGCCCATGCGCGGCACCAGCAGGCGCTCGCGGCTCGCCCGGATGTCGCCGAGCGTGTGGTGCTGTCGAGCCACCCGGGAGAGATCGCTCTCGGCGGGCGCCCGGTGCTCCCGCGCCAGATCCTCGCGGACGCAGTGCAGGAACGCCTCGATGCGCGTCTTGGTCCCGGCGTCGCCGGCATGCCCATCGGTCTCGATCACCGCGAAGGGCCTGCCCGCCATCGCGTAGGCGAAGAAGTGCAGGTTGAAGCTGTCGGGTCCGCACGAGTAGTTGCTGCACCAGATCGAGTACAGCCCTGGAGTGCGCCGGATCTGGTGCGCCGCGCGCAGGTTCTTCTGCCCGTGCCCCCAGTACACTCCGTCGAAGGTCGGGACGTCCGCCTCCACCTCGTAGCAGTCCACGGGGATCGCGATGGCGCCCTGCTCCCGGAGCAGCGGCGGCACGTTGGAGTTCAACACCGAGTTGTAGAGCGTGTACGGCCGCCCCAGCACCACGACCGGGATCAGGGCGTGCTCCCGACAGAAGTCCAGGGCGTGCCGGCCGAGCTCCAGGCACTTTGCGTCGAAGGATGTCTGCTCGCGCTTGGCGCGCCGATACGCCCCGAGCCAGGCGAGCCCGGAGACTCCGACCGACTCCGCCAGGCGCTGGCAGCTCCTCAGGAACTCCCGGGACTCGAATCCCTCGGCCCCGAAGTCGATGACCGGGGAGAGCAGTCGCGCGCCCCGCTCCGCGCCCAGATCCAGCCGCATCACGTCCGGGCTGGCTTGCACCACCGGGCAGGCCACCGCGTGGGGTTCGTCGGCGGAGCGCGGCATCTCGCGCAACATGGGCGCGAACACCCAGGCTGCGCCGCGCTCGGACATGCTGGCGACCAGGCCGTGATAGAGCTGCATCGGCGCGCACCACGGCACGTTCGCCTCCTCGATGCCCCGCTTCAGCGTCTTGGCTCCGGAGGCGCGCTCGTAGACCAGGTCGAAGCCCAGCTCGAACAGGAAGGTCGCGAAGAACGGGAACAGTCCCTTGAGCTGGAACTCGTCGGTGAGGGCGATCTTGGTCTTGCCTCGGTCCACGCTGACACGCCCGACCAGCTCGGCGATCAGGGCCTCGCGATCGCGGAACGGATCCGGGGCGAGATCGGGCAGCTTCTTCTTGCCCGTGCCGCGGTCCCAGAGCGAGCAGCTGCCGCCCCAGGTGAAGCGCCCCGGCTTGTCCTGAACCAGCGTCCCCACGCGGTCGATCCGGCACTTGTTGCCGGGCTCCCCGCAGCCCTTCTTGCTCTGGCAAACGAAGGTGTCGCGCCGCACGACCTTGGCCGAGAGGAACCGCGCCGGCTCCACGCCGCCGGTGACATTCGGTGAGATCGCTTTCTGCGTGAGCAACGCGATGCCGAGCGCGCCCACCGTGCCCGGGTTCGGCGGCACGATCACCCGGCTCCCGGTCTCGCGCGCCACGGCGGCGGCCAGCGCGTCCGAGGCGAACGGCATGCCCTGGCAGAACACCACCTGCCCCACGGAGCGCGCCCCCTTCACCCGGTTCAGGTAGTTCTGGATCACGGAGCCGTAGATGCCGGCGACGACCGACGACGTCCCCGCCCCTGCCGCGACGGCTTCGTCGATGATCTCCGCCATGAACACCGAGCAGTGCTGCCCCAGCGAGACGCCGCCCTCGGCCGCCAGCGCCGCCTCCCCGAGCTCGACGACGTTCTCGATGCCGCCGATCTTCTTGCCCTGCTCCTCGATGAACGAGCCGGTACCGGCGCTGCACGCCTCGTTCATCGCCGCGTCCACCACGCGCCCTTCGCAGAGGCGGATGTACTTGGCGTCCTGCCCGCCGATCTCGAAGATGGTGTCCACGCTCGGGTCGTAGTGGAGGGCTCCCTCGGCGTGCGCGGCGATCTCGTTGAGCACGTAGACGCGCTCGACCCCGTAGGAGCTCGAGAGCAGGGACCCCACGATCTCTCGGCCGCTGCCGGTGGCGCCGAACGCCACCAGCGCGTGCGGTCCGGCGGGCGACTCGCCCAGCATCCGCATCAACGTCTGGGCGGCGCCGATGGGATCGCCGTTGGTGTTGATGTAGCCCTCCCACAAGAGCTGCCGCGTCGCGCGATCGACCGCGACCACCTTCGAGCCCGTCGAGCCGATGTCGAAGCCGGCGATGATCTCCCGCGGCTCCTCGAGCCGGGCCGGGAGCTCCGGGCGCTGCATGCGTGTGACCCGGGAGAGTTGGCTCCGGAGCGCCGGCAGGCGATCCAGATGCGCGTGTTGCGCCGGCGCCAGCAGGCGGTCGAGGGTCGGGACGCGCGCGGGGCGCTCGGCTGCCCGGAGGGCGGCGCCCAGCGCGTCCACGTAGACGTGATCGTCCGAGGTGGTGGCCAGAAGCTCCATGCCGTGCCGCCCGAGGAAGCCGCGGAAGTGCTCGCGGACCCGGCGCGAGCGCGCCACGCCGCCGATCAAGAGCACGCGCTTGGGCGACACCGCCGGCTTGATCAGCACCTGGACGTTCTCGCACACGGCGTCGTAGAGGCCGGCCACGATGCGCTCGCGACCCTCGCCCTTGTTCGCGAGGTGCGTCATGTCGGTCTTCAGGATCACGGGGCAGCGACCCGACAAAAGCGCGGGCTCCGTCACGCCCTCGACCAGCTCGCTCGCCGCCTCGATGTCGAGCCCGAAGCGCTCCACGAGCTGGCGCAAGAAGTTCCCCGTGCCCTGCGAGCAGCGGGAGTTCTCCCGGAAGACCTCGACGCCGCTCGGGCGCAGCTCCAGCACCGAGAAGCCGTGCGCGCCGATGCTCACGACCGTGGCGTCGTCCTCACCGATCAGGAAGCGCGCGCCGGCTGCCTGGGCCTGCTTCACCGGCACCGCCGGGAGCGCGAGCACGCGGCTCGCACGCCCGACCACGCTCGCGCCCGAGAGATCGTCCCAGCCGAAGTCCGCGAGCGCTTCGACCACGGCGCGACCCGGCTCCTTGTCGTGCTCGACGCTCCGGCGTCGCGTCCAGCAGAGCCCGTCGCCCTCGCGGGCCAGCTCCACGATCTTCACGGTCTCCGCGCCCACGTCGATACCGACGAAGCGCGCGCCCCTCGTCCTGCGCTCTGCCATGTCGCGGGCAGCCTAACGCCATCCACTGACACTGGCGTCAGTGACAGTCGTGGACCGACTCGCCGTCTTGACGATCGTCATTTCGGCGACGCGGTTCCCGGCGCTTGCGCAGCCGGACCGGGCAAGCCGGCGCCGCACCCAGTGCGCTGGTGACCGAGCGCTCGCAAGGGTTGCGGCGTGGGTGCTCGGAGCAGCGCTCGAATCAGCCGGGCACGTGTCCTGCATTCCCCTGCTCGTCATGTCCCCCGATCGCCTGCTCCGAGTCGCGCACGTCTACGAGCATGACGCGCGCAAGTTCGAAGATCTGCTGAACCAGCTCCTCGACCGCATCGTCGCCGAAGGCGGCACGGTCGGGGACATCAAGTACGCGAGCGATCCAGCGTCGCAGGCCGAAACCCGCGGCGGCTTCGGCGCGCTCGTGATCTACGAGAAGCCGGCGTAGCCTGGGCTGGATGCGCTCCGCCGGCCTGGGCCTCCTGCTGATGGCGTGTGCGTCGGAGCAGCCGGCGGCGGCGCCCGCGGCGCCGGCGAAGGCGTCACCGCGCGAAACCGCGCCAGCTCCGCCGCCGACCCCCGCGCCGGAGCCCGTGACTGACGCTGGTGTCGGAGCGCCGGCGAGCCCGGCACCGGCTCCGCCCGAGGGCCCCAAGGCCGACAACCCGGGATACTCGGACGTCTCGAGCCTCGCCGGCCCGCACCTCCCCGACGGCCACTACTTCGTCGATGGCAAGGTCGGCGCGCCGCTGCCGTGCAAGCCTTGTCCCAAACCTCCGGCGTGCAAGCCCGGCGGCAAGTGCCCGCCCTACCCCGCGTGCGCGGACTGTGCTCCGAGCCTGATCCTCGAGCACGCCGGCGCGACCATCACGATCTCGCTCGCCGGTGCCACGGCCCCGGAGCTCCGCGCCGGCGAGCAGCTCCGCGTGGTGCTCGAGAAGCGCGCCGGCGACCTTTACTTCGGCAAGCGAACGAAGCCGTGTCCCCCCTCGCGCTGTCTGGAGACGGAGCCACCCATAGAGCTCGAGCCCGCGGGCAAGGGCCGGAGCGTGCGACGCGACGGCGAGCGCTGCTACGCCAAGCGCGGCTGCCCGCCGAACGCCAAGTGCGACATCGACGCGGAGTCTCGCGTGCGCTGCCCGTGATCGCCGTCAGGGTGCGACATCGTGTCGCATGGCCCGAACGCGCCCGCGGGGCATGAATCCCACCCATGAAAGAGATCCCGTTTCTGGCGCTGGTGGCGCCGTTCCTGCTGATCGCTTGCGGGTCTTCTAGCGAAGAGCCGAGCAGCGAGGACCCGACCAAGGGCCTGGTCTCGCTGG
Organism: Polyangiaceae bacterium; assembly: GCA_015075635.1. Classification (NCBI taxonomy): domain Bacteria; kingdom Pseudomonadati; phylum Myxococcota; order Polyangiales; family Polyangiaceae; species Polyangiaceae bacterium. The sequence continues at coordinate 3,064,448 of JABTUA010000002.1, forward strand.
GGGTCGAGTCCACGGACAGCCTCTCCGTGGAGCTCTACGCAGACGACGCGCTTCGCGTCGGGCTGAATCAGCTCCACTTCCGGCTCGCACGCCCCGACGGGAAGTCGCTGAAGCAGGCGAGCATCACCCAGCTGCCCGTCATGCACATGGAGGCCATGGGCAAGGAGCACAGCTGCCCCCACGAGCAGCCGGCCCCGAGCGCCGACGGCCGGGGACTGTTCCCGGCGTTCGTGGTCTTCCAGATGGCCAGCGGAGCCTCGGACAGCTGGCGCGACGAGGTGAGCGTCGAACTGGGGGACGGCGCCGCCCAGGCCCTGGTGTTCGAGAACCTGGTCGTCGCCGAGTCGAGCGCGCGCAAGGACCTGTCCGTGCCGGACGGCAGCGGCGGCGAGAAGAAGGTCGTCGTGACGCTGAACTTCGCCGCCCCGCTCGCAGTGGGGCAGAACCCGTTCACGCTGACCCTGCACGAGAAGGCCGACATGGGCGGGATGAGCTGGAAGGCGCTCACGGACTGGAGCGTGGTCTTGACGCCGGAGATGCCCAGCATGGGCCACGGCTCGGCGGACAACGTGAACCCCACCCACGTCGCCGCCGGCCGCTACGACGGCAGCGTGAACCTGAGCATGCCCGGCGTCTGGAAGGTCGCCTTCGACTTCGCGCAGGCCGGGAACGCTCTCGGCTCCGTCGCGTACGAAGTCGAGCTCTGAGCCAGTCCCGCTCGGTAGTTCTCCATCCGCGGGCCGCGGACCAGTTCCTGCGCATCAAGTCACGTCGCGGAGCCAAGAAGGCGATTCTGGCGGTTGCCGCCTCAATCCTGCAGGCGGTCTACTTCATGCTCCGCGACGGCGTCGAATACCACGACCTGGGCTCCGACCACTTCGACCGCCGCGACAAGACCAAGGCGATCGGCCGCCTCGTCCGCCGCCTCGGCGACCTCGGCTGCAAGGTCGAGATCCAGATGATCGCCGGCTGACGGGTTGGTTTCCTAGTAGTCGGGCCGGACAGAGGTTGAGAAGCGACGCTTTCTCGAAGAGTTGAGGACGGTCACGGGTACGGCGCGCGAGCAGGCGCAAATTCGCACTGGAGGTCAGGACGGGCCGGCGCTGGAGCGGAGGGTGTGGCTATTCGGGGGCGCGGTGAGCACTGGCGGAGTCGGCGAGGTGGGTGCACGACGCAGAGCTCGATGACCGCGAGTGCGGCACTGCGTGCAGCTGCCTGGAGGGAGCGCCATCGGACTCGAGCTAGCTTCCGGACCCACGGCGCTGCCGCTGACAAAGACCACCAAGGGCATCCCGTGCACGCCCGTTTGTTTGCGGGCGTGCGAGCAGCGTTTCAGCGTACGGTGACCTGAAGGAAAGAGCATCGAGACGTCGATTTCTCTTGACGCATTCTCGAGCGACGCGCGTTCGCGTTCGACGACCACGCGGGTGAGGGCCTCTCGCTCGCGCGTGGTGACGCGCTCGTGCGCGTTCGTGCGCGCGACGACGCGCGACGCGTTCAGATGCCCGAAACGCGCTCAGCGTGTCAGCAGCGAGCTCGAAAATCGCGTGATATGCCAGAAAGCATGAACGCTCTCTTCGGTCTCCGACCACGAGCTCCGCGAGCGACTTTCGGCCGCCGTGAGCTCGGAGCGGTCGGCGTGCGCCAACGTCATCTTCCACCTGGCAGAGCTCGACCGCCGCAGGCTGTGTTGTTCCCGTTCCACGCCACACCACCGACAGCGATTCCGCGACTGCGGCAGACCGGAAGCGAGTTCCTCCGGCTCGGCCGGACTGTCTATTTCGATGCGTGTTCCTCCCTCTTCGCCTACTGCACCGAGCGCCTCGGCTATTCCGAGGACAGCGCGACCAAGCGTGTGCGTGTGGCCCGCCTGGCCCAGCAGTTCCCCCAGGTGCTCGATGACCTCGCCAGCGGCGAGCTCCACCTGACGGGGCTGTTCCTGCTCTCCGGCCACCTGACGGACGACAACGCCGAGCAGCTCCTCGCGGAGGCGCGTGGCAAATCGAAGCGACAGCTCGAAGAGCTCCTGGCGCGGTGGTTCCCGCGACCGGCCGTGCCGCCGACCATCACCCCGGTCACGCCCGAGCCGGTGCAGGGGCAGTTGTCCACATGGTCTGGGGCAGGTAACCCGGCTCCGCCGGCCTCGGCGCCTCGCCCTCGCGTCGAGCCGCTCTCGCCGGAGAGCGTTCGCGTGGAATTCACAGCCAGCGTCGCGTTCCGCGACAAGCTCGAGCACGCCCGGGCGCTGCTCAGCCACACGGTGCCCAGCGGCGACCTCGCGACGATCCTCGAGCGCGCGCTGGACCTGCTCATCGAGCGGGAGACGAAGCGCCGCGCCGGCGCGGGCAAGCCCCGCAAGCGCCGCGAGACGAAGCCGGGCTCGCGGCACGTTCCGGTGGAAGTCCAGCGAGCGGTCAGGGAGCGGGACGGCGACCAGTGCACCTTCACCGACGCCGAAGGGCGGCGGTGTTCGGCGACGCGCTTCTTGACCATCGAGCACATCGACCCGTTCGCGAAGGGCGGGCCCACGACGGTGGACAACTGCTGCTTGCTTTGCAGACCTCACAACGCCCACCGAGCGCGCCAGGTCTTCGGTGAGGACCACATCCAGAACGAGATCTCGGAGGCGCGAGCGAGGCGAAGACAGAGCACGCCACCGGCGCCACCAGCGCCGACGCCCGCGCCCGAGGGCGGCGTGTCCGAAAAGGTGCTCGGAGCGCTGGTTCGGATGGGGTTCAAGCGAGCGGACGCGCGGCGAGCCGTCGAGCAAGCGCGCCTCTGCGAGGTGGAGCCGCTGCTCGAGCCGATGCTTCGCGCGACGCTCGCCATTCTCACACCCTGAGACGGTTCGGGCACACCCACGTCGAATGGGTGTGCACGGATTGCCCTTGGTGGTCATTGTCAGCGGCAGCGCCGTGGGCACGCATGCGGACGAAGGAAATGAGCTCATCTGTGCCTCGAACAGGTCGCACTCAACGCAGAGTCATCGGCATGCTCGTCAAACGCTTCGGCGACGCGCGCCTCGACGAGGTCCGCGACCCGCGCGAGACTTCACTACCTGTTTGCGGTCAAGAGCACCCAACCCTCCCTCCACACCGAGGCCGTGCGCTGGATGGGTGGCCTGGAGCCTGACCAGGCCGCCGCCACCAGCACGGATCTCGACCACAGTCGCTCCGTCGTGCGGCGCATCTACCTCGGTGAAGCCCTTGCCGCGCCGGAAGGTTGGGAGCATCTCAGGACCGTGCTCCGCGTCGAGGTCGAGACGCCCCGTCCCCGGGTCACCACTTCCCCGCCGGTGGTGGCGACCCAGCTCGACTCGCGGAGAACCGATCGAGACTGAGCTCTGAGCCACGCAGCTTGACCGCCCGCGCCCCCGGCGAGAAGTGGGGGGCGGTGCCAGTCTTCGAGCTTCGCAGCGAACGCGGCCTGTCGGAGGCCGAGGCCGCGGCGCGCCTCGCACGCGATGGGCCGAACGAGCTGCCCTCGGACCGCGAGCAGAGCGTCATCCTGACTCTGCTCGCGGTGCTCAAGGAGCCGATGCTGCTCCTGCTGCTGGGGAGCGGTGCCCTGTACCTACTGCTCGGCGACGTGCGCGAGGCGCTCACCCTGCTCTCGTTCGTCGTGGTGATCATCGCCATCACGCTGTACCAGGAGCGCAAGACGGAGCGGGCTCTGGCCGCTCTCCGCGACTTGTCGAGCCCACGCGCCTCGGTGATCCGCGACGGCGTGAAGAAGCGCATCGCCGGCCGCGACGTGGTGGAGGGCGACGTGATCGTGCTGGCCGAGGGGGACCGCGTGCCGGCCGACGCGCTCTTGCTCGATGCGGTCAACCTGTCGGTGGACGAGTCGCTGCTCAGCGGCGAGTCGGTGCCCGTGCGCAAGCAGGCCGCGGGCGCAGACTCGCCGACCAGCGCGCGGCCAGGCGGGGACGACCTCCCCTTCGTGTTCAGCGGCACGCTGATCGTGCGCGGGCAGGGCGTCGCGCGGGTCAGCGCGACCGGGCGCCGCAGCGAGCTCGGCAAGATCGGCACATCCCTCTCTAGCCTGGAGGACGAGCGGAGCCCGCTCCAGCACGAGGTCGGCCGCGTCGTCACTCGGGTGGCGCTCGGCGGACTCCTGCTCTGCGTGCTCTTGCTCCTGGTCTACGGGCTCACCCGCGGCGACTGGCTGCGCGGGCTCCTGGCCGGGCTCGCGCTGGCCATGGCCGTGCTGCCTGAGGAGTTCCCAGTCGTGCTCACCGTGTTTCTGGCGCTGGGCGCCTGGCGCATCTCGAAGCGCAACGTGCTCACCCGGCGCGTGCCCGCGGTGGAGCTCTTGGGCGCGGCCACGGTGCTGTGCACCGACAAGACGGGCACGCTGACCGAGAACCGCATGACGGTGGCCGAGCTCTGGGCACCTCGGGGCGGGCACGTGGTCGGAGGCGCCGAGCTGCCGGAGTCGGTCCACGGCGTCGTCGAGTTCGGCATCCTGGCCAGTCAGCGCGATCCCTTCGACCCGATGGAGATCGCCTTCCACGCGATCGGCCAGGGAAAGCTTCAGGGCACCGAGCACCTTCACGACAACTGGGAGCTGGTGCGCGAGTACCCGCTCTCGCCGGAGCTCCTGAGCGTGGCGCAGGTCTGGCGCGCGCGGGAAGGTGAGCGTCACGTCATCGCCGCCAAGGGCGCACCCGAGGCCATCGTGGACCTCTGCCACCTTGCGCCGCAGGAGGCCGAGGAGGTTCAGCGTCACGTCCTCGAGCTGGCGGGGCGGGGACTGCGCGTCCTGGCGGTAGCCCGCGCCTACTTCGCCGGAGACGAGCTCCCGGCCCAGCAACACGACTACGACTTCGAGCTGTTGGGGTTGGTCGGGCTACGCGACCCACTGCGCGAGACCGTCCCGGCCGCCGTCGACGAGTGTCGGGCAGCGGGACTCTCGGTGGTGATGATCACCGGCGACTACCCGGAGACCGCCCGCGTCATCGCCAAGGAAGCTCACCTGCCCGAATCCGGAGAGCTCATCACCGGCAGCGAGCTGGACGAGCTGTCGGACGACGCGCTCCGAGAACGCCTCCAGCGCACCACCGTCTTCGCGCGCGCGGTGCCGGAGCAGAAGCTCCGCCTGGTGCAAGCCCTGAAGGCGAACGGCGAAATCGTGGCCATGACCGGCGATGGCGTGAACGACGCGCCCTCGCTCAAGGCCGCTCACATCGGCGTGGCCATGGGCGGACGCGGCACCGACGTCGCGCGCGAGGCCGCCGCGCTGGTGCTGACGGACGACGACTTCTCGTCCATCGTGGCGGCGGTGCGCCTGGGCCGGCGCATCTTCGACAACCTGCGCAAGGCGATGGCGTACATCATCGCGATCCACGTGCCGATCGCCGGCATGTCGTTGATCCCGGTGCTGCTCGGCTGGCCGCTGGCCCTGTACCCGGTGCACATCGTGTTTCTCGAGCTCGTGATCGACCCGTCGTGCTCGGTGGCGTTCGAGGCCGAGCCCGAAGACCCGGGTGTGATGCGGCGCCCACCCCGGCGCGCTCGGGCGCGGCTGTTCCAGGGCCGCCTGGTCGGGGTGGCCGCGCTCCAAGGAGCGAGCCTGCTCGTCGCGGCCCTGCTCGTCTTCGGCCTCGCGCTCGGCAGGGGGGCGCCCGAGGCCGAGGCCCGTGCCCTCACCTTCACCACGCTGCTCGGCGGCAACCTCGCGCTGATCGCCACCAATCGCTCTTGGACGCGCTCGCTCTGGGGAGCGCTCGGAGCTCGAAACTGGCCGGCTCGGCTCATCATCGCCGGGGCGCTCGTCGTGCTCGCGGTCGCGCTCTACGCGCCGCCGGCTCGGGACCTGTTCCACTTCGTCACCCCGCGCTTGCCCGACGTCCTCTTGGCGCTGGGTGCCGGCGCCGTGTGCTTGCTCTGGTTCGAGCTGATCAAGGTCGTGTCTCCACGCTGGCTGTCGGAGCGCTGAGGCCCCATAATTCGGCGCGGGACCCAATGCTGAAACTCCGACCTGGCTCCGAGCGCGGGCACGCCGATCACGGCTGGCTCGACTCCCGCCACACCTTCTCGTTCGCCGACTACTACGCCCCGGCCCACATGGGCTTCCGGCAGCTGCGCGTGATCAACGAGGACCGCGTCCAGCCCGGTCGCGGCTTCGGCACTCACCCGCACCGCGACATGGAGATCATCTCCTACGTGCTCGCCGGCGCTCTCGAGCACAAGGACTCGATGGGCAACGGCTCGGTGATCCGCCCGGGAGAGGTCCAGCGCATGAGCGCCGGCACCGGCGTGACCCACAGCGAATACAACCACTCGAAGACGGAGCTGGTTCACTTCCTCCAAATCTGGCTCCTGCCGGCGCGGAGCGGGCTCACGCCTGGCTACGAGCAGAAGGCCTTCCCGGAGGGCGAGCGGGCGGGGCGGCTCTGCTTGATCGCCTCCCCGGACGGGCGCGATGGCAGTGTCACCATCCACACCGACGCACTCGTCCACTCCGGGTCCTTCGACAAGGGTCAGTCCGCGGAGCTGTCGCTCGCTGCCGGCCGTCACGCCTGGGTCCACGTCGCGCGCGGCGCGGTCTCGGTGAACGGGCACGCGCTCTCGGCGGGGGACGGCGCCGCGCTCTCCGATGAGCCGAGCGTGCGCCTCGAAGGACTGGATGCCGGCGAAGTCCTGGTGTTCGACCTGAGCTGACTCGGCTCTCACGACCCGCCATGCGCATGCGCGACTCCTGGAACCGCGTCGTCTACCGGCTCTGGTCGCCGATCTACGATCCGCTGCTCACGCGGCTGTTCCAGCGCGGGCGCACGCGCGCGCTCCAGCTACTCGACCTCGAGGCGGGCGAGCGCGTGCTGCTGGTGGGTGTCGGCACGGGCGCGGATCTCCCGCTCTTGCCCGAGGGCGTGTCCGCGCTGGGCGTCGATCTCAGCGGCCCCATGCTCGCCCGAGCACGCGCCAAGCTGCCGCTTCCGGGGCGGGAGATCACGCTCGAAGAAGGCGACGCCCAGCGGCTCTGGGTCGAACCCGAGTCGTTCGACGCCGCGGTCTTGAACCTGATCCTCAGTGTCGTGCCCGATCCCGTGTCCTGTCTGCACGAAGCGTTGCGCGCGCTGCGCCCCGGAGGCCGCGCCGTCGTGTTCGACAAGTTCTTGCCCGACGGCCGGAGGGGGACGCTGGGCCGGCGCCTCGCCAACCAATTCTCGACGCTGTTCGGCACCGACATCACGCGGCACTTCGGCGAGATCGTCGCCGGCGCACCCTGTGAAGTCCTGCTCGACGAGCCTAGCATCGCGCGCGGCGCCTATCGGGTGATCCTGCTCAGGAAGACGGAAGCGGCGCGCGCGCGCGGCGCCTGACGCGCGTTCGGCCCGGACGTCACGGCGACGGCCAGCTCTTCTGGCACCGCCGGCGCCTTCGCCGCTTCGGCGGGCTCGGAGGGCTCTGCCTGCCGAGCCCGCGGAGGCGAAGCGACCGGCGGACCCCTCTGCCTTGCGGCGCCAGCCAATGCGGCTCTCCCCAGCCTCCTCGCAACTGTCGGAGGCTCTACGGATTCGGCCACAAACGCCAGTCGCCGATCTCGCCCAGTTGTCACTATGATGCCGCACGGTGGCAGCCGAGTCCGGTCAAGACGACGTCAGCCTCGCCAAGCGGCGCATCGGCACGACGCTGGCCGGTCGCTGGCCGCTCGAAAAGCTGATCGGGTTCGGCGGCATGGCTGCGGTCTATGCCAGCCAGGACGAAGCCGGCACGCCGGTCGCCATCAAGGTCCTGCACAGCGCCTTTGCGACCAACGAGGGCGTGCGCCAGCGCTTCATCCGCGAGGCGCACCTGACCCAAGCCGTCGATCATCAGGGCCGGGTCGAGATCTACGAGGAAGGAGTCAGCGAAGACGGCGACCCCTACTTCGTGATGGAGCTCCTGGTCGGCTCGACGCTGGAGAGGCTCTGGAAGCAACACGAGCGCATCTTGCCGGTGGAATACGCGCTGGAGGTCGCCGACTGCGTGCTCGACTTCCTGGCGGTGTGTCACGAGCAGGGCATCGTTCACCGCGACCTCAAGCCGGCCAACATCTTCGTCACGGAGTCCGGTGCGGTGAAGGTGCTCGACTTCGGCGTGGCCCGAAAGCGAGAGGCCGGAGTCGATCCCACCCTGGCCGGGACCGCGCTCGGCACTCCGGCCTACATGGCGCCAGAACAGGCCCTGGGCTCCACCGACCGCATCGATGGTCGCACCGACCTGTTCGCGGTCGGGGCGATGCTGCACGCGACGATCTCCGGAAAGCGCCTCCAGGAAGGGCGCTCGCATCAAGAGGCGTTCGTGCTCGCCGCGACCCGCCCCGCGCCGTCCATCGCGACCGTGGCGCCGAACCTGCACTCCGAGGTCGTGGCGCTGATCGATCGCGCGTTGCAGTGGGATCCCCGCAACCGTTTCCAGACCGCGGTGGAGATGCGCGAGGCCATCGCCGCCGTGCTCGCCCGCTTGCAGGGCGCGCCCGAGGCCGCGCCCGAGCCGCAGAAACCCCGCGGCCGGGCCCAGCTCTTGTCTGCGCTGGCCGAGACTGCGGAGAGCCCGGAAGCGGCTCAGGAGCTGTCGCCGGCCGAGCAAGCGCTGGCCAAGGAGCTCCAGGAGATCTTCACGCGCATCGAACGCGGCTTGAACGCCGTGCGCCAGTACGGCTCCGATCACAAGGTGACCCACGGCCACATCCAGACCATCCACGAGCTCGCCAGCGCCTTCTTGGCCCGCGAGCCCGAGGGCCTGCGCTGGGACGTGAAGCCCCACTCGTTCACGCTGAAGAGCGCGGTGCTCTGGGAGCCGCTCCACCCCTTCGACGAGATCCCGTACAACCTGTTCGCCAGCGGCTTCCGCAACTTCAGCGTCACCCCCGGCGTGACGCTCGACGAGATGGCGACGTTGCTCGACCTCTTGCGACGCGACCCGATGCGCGACTTCTCGCCGGAAGACGACCTGGCCACGGCCTTCTGGGAGAAGCAGCTCGAGCACGTCCACTATCAGGTCGTCAGCTCGTTCTTGACCGTTGGTGCGTCCGACGAGATGGACCAGGAGTACGACGAGCTGCTCGAGACCAGCAGAGACGTGCTCGAGGGCCCGGCGCGGGCGGCGCTCGGCAAGGCGGACCTGGACACCGAGCCGCTCTCGCTGGAAGAGCGCGCGGCGATGCTCGCCGTCCGGCAGATGGCGCTGCGCGCCGTGCGTTCCGCGGGCGTCGCAGCGCTGGACGAGCGCTCCAAGGGCATGATCGCCGCCGCGCTGGACATGCCCGAGGCGGAGTGGGAGGCGCGCTACGTGCGGGTCCTCGCCCAGGCCGCCAACGACGCCATGACCTACGGGAACCTCGAGCTGGTCTCCACCCCGATGCGCATCGCGCTGCACGAAGCGGCGGGGAATCAGGCGCTGGAGCAGGCGCTCGGGCGCACCGTAGCGGTGCTCGCGGCGCTCCTCGCCCAAGCCGGGCCGGCGGCTCGGGCGGAGCTCGCGCGCGAGGTCCTCGACGGCGACACCGTGGGAGTCGTGCTCAAGGAGCTGGCGCGCGCCGTCCCAGAGCGCGAGCGTGAGCAGGTGACGCGGACCGCACCGCTCCTCGCGGCGCTGCTCTCGAACGCCGGACCCGAGCACTTCGACGCGGTTCTCGCGGCGTTCGCCCGCGCGGACGTGGACCCGATCCGCGACGCGCTGCTCCACTATCTCGAGCCCTACGCCCGAGACCGCGAAGAGCAAATCGGTGCGCTGCTCCGCGACGCGGACCTGACCAAGGGCAAGGCCATCCTCGGGCTGCTCGGCAAGCTCGGAACGGAAGCCGCGGCGCGCGCGCTCCGGGCCGCGGAGTCGAACGCCTTCCCGGAGCTCAGAGTGGAGGCCGTCGCGCTGCGAGCGCAGGCGTCCAGCGAAGGTCTGCGCGACGAGCTCTCACGCCTGCTGTCGGATCCCGATCAGGCGGTGCGTCTGGCGGTGCTCCGGACCATGGCCCGCTACAAGGTCAAGGAAGCCGGTCCGACGCTCGTTCAACTGATCGGCGACGGCGCGTTCCACAAGCTGGCCCACGACGAGCGCCTGCTCGCGTTGGAGACCTTGTGGGAGCTCTCGCCGGTCCGCGCCGAGAGCCTAGCCAAGGACCTGGCGGTGAAATCCGGGATGATCACCCGCGACACGGTGGACGACACGCGCATCATGGCGATCCATCTTCTGGAACGGCTGAGCACGAGTCGAGAGGTGATCTCCGAGCTGGAGAAGGCCGCCGGCAAGTGGACGAACTCCCAAATCGTGCGTGACACGGCGGCGCAGGCGGCAGCGGCGATGAAGCGCCGCCTGGGGGCCCGATGACCGAGACGGCAGCCTCCCAGGAAGCGTCCCAGCTGGTGATGAAGAACGTCGCCGAGCTGGCGCAGCGCCAGCAAGCGCGGGAGCTGGGCTCCTCGCTGGCGCGGCAGATCTTCCGGTTGCTCAAGGTCGTGCAGTTCCACGCCCTGGACAACATGGCGGTCCTTCAGCAGCTGGACCAGACCGTCGACGCGCTCAGGGCGTTCGGCAGAGAGACCGGCGAGCCGCTGACGCTCCTGTTCGCGAAGAGCACCGTGTTCGTGTGTGGTCAGCTGCTCAAGGCGTCGCGCGCGGACTACGAAGCTGCCCTGGAGCTCAGCCAGATGGTTCGCCGGCTGGGCGTGACGCAGCTGACCATCCACACCGACGCGGAACGCGCCGACCTGACGGCGCTGGCGCGGCTGTTTCAGCCACCGCACGACGCGAAGGCCGAGCACGGGGTGCTCGAGCCCTCGCCCCGGGTGCGCCTGCGCTACGTCAGCGCGGCCCGGCTCGACGAGAACGACCAGCAGATGTCGCCGGAGGACCAGATCCTGCGCACCTACGCCACCTCCGTGGTGGTGATGCGCAGGGTCTACGAGAACCTGATGGCGGCGCGCTACCAGCTGCCCAACCAGGCCAAACGGCTGGCGCAGCGCCTGGTCACGCTCTCGGAGGGGGAGACCCCTGCCTTCCTGGGCGTCACCGCGATGCGGACGCTGAACCACGACGCCGCCGGGCGCGCGGTCAACCGCTCGATCTTGGCGGTGGCGATGGGACGCCAGCTCACCGGCGATCTTGCCACGCTCTCGCGCATCGCGATGTCGGCCCTGTTCTTCGACGTGGCCAAGCCTCTGGTGACCGGCAGCGCGGGCAAGGGTCACGACGTGGTCGTGGCGCGCATGACGCCCGCGGCGGAGAAGCGGCTGCCGGCAGCGACCGCTTCGGTGCTCACTGCCCTGGGTCAGCTCCGGGACGCCTCGATGGTCCGCACGGTCATCGCCTACGAGGCGCATTGCCTGAGGCTGTTCGGTCCGCTCGAGCCGATGTACGACGGCGCGCACAAACCCATGGTGGCGGCGCGCATCGTGGCGACCGCGAATCGCTTCGACGAGCTGATGCAGACCGACCTGGCGGCGAGCCAGACGCCCACCGTGGACGACGCCCTGGCGAAGCTGCAGGCGGAGGCTCGCGACGCGGTGGACCGAGCCATGCTCGTCTTGCTCGTCGCCGCGCTCGGGGTTTTCCCGCGCGGGACGCCGGTGGAGCTCTCGACCGGCGAGAAGGCCGTCGTGCTGCGCACACCGGACAACCCCGCGGACTATCCACGCCCCCAGGTGCGCTTGGTGCACGACGCCCACGGCCAACCGCTCAGGATGAAGGTGGCGCTGGATCTCGCCAGCGATCCGAACCGGCAGATCCTCCGCGTCATCACCGACCCCGATCCCCTGCTGCTCCAGGCGTGCCACGCGGTCCGAGAGGCTGCCGCTCCCGCCGCGCCGGCGAGCGCGCCGCCGGAGCCAGACGAAGAGCTGGCGTTGCTCGAGCCGCTCGAGCCCCCCGAGCTGGTGCCGGAGGTCGATCCGACGTTGCGGCCGGCGGGCGAGCCGGTGCCGGAGAGCGCTCCTCCCCAGCGCCAAATGCCGTCGGGAGTCGAGCTGCCGCCGGAGAGTGCATCGCCGCAGCGCCGGATTCCGTCGGGAGTCGAGCTGCCGCCGGACAGCGCTTCGCCGCAGCGCCGGCTTTCGTCGGCTCCGGAGGGAATACCCGGCTCGGTCCGGATCCAGAGGCGACGCGCGTCGCTGATCGAAGTGGTCGAGGAACGCCCTTCGAGGCGAGATCCGCGCTCCGACGACTACGAGCCCGATCCAAACGACGCGCCCCCGCCGAGACCGAGGCCGAGCCTGCCTCTGCCGCCGCGCCAGCCGAGCGCGCCGCAGCCGCCGCAGCACGACGAGGCTCCCCCAGAGCTCGAGCTGCAGCTCGGTCCGGTCGAGCCGTCCGATCCGTCTTCGGCCTGGCGACGAGCGCCCGCAGCGCTCGCACCCGCGGAGGGCCCGGACGAGGCTGGTCCGGGGGAAGGCACGCACGCGCCGAGCGCCAGCGGTTCGCTCGAGCGCACGCCCTTCTCCAACGTCTTGCTCTACATCCTGGAGCGCTCGCTCGCCGGTACCCTGATCTTGACCGAGCCGGCGGAGCTCACTGGCGACGCGCCCATCGAGCACGCCGTGTTCTTCCAGGACGGCATCCCGACCAAGGCCCACACCGGCGCTCGAGTCGCCGCTCTGGGTCCGCTCCTGGTCGCCTACGGCGTGCTCGACCAGTCGCAGCTGGAGAGCGATCCCATCAGCCAGCCGCCCATCCACGAAGCGACGCTCGAGAGCGAGCTGCTCGAGTCCGGCTTGGCGCGGCACGAGCAGATCGCCGAGGTGCGCAACGAGCAGCTGACCGAGCGCCTCTGCTTCCTGTTCGGGCTTCCGCCCGCGACCCAGTATGCTTTCTACAACGGGTTCGACCTGCTCGCGCCGGTCTGGGGCGAGGTACCCGGCGTGACCTCGCCGCTCGGGGTCCTGACTCGGGGGCTGCGCGAGCGCCCGGAAGAAGCCGCCATGGACCGCTTGCTCACCCAGCTCGGCGGCGCACGGCTAGAGCTGCACGAGGACTCGGACCTGATGGCGTTCGACTTCTCGGAACAGGAGCTGGCCGTGGCAGCGGCGATTCAAGACGGGAGGCCCTCGGTGCCCGACCTGATCGAAGCCGGGCAGGACCCGGACGTGGTGCGCCGCGTGGTCTACGAGCTCATGCTCACGCAGTGCATCACGCCCCTGACGTAGCGCCTGGACTCGCTCCGACGCATGTGGCGATGATGCGGGCATGAGCTCCACCGCGCCCGCTCCGAGTCCCCAACAGGTCCCTGCCACGTGGGACGCCGTCGCCCCGACCTACGCGGAGGACATCGGGCAGTGGACGGACTACGCCGAGGAGGCGCTTCGTACCCTGCGGGTCGGCCCCGAAGATCGCGTCCTGGATGTCGCCACCGGTCCCGGAACGCTGGCCTTCGCGGCGGCGAAGCTGGCCAAGCAGGTGAACGCGATCGACTTCTCTCCGGGCATGATCGCCGAGCTCGAAGCGCGCGCCGCCCGAGAGGGCGTCCAGAACGTCACGGCCACGGTGATGGACGCGCAGGAGCTGATCTTTCCAGACGCGAGCTTCGACGCGGCGTTCTGCCTGTTCGGCTGTTTCTTCTTTCCCGACCGGCCCAAGGCGTTCGGCGAGCTCCGGCGCGTGCTCCGCCCGGGCGGTCGAGCCCTGATCGCCACGTGGGCGCCCATCGAGCGCCGCCCGATCATGAAGCTCGCGTTCGACGCCATGGCCGAAGCCCTGCCGCAGCTGCCGCGCCCGGCCAAGGGCGACCTGCAGGCTCCCGAAGAGTGCGTGCGCGAGCTGACTGACGCGGGCTTCAGCGACGTGGCAACCCATGCCTTCACGGCATCGGTGCACTTCGAGTCCGCAGAGCGCTACCTCGAGACGATCGTGCGCTCCGCCGCGCCCTTCGCGCTGATGAAGAAGCGCCTGGACGAAGCGGCCTGGAACTCCACGCTCGCGCGCCTGCTCGACGCGCTCTCGCCGCGCTTCCCCGCAGGTGGTCTGGAGCTCTCGGCGGAGGCCCTGATCACCACCGGCAAGCGCTGAGGTCGAGATGACGCAGGGCACGACGAAGGCGTCGTGCCCCCGCCTCGCTCCGCGAGGGCTCAGTCCGCGGTCGCGTCCGTCGCCGAATCAGCGGCAGCGTCGCTCGCTGCGTCGCTCGCTGCGTCGCTCGCTGCGTCCGTCGCCGCGTCGCTGCCGCCGTCTCCCGGCTGGCCCGGCGTGCAGGCCGCGGGCGGACCGGCGTCGCTGGCGGGGAGGCTGGCCGGATCGACACAGCCGATGTTCGGCCCGCCGAAGCCCGACACGTCGACCATGTAGCTGCACTTGCTCGCACCGGCGTTACAGCAACCGGGTAGCGTGATCCCCACGGCCGCGGCGGGGGTTGGCTCGGGCGCCTGCGCGGCCGTCGTGCTCGGCGCTGGCGGAGGCGTGCGGACCAGGCGCGCTGCCGCCGCAGCGCCGACGAGGAGCGCCGCCGCCACCAGGATCAGCGGCCAGCGCGGGCGACGGGCGGGGATCGGCAGAGGAGCTCGCTCGAGGGCGCCGGCGATGGCGCGCTCGAGCAACGCTTCGTCCTCCGGACGCGGCGCCAGCTCGGGCTCGAACAAGTCGCTCATGCCTCTACCTCCAGGAGCGCCGACAGGCCCTCCGCTTCGATGCGCTTCTTCAAGCCTTCCCGCGCGAGACGGATGCGGCTCCGGATCGTGTTCTCGGGCGCCCCCGTGATGGCGGCCGTCTCCTCCAGGGAGTGCCCGAGCACGACGCGCAGGACCAGTGCCTCGGCTTGTGCCTCCGGCAGCTCGTCGAGCAAGCGCCGGAAGATCTCGCGCCGTCGTGCGGCTAGGACCTCGCTCGGCTGCGCGGCGTCGGCTGCGCTCTCCTCCGCCTCGGGCTCGGGCGCCCGCGCCCGGTAGCGGCGACGCGCCGCGATGCTCGCGCGCAGCGTGATCCGCACGGCGTAGCCGGTGACGTCACCCTCGCCACGGAAGGCCGGCAGGGCGCGGACGAGCGCGATCAGGGCTTCTTGGAGCGCGTCGTCGAGCTCGGGATGGCTCGCGCCGAGCACACCCCGAACCGTCCGTAGCAGGCGCGGGCCCAGGGCTTCGAGCAGCCGGCGGGTCGCCGCGCCATCCCCGCGCTGCGCTGCCCGAGCCAGGCCCGCCAGGGGGTCCAAGACCCTCACGTTGGAGCCACTGTCTCGGCGCGCTGCCTCTCCGCCCACGGGGCTAGTATCGTCGCGGCTCGGGAGAGTGAGTGCCAGCTCCACGGTGGATAGGGGGAGGTCACGGGTCTTTGGCGATCACTCGCCCGAGTTTTCGCGGGTTTTTGGCCGGGCTTTGGCTGCTCGTCTTGGCCCTGGCCCGACCTGCTAGCGCCGAAGAGCGCCGAGCCGTCCAGCTCGGACTCTCCGGCCCCAGCGACCGGCTGGACCGCGTCGAGCTCGCGCTCGGCGACCTGCTCGGGCGCCTGCCGATCGCGGTCGCGACCGCGCGGAGCCAAGCGCTCGACCTGCGCAGCGTGGTCGAGCCCCCGAGCTCGCGCGAGCCCGCGGACGTGCGGGTCTGGGTCGACGTGACCGCGCCCGACCAAGCCACCCTCTACTTCACCGACGCGAGCTGGGAGCGCATCCTGATCCGGCGCTTCCCGCTGACCAAGGACTTGGACGAGGTCGAGCGCGAGGAGCTCGCGCAGATCGTCCGCTCCGCCGTGGAGGCGCTGCTCGGCGGCGCCAAGATCGGCATCACGCGCGACGAGGCGCGAGCGGAGCTGTTTCCGCCGGAGCCGAGCACGCCCCCACCGGTCGAAGCACGGCCGCTTCCGCCGAAGATCGCGAAGCCGCCTCCGCCTCCCTCCTGGCGGCTCGAGCCCGGAGCGTTCTACGAGGGTACGCCGTACGCCAGCGCCTTGTGGCAGGGCCCGGGGCTCTCGCTCGACGTCGGCGCACCGGGCGTTCCGAGCCTCGGCGCGCGCTCGACGCTCGGCTATCGAGCGCCAATCTTGCTCGAAGACGAGGTGCTCGGCGTGCGGCTCCAGGCGCTGACGGCCCGCGTGATGGGTCAGCTCGCGTGGAGCCCGGAGCCGCTCGGGCTGCGCGCTGCCGCGGGGCCCGGCCTCGACCTGACCCACGTGGACCCGCGGCGCGTGGGCGACCGAGGAGCGCCAGCGCCAGCGAGCTGGGATCCGGTGCCGGTGATGCGAGGGGAGCTCGGCGCGAGCTGGGCGTTCGGCGCGCTCCGAACCGGCCTGTTCGCAGGCGCCGAGGGGGATTGGGTGGCTACCCGGCACGTGGCCCAGCGCGACGGGGCGAAGCGCACACTGATCTCCCCAGCGCGGATCCGGCCATTTTTCGGCGTATCGCTGACCGCGCGAGGGGAAGAGTGATCGCTTTACCCGAGCACTGTCCCCTAGGCCGAGCGGAGGACGACATGGGTCTCGGGTTTCGCACGCTGTTCTTGTCCTTGGGGGTGACCCTCTCGATGGCCTGCTCTGCGGCCAACGAGCGCGCTCTGGGCAACGAGAGCGGTGGCTCGGCGGGAATGGCGGGGATGGGAGCGGGCGGGAGCAGCGCCAGCGGCGGCAGCGGCGGTGTGACCATCCAGGGCGGCAGCGGCGGCGCCGCCGGCGCGCCGGCGGAGTGCCGCAACGTGGACATCCTGTTCGTCATCGACCGCTCCGGCAGCATGGCCGACAACCAGATCAGCCTGATCAACTCGTTCCCGGGCTTCATCGGCGCCATCCAGCAGAAGCTCCAGTTCGCCGACAGCTACCACGTGGGCGTGGTCAGCTCGGACGACAACTTCGAGAACGCTCCGGGCTGCCAGAAGATCGGCGACCTGGTCACCCAGACCGGCGGACCGCTGTCGAGCCAGGCCATGTGTGGCCCCTTCGCCAGCGGCAAGCGCTACCTGGACGAGAAGGAGCCGAACATCGCCGGGAAGTTCGCCTGCGTCGCGCAGGTGGGCTCGGGCGGCAACGACGACGAGCGCGTCGCGCGCGCGATGCTGAACGCGGTCAAGACCGAGAACAACGCCCCCGGCGCCTGCAACGCCGGCTTCGCGCGCCTCGACTCGCTCCTGATCGTGGTGCTCATCACCGACGAGGACGACGCTCCGGACGAGTGCGGCACGCCCGATCCGTTCTCGCCCTGCGGCTGCAAGACCTGCGGTTCCGGGGGAGACCCCGACGCCTGGTACCAGGAGCTCCTGAGCTACAAGGGTGGTATCAAGGAGAACATCGTGGTGCTCTCGCTGATCGGCCTAAAAGCCAACAACGCCTGCGGCGCCGTCCCGGCCTCGAAGCTCATCGGCTTCACCAACAAGTTCGGGGCGAATGCCTACAAGGGCGATGTCTGTGCGGCGAGCTACGACGGCTTCTTCGCCGAGACACTGCCGGTCATCGACCAGGCCTGCGAGAAGTACGTGCCGCCACCGGTGAAGTGAGACGGCTCGCGCGGATCTGGTAGCATCGGCGCCGAGCCCAGGGAGGTGGGCGGCTGATGGGACGAATCCGCTGGTTGGCAACCGGCGTTCTCGCGCTGACCCAGAGCTGGGTCGAGCCGGCGCTCGCGCAGAACCCCCGCTCGGTCCCGCTCGGCGGTCGCACGGCCACCATGGGGGGCGCCGCGACCGCCGCGGGAAACGACTCCGCCATGCCGTACGTGAACCCCGCCGGCCTTTCCGCGTTGCCGGCCGACGTGTTCGCGGTGTCGGCCAACATCTACCAGTACCAGACGCGGACCTTCCACGGACTCTTCGCGCCGCGAGGCGTGAGCGCAGCGTTCGGCGGCGCTCACTTCTTCGAGGACGAGAGGTACGAATCGACCGCGGTCAGCGAGCTGCCGACGAGCGTGATGTACGTGCGGCACTTGCCCGGGCAAAGCGGCATGGCGCACGCGCTCGCCATGTCCCTGGTCGTCCCCGCCCGCGAGCGCAACGAGATCCGGGCGTCGGCGCGCGTCGCGCTGCCGGGTGCTTCGGGCTTCGCCGAGCAGAGCCTCTCCACGTCGAGCGAGATCACCGACTACTACATGGGCCCGAGCTACGCGCTGGCGCTGGGGGAGCGTCTGCGCTTCGGCGCCTCTTTGTATTTGCTCTATGCGCAGTCCTTTCGCAGCTACGAATACTCCAGCTTCCAGTCGCTCACCGGTGGCACCATCATCTCCAAGTCGCAGCTCGCGAGCTCCAGCGTCGGGACGGCGCTCGGTGTGGTGCCCATCGTCGGAGCGCAGGTCGCGGTCAGCGATCGTCTCTGGCTCGGAGCCGGAGTAGCGGTGCCGTCGTTCCACGCCTGGGGGCGCGAGCGAACGCACAACGTGGCCTCGAACGCCTCGCCGAGCGCGACGCCGTCCGGGGTGGTCGTGCTCGAGCAGCAGGCCTTGTTCGAGGGCAACCTCCAGGACCGCCGGCCTCTGCGCGCCAACCTGGGCATTGCCTGGGAGGACCGCGGCGCCTTCTCGGCGGCGCTCGACGTCTACTACTTCGCCGAGCTCCGTGGCGCCAACCGCTTCGACGGCCGTCGCAGGGTCAATCAGTTCCAGAGCGGGGAGATCCCGCGCCGCACCGACGAGCGTTTCATCGAGGAGCGAGACCTGGCTCGCGTGGTCGAGCTGGCGGCCGGCGTCGAGTACGCCTTCTCGCCGGTCTTGGCGGCGCGGGCCGGCGCCTTCTCGGACTTCTCCAGCGCGCGCGCGATCGACGAGCCGACCACCGGCGCGTTTCGCCTGCGCGAGGACCGCTACGGGGGGACGCTCGGCCTCGGCACGACGTTCGGGTCCTTCGACTCGACCATCGGGCTCGCCTACGCCTACGGCACGGGGAAGATAGTGACCTTGGATCTGTTGAGCGACTCCACCAATCCGTTCGCGGCGGCGGAGACGCAGAGCCACACGTTCATGCTGCTCTTCTCCGGGGCGGTCACGATCGAGGAGGCGAAGGAGACCATCCGTCGTCACGCGCCGGTTCGCGTGGACGCACCGGTCCGGGATCCCCTGGCTCCGGACCCGTCACCCGCCCCTCCGCCCGCCAAAGCGCCGAGCGCTCCGCAAGAGGACGCCGCCCCGCCTGCGCCACCGCCGCCGAGCGTGCCCGCCGAACCCGCTCCCGCCGTGGAGCCTCCTCCTGGAGAACCCCCATGAACCCGAGCCGACTCCTGCTCCCAGCGCTCTTGCTCCTGCCAGCTTGCAGCGAGTCTGACCCGACCGCGGGCGGCTCCGGCGCCTGTGTCAGCACGGCAACCTGCAAGCTCGGGGAAACCTGCGAGGTGCCGAGCGGCAAGTGCGTGCCCGAGCCCCCTGCTGGCCTGATGGGCAGCTACGAGTGCGGGTTCGAGGCTTCCGGTGTCGGCAAGAGCGAGGTCGTCGGCAATTTCGCCGGGGTCCGCTACCCGCTCACCAATGCAGTGAGCTGCAAGCTCGCGGCGGGCGCCGCCATCGTCACCGTCGTCGGACTCTCACAGACGGGGCAAGAAATCGGGTCGCTCACGGCGACGGTGGACCTCGCGCGCATCAGCCCCGGAGCGGCCACGGAGCTCTTCGACAACACCGCCAGCACGCCTCTCGCCGCGGTCAACTCGGGCACGCTCTGGAAGGGGCAGGGCGAGATCATCGCGCTGGTGTCCTCGGGCAACATCTCCTACTCCGCGCTGCCGAGCGCCGGCGCCCAGGTGACCGGGTTCCTCAACGTCGCGTTGCGCGCACCTTGAGCCGCGCGAGCCGTGCGGACCACGCCGCTGGTTGCGTCGTCGCCCCTTGCCCCGGCTCGAACGAGCCCCGAAGGGCCCCCCCTCCCCCGCTCCCCTCACGGCTTCGGCAACAGCGCCGTGGCGCGCGGCAGCTCGGCGAGGTTGGCTCCGGCGCACACCGGCAGGCCATTGGCGCCGTTGGGGTCGGCCGTGGTGGACATGCGGCACTTGGGCGCGCAGAAGCCGGGACCGGTGGCCAGGTTCCCAGCGTCGCCGCCGCTGATGGTCGCGCCCGGAACTCGGCTGGCCGCGGGGCAGACGGTCGTGGAGAAGGCACCCTCCGGGAACTTCTCGATGAACCAGCCGGGGAACAGATCGCCGGTCGGGCGATCGGTCCAGGTCTTGTCGGTGTCGTCGTAGTCCGCCGTCGTCCACTCCAGCAACGAGTCTTCGGCCTGGCCGCGGGCCAGGATCATGCGGAACTGCATGCCCGAGCTGCCCAGGTCGGCCCAGTAGGAGTCGTTGCCGGTGCCGCCGTCGGCGACGACGTCGAACTCCATGGCGTCGGCAACCTCGACGTTGGCGAGCGCTGGCGACGTGGGCGTGAGCTTCCAGTACACGGAGCCCGAGTAGCCGCCGTCGACGAACCAGGGCCACTCCCCGTCGGGGTTCTGCGTGCTGATCTTGTAGACGTAGATGGTCTCCTCCATCCGCAGCGTGCCGTCCGAGTTCTTGCTGAAGATGTAGCTGCCGGTGTCCGTGCAGCGCACCGACTCGTAGCCCTTGATGGCCCCCTTCTCGAAGGCGCCGCAGTAGCTGCCCTTGCCGTAGGTGCCGTGGACGAACCCGAAGTGACCTTGCTGGAGCACCCACTCGGTGATCGTGAGCGACGGCCCGGAGTCCGCGCCGCCGCTGCCGCTCTGGCCGCCGGAACCGGACGCGCCGCCGGAACCGGACGCGCCGCCGGTCGCCGACGAGCCGCCGGCCCCCGCGGCGCCGCCGGAGCCCGCCCCGCCGCCGCTGCCGCTGGCACCGCCGGTGCCGCCCGAGCTCGAGCTCTCGTCGTCGCTGCACGCGGCCACGACCATCAGTGCGAGACACGCGGCGCTCGCCGCAATACCGGTTCGTCCAAACATGAAGCAACCTCCTGTCGAGCGCGAGCCCCACCGGCTGCGCGCTCGGAGCCTCACTGCAACGCGGGTGCCAGCACTCTTGGGAGGCATTTGCGCTGCAATCCGCCCGCGGAGTTCGCGGAGGGCTCGTCGCGAACGTCCGCGAACGTTCGCGAACGCCGTCAGCGTCCCGACCGCAGGGCTTCGAGGTCGAGCTCGCCGTGCGCCCGAATCAGGCGATAGGCGCGTGGACGCGAGATGCCGACGAGCTCGGCGGCCCGCGACACGTTGCCGCCGCACTCCTCGAGCGCCGTGGTGAGCGCGGCGAAGTCCCGGACGTCGTCCGCCGGAGTGCTCCGGCCTTCGCGCCTTCCCGCGCCGGCGGCGCGGGGTGGGTCGGCGCGCCCGATCGCGCTCTGCCCGGAGAGGGTCAATCGATCGGGCAGGTGCTCGACGCGCAAGCTGGGCGCGGACTCGTGGAGCGCCATCATGCGGCGCGCGAGCAGGTCGAGCTCGCGCACGTTGTAGGGCCAGTCGTGGCGGCACAGCGCTTCGATCAGACGCGGGTCGAGGGCGGGCAGCCGCGAGACGTGCCGCGACGCCAGACGGGTGAACAAGAACGGCACCTCCTGGATGCGCTCGCGCAGCGGTGGAAGCCTGACCGTGGCGCCGTCGAGCCGGGCCAGGAGATCTGCTCGGAAGCGCTTCTGGCCGACGGCCTCGTGCAGCGAGGTCTGAGCAGCAGCGACGAGGCGAACGTCCACTGGCACGGGCCGCGTCTCTCCGAGCGGGACCACTTCACGCGCCTCGATCGCGCGCAGCACTTTCGCCTGCAAGGGGAGCGGCAGATCCACCACCTCGTCGAGCAACAGCGTACCGCCGTCGGCGGCGCGAAAGTGACCCTGGCTCGGGCGGTCCGCGCCGGTGAACGCGCCCTTGCGATACCCGAACAGCTCCGCTTCGGCGAGCGACTCCGGCAGCGCCGCGCAGTTGAGCGCGACGAACGCGCCGTTGCGGCCGGTCCAGCTGTGGATGGCGCGAGCCACTCGCTCCTTGCCCGTTCCCGTCTCGCCCTCGATGATCACCGGCAAGTCGGTCCGAGCGACCGCCCGCGCCGCGTCCAACACCGGCCAGAACACCGGACCGGCGAGCAGCCCAGGGAAGGGCTCACCGAACCCGACCAACTCGGGCTCGCGCGCCACCACGACCCCGACACAAGCGCCGAGGCGAAGCACGTCGCCCGCTTGGAGCGGGCACTCTTCGACACGAGCGCCGTTCACGTGGACGCCGTTCTTGCTGCCCAGGTCGCGGATCCGGGGGCCAGAGCCATCCAGCAGGACCTCCGCGTGGTAGCGCGACACGGCCTCGGCCTCGAGCCGCGTACGGCACTTTTCGCCACGCCCGAGCAGGAAGCGCCCGACGTCGAGCGGGCTGACGGGCCCCTCCGGCGACGGGTGAACCCAGCGGATGATCAGCGCGCTGCCAATCGGTGCGGAGCCGATCGTGCTCTGGAAGGGAGCGGTGGTCTGGTGGGCGCTCATGGTCCTCAGTTGCACCAGCCGAAGGTGCCGACCTTGATCGGGTCGTACATCGAGCAAGCCGAACCCGGGCAGTCCGCACTCGTGCAGCAGAACCTCACGCATTTGGCCGTCCCGCAGTGGAGCGTCGGCTTGCACCACGGGCCGCTCACGCCGTTGCAGGGCTGGCCTTCCTCCACGGTGCCGGTGGGGAAGCACACGAACCCGTAGGAGCTGCCGTTCGCCGCCATGTCACAGGCCGTGTCCGCACCGCAGCCTTCGTTGGTCATCGGGTTGCACCCGATGGTGACCGAGCCGTATTTCACGCAGCTCGGGGGAAACTCGAGGGGGCCCAGCGCGTCCTCGAGCGCGTCCGAGGTCGGCGAGTCCGCCTGCCCGGAGTCTTGCCCGCCGGTCGAAGCCTCGATGTCGCCGTCGAGCTCGCTCCCCGCGTCTCCCGCAACGCCCGCCTGCCCTCCCGAGGCCATGTTCACCTCGTCGAGGTTGGCGACGGACTCGCAGCCCACGAGGAGCGAAATTGACAGCAACGTTCGAATCCACGTCATTGGGGAGCTCCTCAGAAACGTCCTTCGAGTCCCAGCGCCCCGAGCCCCGCCACCGGCCAGACCGACGACCGGGACCCACGGGCGGCGGGCTCGGAGCTGGAGAGGAAATAGCCGGACACGCCGACGCCGATCCCCACCGCACCCACGGCGAAGGCGACGTTGGACACGGTGGCCAGACGCGCGGCGGAGTCGTAGTCGTCCTGCCGGCTCGGCGGGCAGCCGCTGCTCGGACAGGAGCTCCGGAGATCGGACGAGCGCTGGATCGCCATGATGCCGGTGATGGATCCGACGGCGACACCGGCCACCGCGGCGGAGGCTCCCCCGATCATCAGCCAGCGACCTGACGACGTGGGTTGGCGCTCGGCCGCCGGGGGCGCGGGCTCCACCTGTGCTTTCGCGGTGCGCGCCGGTGGTGGCTTCGACGGTGCGTCCGGTTCCGGGATGCGCACGAGCGTCGGGCTCAGCTCTCGTGTCTCGCCTTCGGCCAGCGTGACCTCCAGGCGCACCTCTTCGTGCCCCGGCGCGCTGACCACGACGACGTGCTTGCCGGGATCCAGCTTGCGCACCAGGCCCACCGCGCCGTCGGCGAGCACTGCTCCGTCGATGACCACGCGGGCGCCCTCGACGCGGACGACCAAGCCGGCGATCCGGGCCTCCAGATCCCGTGCCGCTGCGGCAGCCTCCTGCCGCGCCTTGGCGAACACCGGGGACTCGCCGTGCTGCACGGAGGAGCGGATCACCTGCAAGGCGACGTCGCGGGCCTCGACCAGCCTTCCGAGCTGCGTGAACGCACGCACCACCGCCATTCCCGTCGGAGGAACGTTCATGATGCCGTGCGCGGCCTGGTAGGCACGCAGCGCCTGAGCCGCATCGCCCTCGTTCGAGTATCGGTCCCCCTCCTTCATCAGCGCGCGGGCGGTCTCGCGATCGGCGGCGGTCGGTTCCGCTCCGGCCGGCGACACGAAGAGAGCGACCGACACGACTAGGGCAGCGAACAACCGCTCAGAACCCATACGGGTCCTCCGGATGAGAGAGACTCTTGGGAGCGGCGCTCGGGCTCGGTCGGTTCAGCCTCGCGCGCGGTCGCTTCGCTTCCCCAGGCGCGGGAGCAGCGGCGCTCCTGGCGGGCGGTTCCGGCTGCGCGCTCGGCAGTGGCCCGCTCGGCGACGAGGTCGAGCCGGTCGCTGCCGGCGCTACGGTCGGTGCTCCGCGCTCCGGCTCCGAGACCGCCGCCGCGCCGGGTGGCTCGGGCGGGCTCGACCGGGTGACGGCCAGGGCGGTCCCGATCGCCAGCGCGACGCCGACGCCCACAGGCAGGAGCCAGCGACGCCGCTCCGGGCCCACGCGCGCGGGCGCCTCCGGTGGCTCGGCGGAGTCGCGGGCGTCGCCGGTGAGCGCGAGCGTTTCGGTGCTCTCCGAGTCGCCCGCGACTGGCGGAATCACCGCACCGAGAGGCGACGCGGCGCGCGGCGGCCCGAAGGACGACGCCTCCCGCTCGGCAAAGCGCTGGAGCACCTGGAGCACGGGCCGAAGATCGCTCGGCCTGGCGCTCCGGTCCCGAGACAGCATGCCGTCGATCAGGGCCGCGAGCTCCGGCGGGACGTGCGGCGCCACCTCGCGCAGCGGCGCGATGCTGCCGGCCACGATGATCTTGTAGACCTGCCCGACGCTGGGAGCCTCCGTCGGGACGATCCCCGACAGGCACCGGTACAGAATGATCCCCAGCGCCCAAATGTCCGCGCGGTGATCCAGGTCGGCTTCCGCGAACACCTGCTCGGGCGACATGTACACGGGGGTGCCGAGGATCGCCCCGGTGTGGGTGAGCCCAGCGTCTTTCCGGGTGTCGTCGTCGAGCATGGTGACCTTCGCGATCCCGAAGTCGAGGACCTTGACCACGCTGCCACCGCCGCGCTCACGCTGGAGGAAGATGTTGTCCGGCTTGAGATCCCGGTGGATGATGCCTTCGGCGTGCGCGGCACCGACCGCGGACACGACCGCGGACATGATCTCGGCCGTCTGAGCGACCGACAGCTTCCCGACGCGCGCGAGCCGGCCGGCGAGGGACTCGCCCTCGAGGAGCTCCAACACCAAGACCGGCGATCCTTCGGAGACCTCGAGGAAGTCCAGCACTTCTACGACGTTCGGGTGGGAAACGGCAGACGCGGCCCGGGCCTCCCGCAGAAAGCGACGGCGACTCTCCTCGGACTCCTCCGAGCGCCGCAGGAACTTCAGGGCGACGGCCCGCCGCGTGACCATGTGACTCGCGGCCCATACAGATCCCATGCCACCCTGCCCGATGCGGCGATCGAGGCGATAGCGGTCCGCGACCACCTGCCCGGGGGCGAGCTCGGTCCGGCCATTCCACGCCCCTGGCATGGTCGACCAATTGTCACCGGCCGAACCAGCCCTCAATGACGGGGATCAAGGCGCGTGCCGGCCCGGTACACCCGAGCGCGCATCCGTCGCGCCGTTGCGATGCGTCAGCTCCAAGGCCTCGCGGAGCTCCCCCTCGAGCTCGTCGAGAGCCAGGGCCGCCAGGCCGGGCGCGCCGAAGAGCTGAAGGTGCAGCTCGCCCCGATAGCCGAACGCGACCACCGCGGGCACCCGAACCCCGGTCACGTTGGGGCCGATGACGCGCAGACTCTCGATGTCGTCGCCAAAGGCGGACAGTCCCGCGTCGATGCGACCGACGTTGGTGAAGACCAAGCCGCGACTGAGCGGGAGCTCGATCAACACCGGGTGCAGCCAGCGCGTGATGCGGCGCGCCCAGGCGTGCGGCGCGCCGGCCGCCAGGGCCAGAGGCGTCAGGATGAACGCGGGCCCCGCCAGGCCCTGCCGGTGGCGCGACGTGATCCGCGCGACCGCCTCCGCCGTGGCCGCGAGGTCCGAGACCGCCTCCCTCGGAACGATCACACTCAGGATGCTCGAGGTGTTGGCCGCGGTGAGCCGGGGCGACCCCGCGTAGCGGCGCAGGTCCATGGTGTACATCACCGCCAAAGGGCCGCGGCTGGAGCGCTTCGCCGCGATGCGGGCCAGCGCCGCGATCAAGGCGTCGTTGACGCTGGCTCCCCGCGGCCGGCAGCGGAGCTTGATTTGCTCGACCTCCGCCGCCGAGATCGTCAAGTGGCGCCAGGTCGGCTCGCGCGACGCGGCGACGGGGAAATGGCGCTCGCGCCGGGCCGCGGCGAGCGTCTGGAGCGGGAGCAACATCGTCCGGGCCACGTCCCGAAGCAGGACCGGGGCGTGATGCCAGCGGAGTCCCTCGAGCGAGCTGGCGACACTGCGACGCGCGTCTACCGGGGCCGCGGGCGGCAACCCATACAAGTGCGCGCCGAGCACGTGCCCCACCGCGGCCGCTCCCCCGCCGTCCACGGCGAGGTGCGTGATGCTGAAGATCAAGCGCGAGCCCCCGGCCCGACCCAGGCTGACCAAGCGCAGCGGCCGCTCGCGCGTCGAGTCGATGGGCCGGCGCGCCCACGACGCCGTCTCCGCCTCGAGATCCACGGGCTCGTCGCGCACGTGGACGGACTCCGAGAGCGGGCCCTCGACCTTCTGCCAGCGGTCGCGCCAGAAGCCCGGCACGTAGCGCCGGTCGAGGACCGGGAACGCCGCAATCGTCTCCCGCATCGCGCGCTCGAGCTCCGTGCGAGAGAAGCGGCGCCTCAGGTCGATGACCGCGTGAATGCCCAGATCGCCGTAGCGATCCATCGATCCGTAGAGCCCCACGTCCGGCAGCTCGGCCCTGACCATTCAGCCATTGTCGCTCGGCGGCGCGGCAGGCGCGAGGGGAGCCCAAGGCGCGCGCGGCCTCGGGTGTTCCAGCTGCTCGAGGAGGTCAAGAATGCTCGACCATTTTCGCCAAGGTGGGTGGGGGATGTATCCGACAGCCGTATTCGGCGTGCTCCTGCTGCTGGTCGCGGCGCGTTACGCGGTTCGCCCGGAGGCGCGCTTCCTGCCATTGCAGGTCGCGCTGGGTGTCTTGACGTTGCTCACCGGGACCTTCGGCTTCGTGGTGGGCCTGATCGTCACCACCGCCCACCTGTACGAAGTTCCGCAGGGGCAGGTGCCGCTGATCGGCGCCATCGGCTTCGGAGAGTCGCTCCACAACGTCGCTCTGGCGCTGGTGTTGCTCGTGCTCGCGGCGCTCTGCACCTCGTTCGGCGCGCTCCGCCTCTCCGTCGGAGGCAGCAGCAGGCGAGCTGCCTCGACTCCATCGTAGCCTCCGGCTCAGCCGACCTCGACGACCCTCGCCACCAGCGCGGTGACCTCGCGCGCGAGACGGGTCGCGGCGCTGCGATTGCGCGAGCTGGCAAACCCTGCGAGGCGCTCGTCGATCCAGAGCGTTGCCAGGCCGTGGACGAGGGACCACGCCGCCAGGGTGGTGACGCGCTGGCGTTCCGGATCGTCGTCGCCGACCGCGGCGCGAACGGCGCCCACCAGGACGTCGAAGGCACGCCGGCCGTTGTCGGCGAGCTCGGCGCTGGGAGCTCCCCGCACCTCGGCGCCGAACATCAAGCGGAAGCGCTCCGGGTGCGCGACCGCGAACTCCACGTAGGCCACGCCGACGGCCTCCAGACGCTGGACCGGAGAGGTCGCTCGGTTCGCCGCGCGTTCGGTCGCCTCCGCCAGCCCCTCGAAGCCACGCGCCGCGACCGCAGCCAGGAGGGCCGCGCGGTCGGCGAAGTGGTGGCCCGGCGCTGCGTGCGAGACGCCCAGCTTCCGCGCTACCCCTCGCAGCGTGAGCCCGGCGGCGCCGCCCGCGTCCACCAGCTCGAGCGAGGCCTCCACCAGCGCCCGGCGCAGATCGCCGTGGTGGTAGGGCCGGGCGGGCTTCTTGGCGGGGGGCACGACGGCATCGGAGCACCGAGTCTTGACAGCGTCAAGATTCAGCGGTATGCGAATCTTGTCATCGTCAAGATTGAGAGGTCCCATGCCGCGTCCCGATCGCTTTCGTCGCCTCGAGCGAGACAACTTCGACGCCATCGTGGTGGGTGCCGGCATCAGCGGCCTGACGGCGGCGGCGCTGCTGGCGCGCCGCGGGCTCGCGGTGCTGGTGGTCGATCGGCACTACGTGGCCGGGGGCAACGCCACTGTGTTTCGCCGCAAGGGCTACGAGTTCGACATCGGTATCCACTACCTGGGGCAGTGCGGGCCCGACGGGGCCATCCCGCGCATCCTGAAGGCCGCCGGCGCGGGCGGCGTCCGCTTCCGTCCGCTCGACCCCGATGGCTTCGACACGCTGGTGTACCCGGATCTCGAGCTCCGGGTCCCGCGCGGCGTCGAGCGCTACCGCGAGCGCCTGCTCGAAGCCTTCCCCCGAGAGCAGCGCGCCATCGACGCGAACGCTCGGCTCATCGAGCAGGTGCTCGGTTTGTCGCAGCTGCCGGCTCGACCGGCCAATGCGTGGCGCGTGCTGCCGCAGTCCCTGTTGGCGCTCCGCAACGCGACCTCGACCCTCGGGCAGTTCCTGGGCCGCTACACCCGCGACCCGCGCCTGTGCGCGGTCCTGGCCGGAGAGGGCGGCGACTACGCCCTGCCCCCGAGCCGAGTGAGCGCGCTGATGCACGCCGGGCTCATGGCGCACTACCTGTCCGACGGCGCCTACTACCCGGAAGGCGGCGGGCAGGTGATGAGCGACCAGCTCGCGGCCTCGATCGAGCAGAGCGGCGGCAAGATCCTGCTCTCGACCAGCGTCGAGCGCATCCTGGTCGAGTCCGGCAAGGTGCGCGGAGTCCGGCTCTCGAACAAGCACCTGGGCAAGGTCGAGGTGCGGGCGCCGATCGTGCTCGCTTCGAACGACGTCAAGCAGGCGTTGCTCGAGCTGATCGCGCCGGACGCGCTCGGCGCGCGCACGCGCCGGCGGGCGGCGGGCTGGAAGATGGCGCCGGCGCTCGGGGCGCTCTACCTGGGCGTGAGGCGTGAGGCGCTCGGCTCGCGCGGCGTGAACACCAACTACTGGATTTACCCGAGCTACGATCTCGAGCAGGAGTACGCCGAGGTCGAAGCGGGGCGCTTCTCCCGGCGTCCGTTCCTGTTCGTGTCCTCGGCGTCGCTCAAGGATCCGGAGAACCCGCGCCTCGCGCCGGCCGGCGTCGTCAACCTCCAGCTCATGTCCCTCGCCCCTTCGGCGCCGAGCGCCTGGCGCACCAGCCCGGAGGAGCTGGCGAGCGGCGCCTACCGCGAGAGCCCCGGCTACCTCGCCGCCAAGGCCGAGTACTCCGAGCGCTTGCTCGCCGCCGCGGAGAGCGTC
The DNA here is from genome assembly GCA_015075635.1 of Polyangiaceae bacterium. Lineage (NCBI taxonomy): Bacteria > Pseudomonadati > Myxococcota > Polyangiales > Polyangiaceae > Polyangiaceae bacterium. Next base: position 3,093,512 of record JABTUA010000002.1, read on the forward strand.
TTCCCGGGCCTCGGCCACCACGTCGTGTTCCAGGAGCTCGCCACCCCGCTCACCCACGCGCGCTACACGTCGTCCACCGGCGGCACCTCCTACGGCATCGCCGCGACGCCGGATCAGTTCCTGTGGCGCCGCCCCGGCCCGAAGACGGAGATCTCGGGCCTGTACCTGTGCGGCGCGAGCGCGCGCTCCGGGCACGGCATCATGGGCGCGATGATGGGCGGCCTGGCCGCCGCCGCCGAGATCTCCGGTGCCGAGCTCGTCCGGGAGACCCTGGACGGCCCCGAGCACGACGCGCGCTCCGACCGCAGAGGACTCGGCCTGCGCGGTGACGCCCAGCGCGCCTGAATCAGACCGGCACGGCCTCTTCGCGCAATCGCAACGTCAAGAACAGCATCCCCAGCCCCGCCGCGCTCAGGTACGCGTACAGCCAGAAGTGCCCGATGGCCTGGGCGTAGACGATCGGCGCGTTCAGCGCCGCGTGCAGCCCGATCGCGAGGCCGAGGTAGCCGAGGCGCCGCCGGGTCACCGCTCGCATCACCAGCACGCTGGCCCCGATGTGGAACGCCATGGCGCAGACGCGCTCCCAGCCGGCGAGCAGCGGCAGGTACCAGGGCAGCGCCCAGTACTGCCGCGCTGCGTGGCGCATGATGGCCTGATCGCCGTCGGGCACGCCCAGCGACGCGGCGAAGGGCGCGAGCAAGACGTTGACCAGGCCGACCAGCGCCAGGAGCCCGAAGATCATGGCCTCGACGCCGCCGTGCCCGGCGCCAAAGCCGAGCGCGCTCGACCAGCCGCGATCGTTCTTCACCACGAAGCGCATGCTGACGTAGCGCGCCAGCTCTTCGCAGAGCCCGGCGGAGAGCCCGGCGATGAGCCCGACCAGCGGCAGCGGAAAGAGCGCGACGCCCCGCGGCGGCCCCAGGAGCCCGAGCGCGTAATTGAGGGGCAGGTGCACGACCTGGGAGGCCACGAAGGTCGCCCCACCCACGGCGAACAGGGCGTAGCGCGCGCCCACGCGTCGCCGCAGCACCACCGCCAGCGCCAGCGGCAAGAGCAGCATCAGCGGAAACTGCCCGAGCACCGCCGCGCACAGGTTGCCCCAGGCGATCTGGATCGGGGTCGCGACGAGCGCGCTCGTCAGAGCTGGTCCTTCCACGGCTTGACCCAGAACCCCGTCAGCTTCCCCTGCGCGTCGATCACCACGCGCACCTCGCTCGCGACCTTGCTCTTGTCGAAGGTCCCCTTGAAGCGGAACACGTCCGTCTTGCCGTCCTTCGTGCGCAGCGTCTCGTGGTAGGTCATCGCCTGGAAGCTGCCGAGCTCCTTCTCGATGGACTTGTCGGCGGCGCGCTGCGCGTCGTCGGCGTTGTGCGCCTTGCGAAACGCCTCCGCGGCCTCGTCACCGAGCAGCGGGTACTCGTCCTTCGCCCACGCGCTCAGGATCTTCGTTCCCAGCGCCTCGGCGTTGGCCTTCTTGGCGGCGTCCACTTGCTCTTCGGGGACCTTGTCGAGCTGAGGTTTCCCGCAAGCGACGACCAGACAGGACAGACCGACGCCCAGGGCGACGGCTACGCTCTTGAACATGCTGCGCTCCTCCCGCGGCGAGCCTATCACCAGGTCGCCGCCCGCAGAACCTGCGCTGGCGCCGCGTTGCGGGACCGCACCAATCTCGCTAGATCGCGTGGAGTGAGCTCGAGCACGATCCCCACGCGCATGCGCCTCCGCTCCGGAAACCAGATGGTGGTGGAGGGCGCGATGCGCGCCGGTTGCCGCTTCTTCAGCGGATATCCCATCACGCCCGCCTCGGAGATCTACCGCGAGGCGACCCTGCGCTTGCAGGCCCGCGGCGACGTGGCGGTGGGTGCGCCCGACGAGATCTCGGCCCTCTGCTACTGCATCGGAGCCTCGCAGCGCGGCTTCAAGGCCATGACCGCCACCTCGGGCCCGGGCTGGGCGCTGATGATCGAGGCGTTCCAGTACGCGCTCATGGCCGAGACGCCGCTCGTCGTCAGCGTCGTGCAGCGGCTGGGGCCCAGCACCGGCGGCGCGACGCAGGGCGGACAGGGCGACGTGTTGCTCACGGAGTTCGCGACCTCAGGCGGGTACACCGTGCCGGTCTTCGCGCCGAGCACGCCGCTCGACTGCTACCGCCTCGCCGTCCACGCCTTCAACTGGTCGGAGGCGCTGCGCTGTCCGGTCGTGCTGCTCAGCGACAAGGAGGTCGGCATGACCTACGAGGCCGTGGATCTCGCCGGCCTGCCCCAGCTCGAGGTGTGGGAGCGCCCGCTGGCCCGGCCCGAGGGGTATCGCGCCGTTCAGTTCGACCGCGCCGAGGAGGTGCCGCCGTTCGCGCCGCTCGGCGGTCCGCTGAAGGTGACGGTCACCGGCTCCGCGCACAACAAGGACGGCTGGCTGCGCAAGAACGATCCCGAGACGCTGGACGTGCTGCGGCACCTGGAGGCCAAGGTCGCGGCGCGCGCTCGCGACATGGCGCTCGTCGACGCCGACCTCCAACCGGGCGCGGACACGCTGGTCTTGAGCTTCGGCGTGACCAGCCGGGCGGCGCGCGAGGCCGTGTTGCGCGGGCGCGCCGCGGGCAAGCGGTTGTCGTTCCTGGGGGTGCTCACGCTGTTCCCGATCCCGGTGGAGGCCATCCGCGCCGCGGCCCAGGGCGCCCGCCGCGTGATCGTCGCGGAGGAGAACCTGCCGGGTCTGTACCGGCGCGCGCTCAGCGGCGTCGTCCCGGAGCTGCCGCTCGTGGGCGTGAACCAGCTGGGCGGGATGATCCGTCCGGCGCAGATCCTGGAGGCGGCATGACGACCCAGGGCGAGACGACGAGCTTCCTCGCGGACCGGCCGCTGCCGTATTGCAAGGGCTGTGGCCACGGCGTGGTCACCCGCCGACTGAACGACGCTTTGCTCGCTCTGGGCGTCGAACCCAAGGACGTCGTCCTCACCAGCGACATCGGCTGCGTGGGCCTCGTGGACCCGCTGTTTCCGGAGGTCCACACCGTTCACACCATCCACGGTCGCTCGACCGCGGTGGCGGCGGGGGCCGTGCTCGCGGACGCCCTTCTCGGCGAGGGCCGCCTCGAGAACGTGGTGATGATCGGCGACGGCGGCGCCACCATCGGCCTCTTGCACCTGGCGCAGGCGGCGCTGATGAACGTCGATCTGACCGTCTTGCTCCACAACAACATGCTCTACGGGATGACCGGCGGGCAGCACTCCGCCTTCACGCCGGAGGGCTTCGCCACCAGCACCACGCCAGAGGGCAACTGGATCCCCGCCATCGACATGGAGAGCTTCGTGCGCGGCTGCCAGGGTGGCTTCTTCGCGCGCAAGCTGGCGACGGACCCCGATCTGCACCAGGTGATCGCGTCAGCCATCGCGTACCCGGGCTTCGCCATGGTCGAGGTGCTGGAGCTCTGCACCGGCTTTGGGGTTCCGCTGAACCGCCTCGACGGCAAGAGCCTGCGGCGCGCCGCCGAGGCGCAGGGCCATGCTCTGGGCGTGCTGATTCGGCGTGACGACCGCCGCCCGTACCACGAGCTGTATCGCGAGCGCTTCCCCCGCTCCGAGCCGGCCGAGCCGGTGGGAGAAGGTCCCGCTCCCGAGCTCTTCGGCCACCGGCTCGAGCGGCCGATGACCGTGATCGTGGCGGGCAGCGCCGGAGAGCGCGTGCAGACTGCCGGCGCGATCTTGAGCCAGGCCGCCGTGCTCTCCGGCCTGCACTGCGTGCAGAAGAACGACTACCCGGTCACGGTGGGCAGCGGCTTCTCGCTGGCCGAGGTGAAGCTCAGCCCCGAGCCCATCTTGTACACGGGCAGCGACGCGCCCGACGCGCTCCTGGTCGTGTCCGCCGATGGGCTGCGCGAAGCCAAGGCGCGCGGCGATCTCGCCCGTCTTCCGCCGGAAGCGACGCTGGTGGCTGACGCGACGATCGCCGCCGAGCTCCCCGCCGAACGCACGCTCGTCTTGCCGCTCCGCGGCAACCTCTCCGGAGACGGAGCTGCGTTCGGCGCGGTGTGCGCGCTGATCGCCAAGACCGGCATCCTCGAGCGAGCGGCGCTCTCGGCTGCCGTCGAGATCGTGGGGGGTAAGGGGCGGGCCGCGCTCGAGCAGCGCGCGGCCGCGGCGTTCGCGCTGGTGGACGGCTGAGGCGTGGCCCGTCGTGCGAGCGCGCTCGGCGTCGTAGTGATGCTCGCTGGGGCGTGCGCGGCCTCGCCGGCCCCACCGGCTCCTCCTGCCGCCGAGACACCCAAGGATCCCCACCACCTGGCGCCGCTGGCGCGCCGCATCGTGGAGCGGGTCGCCGCGCTCGGCGAGCGCTTCCCGTCGATGCGCGGAGCCAGCCGGGAGCTCCGGCCGATCTACAGCATCGACACGTCACGCTTGCCCTGGCAGGAGCGCTTCTTGGCGCGCTGGGACCACGAGCACGGCGCGAGCTGGGAGCCCGATCCGAACTACGTCCCGGCCCCCCACAGCGCGCGCTCCCCCTATCGCTCGCGGCTCGACCCCGAGCACGGGCTCAGGCTCACGCTGTGGCTCTACGAGGGTGCGTGGCTCGGGCTCTCCCCGGTGACGCCGGTCGAGATCGGGCGGCTGCGCGTGGTCGTGTTCCTCGACGCGCCGAACCCTGCGCTCAGAGCGGCGCTCGACGCGGCCATCGCCGAGATCTTGGAGTCGGAGCGCGCTGGCGTTCCATCCCCATGACTCCGGCGCGGAGGTCGACTAGCTTCTTCGCGGCAGACCCAGATGGCCGACGCCCGCACCCGAACCACCAAACGTCGAGCTGCCGCCTCACTGCCACCGGAGTCGCGCGGCAAGACCGCTCGCCCCAAGGCGGAGCCCCGCGCGAAGACCGCCCGCCCCAGGGCGGAGTCTCGCGGCAAGACTGCTCGCCCCGGGGCCGAGTCCCGCGGCAAGACCACTCGCCCCGGGGCCGAGTCGCAGAACAAGACCTCCCGACCACGGGCCAATTCGCGGACCAAGACCACCGTGCCCAGACTGAACGCGCGCAACTTGGCGACGCAGCCGGCGCACGAGGCGGCTGCCAGCACGATTCGACGCATCCCCCGCCCCGCCAAGCTCCCCCGCATCAACGTGGACGAGGTCACGGCGGATCTGAGCAAGGACCGGCGGCGGGAGCGCTAACTCTGCGCCGCCGGCGCCAGGAGCGCGTAGACTCGCAGCTTCAGGAATGACCGGCGACGACAGCGGCTCCGCCTCGGGTCCCACCGGGCTTCCTCCCAAGCTCGGCGGCAAGTACCTGCCCATCCGCCACATCGCCAGCGGTGGCATGGGCGCGGTGTACGAGGTCGAGCACGACAAGACCGGCGAGCGCCTGGCCCTGAAGCTGTTGAAGGGCGCCACGGAAGCCCTGGACGCGACCGCGTTGGAGCGCTTCCGGCGCGAAGCGCGCGTGCACGCGCTCTTGAAGAACGAGCACATCGTGCGCGTCATCGACGCCGACGTCGCGCCAGAGCTCGGCGGCGCGCCGTTTCTGGTGATGGATCTGCTCGAGGGTGACAACCTCGCCGATCTCGCCGGGGACACCCCGCAGCCAGCGTCGCGTGTGGTGGCGTGGCTGTACGAGATCGCCGGCGCCCTCGACGCGGCGCATGCCGCGGGCATCGTCCATCGCGATCTGAAGCCGGAAAACCTGTTCCTGGCCAGTCGCCCCGACGGGTCGGGCATCGTGAAGATCTTGGACTTCGGCATCGCCAAGACTCGCGACGGTGACAGCGGCAATCGCACCAGCACCGGGGCGGTCGTCGGTACGCCGCTCTACATGGCACCCGAGCAAGCCGCGGCGGAGCACGAGCGAATCGGCGCCGGGACGGACATCTGGTCCATCGGGATGATCGCGTTCCGCTTGCTCACGGGGCGGCCGTACTGGTCCACCGGCAACGTGTCGATGCTGCTCGCGGAGCTCGTGAGCCAACCCGTGCGTCCGCCTTCGGCGAAGGTCTCGCGGCTGACGCCGGCTTTCGACACTTGGTTCCTTCGCTCCTGCGCGCGCGCGCCCAGGGAGCGCTTCGCCAGCGTGGGCGAGCAGGTCGCGGCGTTGGCGGGGGCCCTGGGCGTGGAGCTGCCCGAACCGGTGCCCAGCTCGGGCGCACGGCTCGCGCCGACCTCACCGGATCTGTCGCGCCCCGATCGCTCGGCTCGTGCAACGCCGGTGCAGAGCATCAGCGGCTCGGTGGCGAGCCCTGTCGCGAGCGAGCGGGGCAGCCGGAAGTCCCTCGCGCTGGGCGTCGGCCTGTTGGTCGCGATCGGCGCAGCGGCGGGCCTCCTCGCGCGCGGCGGCGGGAGCGACGCTCCGGCACCCGATCCATCCTCCAGTGGCACAAGAATGACTACGCCGGCGGTGCTGGCGAGCGCGCTGCCCAGTCCTGGCCCCAGCGTAAAGCCCGTATCCGCTGCGCCTTCGGTCCCGCCGTCGGCGAGCGCTGCCCCAGCCTTGCGCAGGCCGCTCGTGGCTCGCCCCGCGGCCAGCGCGAAGCCGCCGGCAGCTCCGGAGAAATCCGCGCCGCTGGCGCCGGAGCCCAAAGCGCCCCCGACACCCGCCCCGGACCCCCTCGCCGACCCCAAGTAGTCTCGGAATCGCCACAGCGGGTGTGCCGCGGGCTGCACACGTTGGGCAGAGTCCCGCACGGAATGGGCCGTGTGCCCGCTTGCGTCCTGCCGCTTCATTCGGGTACGCAGCTTGCAGTCACCAGAGGGATCCATGACGAGCGAGCGGGGCAGCGCGCTGCTGCTGGAGGCGGATGCAGCCGAGCGTGGCGCGGCGGAGGGCGTCCTTGCCGAGTCGGGCCTCGGGGTCGCTGTCGTGAACAGCGCCGAGCTGGCCCTGCGTCACCTCGAGCTCTACCCCACGGACGTGGTCGTCGCGGATGCGGACCTCCCGGGCTCCGGGGTCGAGCTGCTCCGCAAAGTGAACGCGCTCGCGCCCGAGACGCCCGTCATCCTGACCAGCGCGCGCGGCGACCTCAGGGCAGCCGTCGCGGCGATGCGCGCGGGGGCCGCCGACTTCCTCGCGCGACCGCTCTCGAGCGCCGAGCTCGCTCACGCGGTGAACAAAGCGCTCACCGCGACGGAGCAAGTGCGGGACTCGGCTCCGGTGCTTCCGCTCGGCGGCGCGCTGCTCGGCGACTCTCGGGCCATCCGAGAGGTCTACGCCACCGTGCGGCGAGCCGCGCCGACGCTGTCCACGGTGCTGGTGCGCGGCGAGAGCGGCACGGGCAAGGAGCTGGTGGCGCGCCTGATCCACGACCACAGCCCGCGCGCCGACGGTCCCTTCGTCCGCGTGCACTGCGCCGCGTTGCCCGACGCGCTCTTGGAGAGCGAGCTGTTCGGCTACGAGAAGGGCGCCTTTACCGGCGCCGCGTCGCGCAAACCGGGGCGCGTCGAGCTCGCCGAAGGCGGCACGCTGTTCCTCGACGAGATCGGCGACATCACGCCCGCCATGCAGGTCAAGCTCCTCAGGCTGCTCCAGGAGCGCGAGTACGATCCCTTGGGCGGGACGCGCACCGTTCGCGCCGACGTTCGCTTCGTCGCGGCCACGAATCGCAAGCTCGAGGAGATGGTGCGCGCCAAGGAGTTTCGCGAGGATCTCTTCTATCGCCTGAACGTGGTCCCGATCTGGATGCCTGCGCTCCGCGAGCACGCCGAGGACATCGGGCCCCTGGCGCAGCGCTTCTTCGCGCAGTTCGCGCAGGCCGCAGGCCGCGCGGGCATGCAGCTGGGCGACGACGCGGTCGCGGTACTCCGCGCACGAAGGTGGCGCGGCAACGTGCGCGAGCTGCAGAATTTCATCGAGCGCGTGGTCGTGCTGTCGGAGTCGGACCGAGTCGGCGCGGACGCCGTGAGCCGCGAGCTGTCGCGCCAGCCGGCCATCTCCACGGTGTCCATCCCCGCGGGCAGCGGGCCCCTGGAGGCGCGCGTACGCGCGGCGGAGCGCGAGGCGCTCCAGGCCGCGCTGCGCAGCACCAACGACAACCGCGCTGCCGCCGCACGCCTGCTCGGCATCAGCCGCCGCACGCTGTACACGAAGCTGGAGGAGCATGGGCTCTCGTGAGCACGGCGCCACCGTGCTCGCGATCGTGCTGTGCTCGGCCCGAGCGGCGGCCCAGGCACCCGCGGAGAGCGCCGCCGTCGCCCGCGAGCTCTTCGACCAAGCACGCGCGCTCCTGGCGGAGAAGGACTTCGCGCACGCCTGCCCGAAGTTCGAGGAGGCCATGCGCCTCGACCCTGGCGGCGGCACCATCCTGAACCTGGCGCTGTGCAACGAGCTGCGCGGCAAGACCGCGACGGCCTGGGCGCTCTACGACGAGGCCGGGCGTTGGGCGCGCCGTGACGGGCGGGCGGATCGCGAACAGTTCGCCCTGGAGCACCGCGCCGCGCTCGAACGCAAGCTCGCGAGGCTGGTGGTGGTGCTGGAGAGCGGCGCCAAGGTCCCAGGGCTCAGCGTGCGCCGCAATGGCGTGCCGTTGGGCGAGGCCAGCCTTGGGGAGGCGCTGCCGGTGGACGCCGGCGAGCACACCGTGGAGGCGCACGCGCCGGGGAAGAAGCCTCTCCGCCTGACGGTACGGCTGCGCGACGGCGCCGTGCGCACCGTCAGCATCCCCGCGCTGGCCGACGACGGCAGCACCAAGAAGCCGCCTCCGCGGCTGGTGCGCGAGCAGCCGGCCGATGCCCAGAAGACGTGGGGGACCGTGCTGATTGGAGCCGGTGCCGCGGCCACCCTGGCGGGCCTCCGCTTCGGCTGGCAAGCCATCGAGCAACGCAAAGACGCGGAGGCGCGCTGCCCGAACCGCGAGTGCGAGCACCGGGACGCCGTTCAGCTCAACGACGACGCTCGGCGTAACGCGCTCGCGTCGACGCTGTTGGTCGCTTCGGGGCTCGGCCTGGCCGGCGCCGGGACTTACGTGCTTCTGACGGCCGAACCGGACTCCCGAGCCGCTGGGCTCGCGCTGCGGGGGAGGTTCTGATGCGGCTGCTCGTCGCGCTGGCGCTGCTCGGGCTCACCACGGCCTGCGGCGAACTGATCGGCGTCGAGGACATGGACTACGTGCCACCCAAGGTGATCGCGCTCTCGGCGCTCAACTGCACGACCTGCGCGGTGCGGGGCGACGGGAGCGTCTGGTGCTGGGGGGCCAACAACCACGGGCAGCTGGGCCGGTCGGCGACCGAGAACGATGGCCGACCCGTGCAGGTAGAGCTGCCGGAGCCGGCCAGCGACGTGTCGGTCGGTCAGACCCACGCCTGCGCCGCCACCAAGCTCGGCCGGGTCTACTGCTGGGGGGAGAACTTCGGCGGTCAGACCGGCGCTCCGAGGAGCTCCGCGCCGAACGAGCCATTCCTGGTCCCCGGGCTCGAGAACGTCGCGCGCGTCAGCGCTGGGCTGTTCCACAGCTGCGCGCTCACGACGGACCGCAAGCTCTACTGCTGGGGCTCGAATCACGCGGGACAGTGCGGCGTGCCGCGCGTCCCGGCGCATGCCGGCCAGCCCGACGCGAGTGGAATGTGTGGCTTCACGACGAAAGAGGTGGCTGACAACGAGGGCAGCCTGATCCTGCCGCCGACTCTGGTCTCGCACTTCACCCTTCCGGTGGACGAAGTGATGGCCCAGCGCAACACGACCTGCGCACGCTCGGACCGGGAGCTCTACTGCTGGGGCTCGAATTGCGGAGGTGGCGCCGACCCTTCTCACTTGGGAAACGACTGCTCGACCGGTGGACAGCTGGCCGAGAGCCCGGGGTCTCTCTGCTACCGCGCGGAACCGACCCGGGTGAACGCCACGACTCAGGGCTTGGTCGATGCCTTCGGCATGGGGCACCTCTCCGGGTTTGCCGTCGATCTGGAGGGTCACCTCACCGCCTGGGGGTGGGGCAAGGAACAGCTCGGTATCGGAGAGAAAACCAACGGGTTCGTTCCGCCCACGCCGGTGGTCTTCGAGGGTCTGACGTCGGCGCCAGCCGTGAGCGCCGTCTACCGCACGAACGGCTGGCATCAGCTCGCCCGGGTGGGAGGTGCCCACTACTCCTGGGGCGAGAACACCTGCGGAGAGCTCGGGTACGGTCCGGAAAAGAAGGCCCTGGGGACGGCCTACCCATCGGCTGCACGGGCCAGCGTCGTCCCCTCGGGCGTCGAGCGCGTGACGAGCGGGCAGGACTTCACGTGCTTCTCGAAGGGCGGCAAGGTCTTCTGCTTCGGGCGCGAGGACTACCTCGGGCAGCCGGGGGTGGAGCCCGCCTTCTGCGGCGACGAGGTGTGGCAAGGTTGCCCCGAGCCTCGGCTCGAACCAGTGCCAGTCGAGCTCGGGAACTGACCGCGACTCAAGGCTTCGGCGGATCTTCGCAGCGGAACGGCCCGGCCGCCGTCGCCTGACACATCTTGCCGTTCGGGCAGGTGATGCAGCTGCAATCGACGCTGCCCTTGCACGCCGTCGTGGGCTGACACGAGTACTGGCTCTCGGGAGGTGGATCGCAGCAGCAAGCGAAGCCCGCGCCGCCGCAGATCGACTTGGTCTTCCCGTCGGGACACTCCGCGTTCGGGTCGTTCAGGTTCTCGCACGTCGGCTCGAAGACCTCTTCGACGCAGCTGGTGCCCACCGAGCACGAGCCTGCGCTGCCGCACGACGGGGTCCCAGAGTCGGAGCCGGCAGCACCGCCGGAGCCACTGCCTCCGCCGGTGCCGCCGCCGCCGGCGCTGCCGCCGCTCCCTTCGCTCGAGCTCGAGCCGGAGCAGGCTGCCAGAATGGCCATCGAGAACAGGAGCCCGGGCACCAATTTCGACATGGTGCAGGATCCTACCCGAGCTCGCTCCGTCTTGCCTCGGCGGTGTTTTCCTCGTCGATCCTGCCGTACGCATCGAGCAAGAGCTGGGTCATGGACTTGCTCAGGCGGTCCGGCATCGACACCGCGTCGTCGTGCACGGCGAACTTCCCCTGCGTCAGGCGCAGCGCTCGGCACACCACTTCGAACGGTTCTCGCGAGGGATCCGACGAGTCCACGGCGTCCACGACCCGCCCGGAGTCCAGGTACAGCTTGGCGTGGAAGTCAGCCTGCTCGAGCTTCAAGACCCCGCTCTTCCCGTCCATGGACAAGAGGTTGAGCACCGAGGGCAGCGGGATGTCTTCGAGGCAACCGTGCAGCGTGACTCCGGGTGGCTCCGAGCTGAGGTGTCCGGGACCGCGCCCGTGCAGACCCAAGAGGTTGTCGATGCGCAGATACAGCTCCTCGAGCTCGAAGGGCTTGGGCAGGAAGTCGCCGCAGCCGATGCGGAAGGCCGCGAGGCGCGAGTCCTTGCCTTGAACCTCCGACAGCACGATCACGGGAATGTCGCAGGTCGCGGGGCGCTCGCGCAGCTGGACCAACAGCTCGTAGCCGTCGAGCACCGGCATCACCAGGTCGGTCACGACGAGGTCGGGTTGCATCGACTCGGCGACCTCGAGCCCGAGCTCACCGTCTGCTGCGACTCCGACCTCGTGTCCCCTCTGGCTCAGCCCAAGCTCCAGCAGCTGAAGCAGCGCCGAGTCGTCTTCCACGACGAGGATCTTGGACATGGCTTCCGCCTCGGACCTGTTCCGTGCACGTCACGTGCCAGGGGGGAGGCATCGCTGTGTGCGCGAGCGAGGTTCCCCGACACGCAATCCCGTCACTTCGACCAAGAGGGCCCGCACGGATTTCGCGGCATCGAGTCGGCGGCGCATTCGGCGTAGGATTCGAGCGGGCGAACGATGACGACACACGATGCAGCCGAAGAGGAGCCTCCCGTCCCGATCGACGAGCCGGCAGCGTCGGGGCCCAGCGGAGCGGCCCGCTTCCGCGCCCTCGGGCTGCTCCGGCGACTGACGTCGCACGTGCGACACCGGCAGCTCGCGCGACTGCACGAGCAGCGCCAGGCGATGATCGGCAAGCTCCGGGAGATCCCCGCGCGCATGCAGAAGCTGACCAACCAGGTGCGGCTGCTCCTGGACCTGGTGGACGACTACTGGGAAGGGCGTTATCGCGAGGTACGCTGGTACTCGCTGGCCATCGCGGTCGCGGCCGCGCTCTACTTCTTGAGCCCCTCCGACCTGATCCCCGACACGCTGCCGGGCATCGGGCACATCGACGACGTGCTGATCATGGCGCTCGCCCTCAGGCTGCTCCGGCGAGAGCTCGCCGCATACTGCCGGTTCAAGGGGCTCGAGCCGTCGGAGTACTTCTAGTCGCGCTTGCCTCACCCGCTCGGGTCACGGACGGTGGCGAGCGCGAAGCGCACGAAGCGTGACCTCACCTGCTCGCTGGCGAGCGTGCGCTCGACGGGGGTGAGGGCACACAGGCCGCGGACCAGGTGGTTCATGAAGCGGCTGCCTCGGCTCGCGCCCTCGTCGAACAGGAGATCGGGGAGCTTGCCGCGCTCCAGCGCGGTGCGCACCGTCTTCTCGATGGCATTCAGCGGGACGCGAGGCTGAAGCGGCCGGCGCTCCAGGTGCATGGCGGCGTTCTTGCCGCAAGCGAGCACACACACACCGCAGCCGATGCAGCGGTCCGCGTCCACCTGTGGGTCGAGGTCGTTCTTGCGCTCGGCCTTCACGCGCTTGGGCAGCATGCGAATCGCGCCGATGGGACAGGCCCGAGCGCAGCGCGAGCAGCCCTTGCACTTGTCCAGGTCCGAGCCAGCCAGAAAGCCGCTCGGGTTGACCGCGGGCAGGTCGTAGTCGTTGATGGCCCGGAGCTGACCGCAGCAGCAGCCGCAGCAGCTGCAGATGTAGGTCGGCGTGTTCTGCACGTTGTCGGCGATCTGCACCAGCTTGTGCTCGCGGGCCTTCGTCAAGATGTCGAAGGCCTCCGAGCGCTCGACGGCACGCCCGAACTTGCGGCGTGCCACGAAGTCCGCGCCGGCGTTCATCGACAAGCAGGTGTCCATCGGTGCGTCGCAGCGCTCGCCCAGGTGCTCGGTCTTGTGCCGGCAGTAGCAGTAGGAGACGGCCAAGCTGCGAGCTTCTTCGACCAGCCGAGTCGCGCGCTCCCAGTCGAGCACGTCCGGGAGCGCCTCCGCTGGCATCGTGCTCTCGTGAGCCATGGCACGCCCGAGCACCGTGTCGCCGCCGAAGACCTCACGGGCGAACGTCGCGTCACCGTGGCAGTAGGCGTCCAGCGCCTCGGCCATGCGCTTCTTGGGGATCATGTCGCTGGCGCGCATCAGCGAGAATTCGAAGAACCCCACCACCGGCGGCGAGAGCAGGTAGCGCACCGCGCCGGTCTTCGGGTGCACGATGTCCATCACGATGCCCTTGTCCGCCATCGCGTCGAGCTTCGGCGCGAGCTCCTCGGGCCCGATGCCCACGCGCTCCGCGACCGCCTCGAGGCTGGCCGGCAAGAGCGGCAACCGGGCGGCGATCGCGGCCTCCTCCGGGGTGTAGAGGATCTCCAGAATTTCCTGCCAGCCCGCGCGCGCGCGCTCGTCCTCGGGCTCCGGCATCCCGATCGGGTTCTGGTCGAGCCGTGCCCCGAGCGCGGCGTATTCGGCCTTCAGGTGTCCATGGTGGCCCATGCGAAGCTCCTCGGCGGAACGTGCCCCCGCCTCGGCGCGGGCGCCTTGACGGATGTCGCCTCGAGCGCGCCGAGACGCGCAAGTTCTACGCCGGAAGCGCTTGTTGACTTCGTCCTCGGCTCGCTCTCCGATCCGAGCATGCGTGCGTCGCTGGCGCTGGCCTGCCTGATGGTGATGTCCAGCTGCGGTCGCAGCGAGCCCGCGCGGTCCGCCGCCCTCGAGCCGGACCCGGCGAACGTCGTGCCGGAGTCGGACGAGACGGCGGAGTCACGGGGCCCGGTCGCGCACCGGGCGTCGCCCGGGATCGAGGTCGAGGGAGAGGTCGGCGGGCTGAATCAGGAGGCCGTGGACAAGGCCGTCAGCTCGGCCGAGCGTGACGTCGACCGCTGCTGGGAGCAGGGCGTCGCTCGAAACGAGCTCGTCGCCGGCACGATCCAGCTCGTGCTCGGCATCGGCCGTGACGGTCGGGCGAGCTACGGCTTCGTCCAGCAGAGCACCCTCGGCGAGGGCACGATGCAGCGCTGCATGCTGGGGGCGCTGTCGGCGCGCGCCTTCCCCAAGCCCGTCGGGGGCAAGGTCGGCGTGGTGCGCACCAGCTTCTCGTTCGACCTCGCGAAGGACACCCGCGCCCCCACCAACTGGGCGAGCACGCAGGCCAGCTCGGTGCTCGCCAGCGCAGCCGACGAGATCACTGCCTGCAAGCGCGGGACCAGCGGCAGCTTCACGGCGACCGTGTACGTGAAGCAGGTCGAGCTCCCGCCACCAGAAGCGGATGCGGGCGACGCAGGCGAAGACGTGGCAGACGCAGGACCGACCTTCGCCGGCGCCGCGATCAGCGTCGGCATCGCAGCGCCCGACGAACGGGCCTCCGCCGCCGTCGAGTGCCTGGAGCGCGTGCTCTCCGGGGCGGTGTATCCGCCGCCCGGAAGCTGGCCGGCGAAGCTCACGTTCACGCTCTGAGGCACCAGCCGCTCACAGGCTCGCCACGATGCGCTCGGACTCGTCCCACAAGCGCCGCGCCAGCGCCGCGTCTCTGGAGAGCGCGCTCGACCGCGCGACGTTGCAGTCCGCGAAGTACTCACCCGACACTCCGGCGAGCGCCGGGTGGGTGGCGACGTAGCACTGCGTGGCGGCGCCCTCGGCCACGCTCTTGAGCGCGAGGGGCGCGGCTGCGCTCCACACCGCCCGCATCACCAGGTTCATGTGACGGGTCAGGTCACTCCGAACAACGACATGGCTTCGCGGTGGCTCAGTCGGGCGAGCCCACGATCTGCACCAGCGCGCAGAGCCAGGCGGCGTGCCCGGCCATGAGCTCGAGCGTCGTCAGCTCCTTCTCGCTCTCCGGCGCGAAATATCCCGTGCCCAGGTTCGCCAGGGCCACGTCGCGCTCCAGAAAGGGATCCACGCCGGTGCCACCGCGGATGGGCAGCACGCGCGTCTCGACTCCCACCGCCTCACCCGCGCGCTTCGCCCACTCGGCGAGCTCTGGCCGCTCGGCGAGCTTGGGCCCCATGTTGATGTATTGCACCTCGATCTCCACCGGAGACCCAGCGGCCTCTCGCCGCAGGTGCTCGCACCGCTTCGCCAGGCCCGTGTCCTCGAAGTCCCGGAGCCGTACGTCGAGCCTGAGACCGCGCTCGTCGGAGAGCGCGCGATAGGGTTGGGAGTAGCCTTCCCAGCCCGCGGAGTCCTCGGCGGCGAGCGGGAAGCCCGGGCTCGAGGCGAGGAAGCGCGCGACGAAGTCGAGGAGATCGTGGACGGCGGCGTCGGGGGCAGGGCGCAGCGCGGCCGGCTCGAGCCGATAGCTCGCGCCGCGGGGCACGTGTGGCACCACGATCTCGTCGAGCGCGGAGGCGAGCGCGATACGGGCGCCTTCGTCGCGCACGTAAACGGTCAACTCCGCGTCGCAGTCGCGCAGCGAATCCGAGCGGAAGGACGCGAGCACGATCGACTCCGGCACCAGACGAAGTGCGCGGAGCCGCCCGAGCAACTCGGCGCCCAAGCGCGTCGCCGGCCGGTGTCCCTCCGCCTTCGCCGTGGCGCCGTGGGTGTTCACGCCGCCCAAGGACAGCGTGTACGCGGGCCAGTCCGGCGCGTCACCGGGCCGGCAGGGGAACCAAACCGCGCCTCGGGAGCCGTTGAAGTTGGCGACGTTGATCTCGTACGGCTCGATACCGTCGATGGTGTAGCCGCTCCGGACCCCACGTTCGGCCAGGAGCGCGGCGAGCCCCTTCACGGCCTGCATGCGCGCGATCTCCTCGTCCGGGCGACCGATGACGATCAGGGGCGGGTGCGGGATCGCCGGGTTTTCGCGGAGCAGCCAGGCGAGCGTCATCACGTGCGCCATGCCGAGCTTGTCGTCGAGGCCGAACGGCGCGTCGCCTGGCCCGTGCAAGAGGGCCTGACCGACGAAGCTCGAGAGCGACGGGTAGTTCTCGACGTTGACCTCCAGCTTCTCGTTGGCCGAGTAGCGAATGGTCCGTCCGTCCCAGGTCGGCGCGAGCTCGAGCCGCTCGATGGCGCTCGTGCCGCGCGCGGTGTCGAGGTGGAACAAGAGCGCGAGCGGAGCGGCGGAGCTGCCGACCCCGCGGCCCGCGAAGGTCGCGATCAGGTTGGCGTGCGCGTCGCGCTCCACCGAGGCGCCGAGCTCGGCGAAGAAGCCGGCGAGGTGCTCGGACAGCCTCGCCTGACCCGGCGTGCTCGGGATCGTCGTCGAGCCTTCGTCACTCGCGGAATCGAGGGCGACGACCTGCTCGAGATGACGTCGGGCGCGCGCGGCGATCTCGTCGGACGACTGCTGCGGTTTGACGGGCATCGGGGCTCCTCTCGACCGGTCGTACCAGATCTGGAGCCGTGCTGGCACCCTCGAGGCTGACCGCGCGCGGACACCTGTCCGCCACGAGTGTCCGAAAACGGACGCTCTGACGACCAGCTCCCCGTGGTTTCGGGAGTGGCGCGCCTGGCGCGGCGCGTGCATCGGCGCTCGCAACATGAATGTCTACAGCTCGGTCGTCTTCCTCCACATCGCCTCCGCAACCGTTTTGATCGGCAGCTCGTTGTCGTCGCAGTTCGTGCGCGACGCCCTGCGTCGGGCTCGCACGGTCCGCGAAGTAGCCGGTTGGCTCGACTTCGAGCGTCGCTCGACGCGAGCCAACCCCATCGCGGCCATGACCCTGTTGGCGACCGGCCTCTACCTCGGCTCGGCGGGCTGGTGGACCAGTGGCTGGTTCGTCGTGTCGGTCGTGCTGTTCGTGTTCAGCGCGGCCTGGGCGGTGCGCGTCGTAGTGACCGAGCTCGGGCTCATCGGGCGCGCAGCAGCCGAGGCCAGCGACGGCCCCGTGCCCGCCGCGCTGAACGAGCTGCGCTGGTCCGAGCGCCTGGATCTGGCGGCGGACGCCCTGCTCGGCGCGGACGCCGCGGCGCTCTTCTTGATGGTCGCCAAGCCCGGACCGGCCGGCGCCATCGGCGTCGCGGCGCTGGGTCTGAGTGCAGCGTTCGCAGCGCGCCTGGTGCGCAAGCGCACCCGCGCGATGGCCAGCGGAGCCATGACGTCGAGCGACGCCTGACGCGACCGCTCAGCGCGGAGCGATCAGCTCGCGGACGTTGGTGCCGTCCACGATGATGTTCTGTGGGTCCTTGGTGTAGAGCTCCGTGTAGCCGCAACGCGGACAGACGCCGGCTTCGAGCTCGCCGGCCCGCTCCGACCTGGTCAGCGCCAGCCCGAGCAGGCTGCCGGCCGACCTCACGTAGTGCGCGATCTTCATCGGCACGGAGGCTTCGCTATTCAGGTGCTCGCCGTAGCGGTCGGCGACCGTCGCGATGTGGAGGATGCGATCGCTCTGGCACTTGGGGCAACGGTGCGTCGTCTTCACGAGGGGCCTCTATCCGAACAGCTTCCCGACCGCGCCCTTGATGGCGTCCGCAGCGCTGTCCACGTTCTCTCCGGTCAGAGCCGCCAGCGCGGGTCCGCGGATTGGCTCCGGGAGCTTCTCGCCGATGAAGTCTCGGACGACCTCGGCGACCTTGGTGGCCTGCGCCTCGCTCAAGTCCGCCTTGTTCACCAACTGCTGAATCAGCTGTTTCATGCTGGAGCCTCGCTTTCGACCTCGGCTAACCCCGCCCCACCCGGAGTGCAAGGCGTGCACGGTGCCGAGTCTTCATCCACGCTCACACGCTCGGACACGCAAACGGCGGCGCGCTGCATGACCTGTCCCTCGTCGGCGCGCGCACGTCCTGCGTCGGTCCGCAGCAGCTGCGCTCGTCCCTTCGTACACATCGCCCAGACCACGCCCGGTGCGTGGGTGGCATGGCGCATGCACGGACTTCGCTCGTGCAAACCCGAACCTTGGTGGACACCTTCGTCCGCCTCGCGACGACCTGCACGCTCGCGAGCCTACTCTTGGCTTGTGAGGCTGCGCCGGCGGTGCAGGTGCTCGGCGACTCGACTCGACTCGCGCGCGGGGAGCGCTCGCCCGCCACTTCACCGATCTTCGCCGGAGGCAAGGTGAGCTTGTTCGGCGCGCGCGGAGAGACCCTGGGTTTGTCGGTCCGGATCAGCGACGGGCAGCACCGGGAGGCGCGCCTCTCGCTGCCCGAGGCGGCGGCGAAAGTGACGGCCTTCCGCGTCTCCTCCCTGCAGGTTAGCGAGCCGTCCACGGGCATGTACGGGCCGAGCCGCGGGCCGGGCGTCTATCCGGACGTGCTCACGCCCGTCGCCGGCGGCGTCGACGGCGCCGACCTCGCGTTCTTCGACGTCGCCATCGCCGAAAACGCCACGCCCGGTCGCTACTCCGGAGAGCTCGCCGTGGGGCAGCGTCGGCTCCCGGTCGTGCTCAGGGTGATGCGGGCCCAAATCGACCCCGAACGGGAGCCGCTGGTGTGGGCGTTCTACCTGCCTCGCGAGATCGCGCGCGTGCACGAGCTACCCGAAGACGACGGGCCCGAGCTGATCGCCAAGGAGCGCAGCTACCATGATCTCTTCCGTGCGCACGCTGTGTTGCTCGCCTCGGATCTGCCTCCCAGGCGCTTCGCGCCTCGACGTGGATTCATGCACGACTTGCGCTATTGGCCCGTCGCGCTCGACACCTCCACGGACGAATCCATCGCGCGCGACGTCGGCCAATGGCTGGAGCTCTTCCGCGGCACGGACGTGACGCCGTTCGCGATCCCGGTGGACGAGCCTCGAACGACCGCGGACAAGCTCCGGGCGAAGCACGTCGCGGCGGTGATGGGCAGGGCCGGCGCGGGTCGTCCGCGGCTGTTGCGCGGCGTCACGGACGTGGCCTCGCCGATCTACGGCGACGCCATCGACGTCTTCATCTCGCCGAAGAACTTCCCGGCGGTGCGCGCCGCCCGTGCCCACACGGGCGAGCGTTTCTGGACCTACAACGGCCGCCCGCCGGAGGCCGGGAGCATGATCCTGGACACCGACGGCCTGGCTCTCCGCACCTGGGGTTGGATCGCGTTCCGCTACGACATCGAGCTCTGGTACGCCTGGGAGGCCCTCTACTTCTCCGACCGCTACAACGGCGGCGGGCCGACTGCGGTGACTCGCGAGCCGGTCACCTTCGACGAACGCCGGCGCGGTGGAGCGGACTTCGGCAACGGCGACGGCGTGCTGGCCTATCCCGGACCGTTGCCCTCTCTGCGCCTGAAGGCGCTCAGGCGTGGCCTCTTGGACCGCTTGCTCTTGCGCGAGCTCGCGACTTGCGGCGGCGAGGCGCTCGCGCGCCAGATAGCCGAGCGCATCGTGCCGCGGGCGCTGGGCGAGGCGGGCGCTCGAGCGAGCTGGCCGAACCGCGAAGCGAGCTTCGAACAGGCCCGCCGCCAGGTCCTCGACGGAATCGAGAAGCACTGCCCGCCTTGACTAGCCGCTGCGGGCGCGACCAGCGCCCCGAGAGTGGCGCCATGAAGTTGACCACCGGGAGGGATTCCAGCTACTGGCCCGCGGTGTTTTCACGCGCCGAGGCTGTTCCGCCCATCGAGCTCAGCGAGCTCGCACGTACGATCTTGGCGCGCCTTCACCCCATGGAGGTGCCCGATCTCGAGAAGGTCGTCGTCCGCGTCGTGTCCGAACCGACGACCGCGCGGGGACTGGTGGTGACCGTGACCGGTCCCAGCGCCGACAACCCGGTCCATCGCGCCTTCCGAGCGCTGCGCGCGATCGGCATCCAGATCGCGCACGCCCGGGTTCGGCGGGACCTCGGTGCCACGGTGCAGGTCCTGCAACTGACAGAAGCTAACGAGGGGACGCCCGCTTCGCACCGGGTGCCCGAGGTGCTCGCGGTGCTGCGGGATGCGTGCCGGCTCCCGAGCCTGGCTCCGGCTCAGGCGTAGTTGCCAGCGGGCTCGGCGCCTGGGTCGGTGAAGCCGGCCCGTTCACCGCGCAGGTGCCGTCTCCGATCGCCTCTGCGACGCCTTTGGCCGACAGGTCCGCCGCTAGCTGCTCGACGCGCCATGTCCCGGCGGCACCGCACGAGGCCTCGTGACGCCGCTCGGCGCGAGCCCCAACAACCCGCGCCGCTACCTGGTGGACGCGCCATGTCCCGGCGGCGGAAGCCCGAGCGGGGCTGTCAGCCGATGAGCGAAGCCGCCGCGACGAGCGCCACCACGGTCCCGGTGCCCACGAGGAGCGCCACGATCAGGAGGAGCACTCCTCGCCGGACCCTCCGAGCGGTCGCGCCGCGATGCGCCACCACCTCGGGGTGGGCTGCCAACGACCCAGCAGCGAGATGGGCACTCGCTCCTGCGGCCGCGATCGCCGTCGGGAGTCGCGACACCAGGTCCACCGTGAGCGCGAACAGGGCGTTCAACTTCTCCACATCGGCCGCGACATCGCTGGAGAGACCGACCTCGAGTGGACCACCATCGCAGCTCGCGAAGCTCATGCCTGCGTCGAGGAGCGCCCGCTGGAGCGCTGGCTCCAGCCACTGGCGGAGCACCGAGCCAGGAGCACCGGCGACCTGGAACCGCTGACGGAACGCTTCGTCCCAGTCCAGGATCTCGGGCACTCTGGGCGGCGCGCCGCCGAGGTGGACCGTGCGCGCTGCGCGCGAGGTCACCCAAAGGACGATGCCGTAGGTCGGCGCGTCGACCGAGAGCGTGATGGTCAGATTTTCGGCGCCCGTCGCATGAATATCGGGGCGCCCGTAGGACAGTCGAGCTGGGTAGCCGCGATACGACCCGTGCAGCACGCTCATCGCACCCGACCTCGACGACCGATGCGGCGGCGCCAGAACCGAGGCTGCGACGTCGTGAATCTTTCGTTCCAGTGTCACGACGCCCTCGCAACGGCCTGGGCCCCGACGCCGTGACGACGCGCGGACGATCCCGTCGAACCCCGAGGTGGCCGTCTCCGTGCTCCGGGTCTCATCGGCTTCGGCATGGCGCGACCGGCCTTCACTTGCAGTACTGCACTGGCGGCGGCGCCTTGCCCGCGACTGGGCCCAGCTTCACCGCCATGGCCTCGAAGCCCAGACCGATTGAGATGCCGTTGCAGATCTTGCTCGGGTCGCCGTTGCTGCCGTCGTTCATGATGTCGCTCGCGGCCCGGATCTGCTGCGCGATGGACTCGAAGGTCGCACCCTCGCACAGGGTTTGGTCGAAGGAGCCGGCGACCTGCTTGAGCATGGCCACGTACTCCTCGGTGTCGATGACGCCCGAGATCACGCCGTAGGTCGCCTTGGCATTCGGACCGGTGCCGATCACCAGGGCCGTCACCCTCGGGTGATGGATGCGGAAGCCGAGGCCGAAGTCCTGTCCATCCAGCACCAGGTCGAGCGCGCCGCTCGCGGCCGGCGCGCCGACCCACACGCCGTTCACGACGTAGCTCTGGGGGAAGGTCACGAGCGGTTGGGCGATGTTGCCGCCCACGACCGACTCGTAGGTCACCGGCCAGACGTCGCCGCCCTGCCACGCGGGCGCGAGTCCGAGCTTGGCGCCGCTGAACATGGCGGCCGTGACGCCGTTCTGGCTCGGCTGGGGTCCCAGGTTCGGCAGGTGCAGGAGCCAGGTCCCACCGCCGCCGTTGATGGAGTCGGTCACGGACTGGCTCGGGTTGGCCATCAGCGAGGCGATGATCTTGACCAGGTTCGAGCCGAACGAGTTGTCGATGCCGTTCTCTCCGTCGATCTGCACGCTCGACTTGGTCGCGCCCTCTTGGTACTTGCAGTGGTTGGCCGACATCTTGTCCGACACCAACCCGTCGACGTTGAACCCGAGCTTGCGCCAGGCGTTCGGGTCAGGGTTGCCCCCGAGGTCAGTGTCGCCGAGGAAGAGGCGCTGAACCGCGAGGGTCGTGGGCGTGGTCGAGGACGCCGGCGGAGCGTTCGGATCCGGCGGCGGTGGCTGGCCCACGGACGAGCCTCCGCTCGCGCCGCCGGTCGCGCCCACGCCGCCGGTCGCGCCCACGCCGCCGGTCGCGCCCACGCCGCCGGTCGCGCCCACGCCGCCGGTCGCGCCCACGCCGCCGGTTGCCCCGCTGCCCCCGGTTCCTCCGCCGGAGGTCGAGCCCCCGCAGCCGACGAGCCCCAGCAAGGCCAACGTGAAGAGAGTCCCGAGCCGCATCCATCGCCTCCCTCGCAGAGTGTTCCCTGGCGCCGCGCGGGTCGCAACTCCGCAACCGTGCCAACCAGTCTCGATCGGTTCTCCGCGAGTCGAGCTGGGTCGCCACCACCGGCGGGGAAGTGGTGACCCGGGGACGGGGCGGTGGAGAGGTACTGGGCCGCACAGGAGCAAGTGCCATCGAGCCTCTACGGGGGCAGGAGCCCGAGGGCGGTGATCGACGCGGAGTCTGTCAAAGAGCAGGTCGGCGCGAAGGCCTCGGCACGGGTCACGCAGGCGCCGGCGGGAGCCGGCGGTCACTCGAGTTTCGAGGGGTCTCTGCGGTGGCCTTGACTGTGCAGAGCCAGATGTCGCGCATCAGGTCGCGCCAGGGCCGCCTACGCTGTTCGTCGCTGCGCAAAGTCACCCCGCGCCAGAGCGCGAGCAGCGTGTATGCGATGCGCCGCAGCACCATCACGACGACCGTGGCTCGCGGGTTCTGTTCGATCCACGGATGATGGTCCTCGGCGAAGGCGCCATCGAGAAGCTGATGGGCAGTCTCGACGCCCCAGTGGCGCCGTACGACGAGCAGCCACTCGGCATCGGTGAGACGAGAGCGTGGCAAGCTGGAGACGAAGTAGCGGTTGTCGTTCGCGACCCGGACGCCATTGGAGTCGAGGGTCTCGACCTCGACGCGGAGCACGGTCCTGAGATGCTCCCAACCTTCCGGCGCGGCAAGGGCTTCACCGAGGTAGATGCGCCGCACGACGGAGCGACTGTGGTCGAGATCCGTGCTGGTGGCGGCGGCCTGGTCAGGCTCCAGGCCACCCATCCAGCGCACGGCCTCGGTGTGGAGGGAGGGTTGGGTGCTCTTGACGGCAAACAGGTAGTGAAGTCCGAGGTCGCGCACCGCCCGAGCGCCAGCGACGCCCGCGTGGGTTGCGCGGGTCGCGGACCTCGTCGAGGCGCGCGTCGCCGAAGCGTTTGACGAGCATGCCGATGACTCTGCGTTGAGTGCGACCTGTTCGAGGCACAGATGAGCTCCTTTCCTTCGTCCGCATGCGTGCCCACGGCGCTGCCGCTGACAATGACCACCAAGGGCAATCCGTGCACACCCCATTCGACGTGGGGTGTGCCCGAACCGTCTCACGGTGTGAGAATGGCGAGCGTCGCGCGAAGCATCGGCTCGAGCAGCGGCTCCACCTCGCAGAGGCGCGCTTGCTCGACGGCTCGCCGCGCGTCCGCTCGCTTGAACCCCATCCGAACCAGCGCTCCGAGCACCTTTTCGGACACGCCGCCCTCGGGCGCGGGCGTCGGCGCTGGTGGCGCCGGTGGCGTGCTCTGTCTTCGCCTCGCTCGCGCCTCCGAGATCTCGTTCTGGATGTGGTCCTCACCGAAGACCTGGCGCGCTCGGTGGGCGTTGTGAGGTCTGCAAAGCAAGCAGCAGTTGTCCACCGTCGTGGGCCCGCCCTTCGCGAACGGGTCGATGTGCTCGATGGTCAAGAAGCGCGTCGCCGAACACCGCCGCCCTTCGGCGTCGGTGAAGGTGCACTGGTCGCCGTCCCGCTCCCTGACCGCTCGCTGGACTTCCACCGGAACGTGCCGCGAGCCCGGCTTCGTCTCGCGGCGCTTGCGGGGCTTGCCCGCGCCGGCGCGGCGCTTCGTCTCCCGCTCGATGAGCAGGTCCAGCGCGCGCTCGAGGATCGTCGCGAGGTCGCCGCTGGGCACCGTGTGGCTGAGCAGCGCCCGGGCCTGCTCGAGCTTGTCGCGGAACGCAGCGTGGGCGCTGAATTCCACGCGAACGCTCTCCGGCGAGAGCGGCTCGACGCGAGGGCGAGGCGCCTGGGCCGGCGGGGCCGGGGTACCTGCCCCGGACCATGTGGACAACTGCCCTTGTACCGGCTCGGGCGTGACCGGGGTGATGGTCGGCGGCACGGCCGGCCGCGGGAACCAGCGGGCGAGCAGCTCCTCGAGCTGTCGCTTGGACTTCCCTCGCGCCTCGGCGAGGAGCTGCTCGGCGTTGTCGTCCGTCAGGTGGCCGGAGAGCAGGAACAGCCCCGTCAGGTGGAGCTCGCCGCTGGCGAGGTCATCGAGCACCTGGGGGAACTGCTGGGCCAGGCGGGCCACACGCACACGCTTGGTCGCGCTGTCCTCGGAATAGCCGAGGCGCTCGGTGCAGTAGGCGAAGAGGGAGGAACACGCATCGAAATAGACAGTCCGGCCGAGCCGGAGGAACTCGCTTCCGGTCTGCCGCAGTCGCGGAATCGCTGTCGGTGGTGTGGCGTGGAACGGGAACAACACAGCCTGCGGCGGTCGAGCTCTGCCAGGTGGAAGATGACGTTGGCGCACGCCGACCGCTCCGAGCTCACGGCGGCCGAAAGTCGCTCGCGGAGCTCGTGGTCGGAGACCGAAGAGAGAGCGTTCATGCTTTCTGGCATATCACGCGATTTTTCGAGCTCGCTGCTGACACGCTGAGCGCGTTTCGGGCATCTGAACGCGTCGCGCGTCGTCGCGCGCACGAACGCGCACGAGCGCGTCACCACGCGCGAGCGAGAGGCCCTCACCCGCGTGGTCGTCGAACGCGAACGCGCGTCGCTCGAGAATGCGTCAAGAGAAATCGACGTCTCGATGCTCTTTCCTTCAGGTCACCGTACGCTGAAACGCTGCTGGCACGCCCGCAAACAAACGGGCGTGCACGGGATGCCCTCGGTGGTCTTTGTCAGCGGCAGCGCCGTGGGTCCGGAAGCTGCGCGTCGAGCTCGAGTCCGATGGCGCTCCCTCCAGGCAGCTGCACGCAGTGCCGCACTCGCGGTCATCGAGCTCTGCGTCGTGCGCTCGACCGCTGCGCCGACGCCGCCAGCGCTTCACCAACGCCCGGCGCCGCCCGAGAGCCACGCCCCGACCTCCAGCGCCGGCCCGTCCTGTCGAGTGCGAATTTGCGCCTGCTCGCGCGCCGTACCCGTACCGAGCGGGACTGCCGTGCCAACCCGCAGTTGGCGGCGGCGCCTGCCGACACGGTGTTTCGCCCTGGTTTCGCGCTCCCGTGAGCTGGAACGCCGATTGCAAACGTGCTCGCCATGCTTCGGCTGAGAGACGTTCCCTTCGGCCTCGCGCTCGGCGTCGCCGCTCTGCTCGTCGTCGTCGCCGGCTCCGCAGGTGGCTGTGGGAGCGAGGCGCCGGCACCCGCGCCGAGCCTCTCGCCGGCCCCGAAGTCCTGCGGCGACGGGGTCTGCAGCCACGACGACGGCGAGCTCTGCGAAAATTGCCCGGGCGACTGCGGCGCCTGCCCGGTGTGCGGCAACGGCAGCTGCGAGAAAGCGACGGGGCTCGAGTCGTGCGAGTCGTGCGCCGAGGACTGCGGGGTCTGCTCGCTGTGCGGAGACGGCACCTGCGTGGCCGAATCGGGCGAGAGCTGCACCACGTGCACGGAGGATTGCGGCCTCTGCCCGGGCTGCGGGGACGGGAGCTGCTCCAGCACCGAGACGTGCAGCTCCTGCGCCGAGGACTGCGGTGCTTGCAGCGGCTGCGGCGACGGCACCTGTTCACCAACAGCCAGCGAAACGTGCGCGAGCTGCGAGGACGACTGCGGCGCGTGCGACGCCTGTGGGGACGGCGTGTGCAGCGGCGACGAGAGCTGCACGTCGTGCGCGAAGGACTGCGGCGCGTGTGAACGCAAGGGCTGCGTGCAGGGCGACTTCCAGCCCTACTACGGCAGCTTGCACGCCCACACCCACGTCTCCGACGGGCAGGGCTCTCCGCTCGAGGCGTTCGAGCACGCGAGCAAGAAGGCGAAGCCGCCGCTCGACTTCCTCTGGCTCTCCGATCACCACAACGGCATCACCCCCGCCGAGTGGAAGGGCTGCCAGGCCGCGGCCGACAAGTACAACGTGCCGGGCACCTTCGTGGGGGGGTGCGGCTACGAGAAGACGGTGTTCGGCGCCAACGACCAGGGTATCGGACACCTCAACACGCTCTTCCCCGACAAGCTCTACAAGCTCCCCCACGGCATCCCGGGCATCTACCAGGCGCTCGCCGAGTGCGGCCCGTGTCTGGGGCAGTTCAACCACCCGCCCTGGCCAGGGACCTTCCTGGACTACAAGTTCTTCCCCGTCGCGGAGGACAAGGTGCGCCTGATCGAGTTCAACGGTCACGGCTCCTACGACGACAAGCTGAAGGCTTATTTCACCGCCCTCGACCGCGGCTGGATGGTCTCGCCCTCGTGGAACGAGGACAACCACCACGGCGGCTGGGGAGACTCGCCGAGAGCCACGCTGATCTGGGCGCCGAAGCTGACGCGTTCCAGCGTGCGCTCCGCGGTCTTTGCGCACCGCACGCTCGCGACCGACGACGAATCGTCACGCATGAAGATGATGGCCGACGGCGCGTGCTGGATGGGCTCGGTCTTGCACGGCCTCGGCAAGAGCAAGATCAGCGTCCAGCTCAGCGACAAACAGGCCGGCGACGGCTTCGCCAAGGTGCGGCTGTATGGCCCCCACGGGGCGCTCGTCGACACTGCCGACTGCAACGGGAAGAACCCCTGCCAGGTGAGCTTCCCCCTCAACGTCACCAAGCGCACCTACGTGGTCGCGGTCGCGCGCCAGGAGGACGGCGACGTGATCATCTCGGGGCCCATCTGGTACGAGCCCTGAGCTCCGCGCCGCCTGCGATGCGCCATCCGGGCTCGTTCGGTCCGCCATGACGTCGCCCTTCAGAGCTCATCCAGCGCGGGATAGAGCGTGGAGGGCGCCAGGGCGTGCTTCACGATCTTCATGCTCCCGAGCTCGACCAAGAACGTGTTCTCCACCGGTGAGAAGTCCTTGAGGATGCGCTGGCCCGCACCCGGGGCATCGACGGCGGTCGTGAACGGGATCTCTCGATCGACGATCCAAGCGTCGAGCTCCACTTGTCCCGCGGGCTCGCCGGGGTCTGCGCCTTCGGCGAGAAGATCGACGAAGATAGCCTTGTCGGCGTAGGTCACGTAGTCGAGGGCCATGTCCCGGGCCGCTGCCTTGCAGGCACTTCAGGTGAAGCCCGAGACGTGAATCAGCGCGTGGGCCTTGTCGGTGCTCTGGCGAACCGAGTCGAAGTCGAGCGCTCCGAACGCGGCTTCGGTCGCGAGCCCCGTCGTGTCGTTTCGCAAGTATCCCCGGAGCTCGAGCTCGGGGAGGGCCCGCAGGCCACCGCGCTCGCCTGCCGCGTCGCTCTTCCCTTCGCCACAGCCGAGGACGCTGAGCAGGACGGCGAGGAGCGCGAGTCGGCGGCCCATCGTCCGAGCTTACACGTGGCCTCGGGGCGCTCGCGCAAATGGCTGAAATCCTGCCAGACTCGCGATAGTTCCGTAACGGAATGATCGTGGTAGGCTGAGCCGATGGCCGGGACCAGAGTGAGGGAGTTGCTCCTACCGACTGCGTTGACCGTCACGACGTTCGCCATCGTGGCGGCGTGCGGCGGGGACGACGAGACGCAAAAGAGCTCAGCGGCCGTCGTCGCATGCGCCGAGCTGCCGTCCGACGGTTGCGAGAAGTGCGAGGACGACCAGGGCAAGGTCACGTGTGGGCCCAAGAAGGACTGCTACGCCACCAGCAGCGGCGGCTGCACGCCGGGCAACAATAGTTGATAGCTGACGGCGGTCCGGTCTGGACCGCGAGAAACCGCGACGATGTCCGATACCGCCCGCCTGCGGCGCGCGCGAGTAGTGCGCATTTACGACGCGCTCGACACGACGGTCCTCCTCGGGCCTGACGGCCGCGCGCACCAGCTGCACGCCGAGACGGCCCAGCTGGCGCAGGTGCTGCTGCGCTTTCTCTTGGAGCCCAGGTCTCGCCGGGAGGTCGTGGAGCATGTGGAAGCCCTCACCGGTGCGACGCTTGGGGAGGACAGCGTCGTCGAGCAGCTGCTGCGCCTGCTCTTGGACTGCGGTGCGGTCGAGTCGATCGAGCCGAAGGGCGGCGCACCCGCAGCGGCGCCGCTGCGATGCCACGACCGCGTCGTCTTGTGCCTGGCGGGCGGCGTGGCCGCGATGCACGCGCCGGCGCTGATCGCTCGGCTCCTGGAGCGTGGCTTCGAAGTGCGCGTGGCGGCGACGAAGAACGCGCTTCGGTTCATCAGCACCTATTCCATCGAGCGCCTCGTACACCATCCGGTGGCCGCGGACATGTACGAAGGCGAGACGCCAGTGCCGCACATCGACCTCGCGACCTGGGCCGACGCGGTCTTGGTCTGGCCGGCGACGGGAACCACGTTGTCCCGCCTCGCCACGGGTGACTTCGACTCGCTCGTCTCCGCAATCACGCTCGCGACCTCCGCGCCGGTCGTCGTTGCGCCGTCGATGAACGCGGGTATGTACGCGCGCCCCGCGGTGCAGCGCAACATCGAGCAGCTGGCGAAGGACGGCATGCACGTCATTCACCCTTCGTTCGGCACCGAGGTCGCCGACCCGCCGCTCGACCGCCCGGAGAAGCTCGGTCCAGCGCCACCGGTCGGGGTGGTGGTGCAGATGCTGGAGACCGCCCTCGCGCTCCACCGCGCAGGGAAGAAGCGTGCCCCGAGGAGCGGCTCGGAGTGGGACGACGTGTACACGTCCGAGCGCCCGGAACGACTTCCCTGGTACACCGACGCGATCGATGAAGACTTGCTCGCTGCGTTCGAGCGACTCGCGCCGAGACAGTGCTTCGTGCTGGACATCGGCACCGGCCTCGGGCCGATGGCCGCGGCGGCGGCGGAGCGCGGGCACCACGTCGTGGCGATCGACGTGTCGCGTCGCGCGCTCGAGGAGGCGCGAAGACGCGCTCCCGAGCTGCCGGTCCTCTGGCTCGAAGACGACATCACGAACAGCCACCTCCGCCGCCAGTTCGACCTGGCCGTGGACCGTGGCTGCCTGCACCTGCTCGCCCCCGACGCCGCCGCCCGCTACGCGCGCAACGTCGCCGCCCTGCTGGCGCCGGGCGGATCTTTGCTGCTCAAGACCCACGCGAGCGAAGAAGGCGACCGTCACGGCACCACACCCCACACCCGCCAAACGCTGGAGCAGCTCTTCGGAGGCTCGTTCGAGATCGTCGAAGAGCACGCGAGCAGCTTCCCCGGTCCCGGGCAAACGCCTGCGGCCCGCCTCTTCGTCCTCCGCCGCAAGTCGTCGGACTCTGCGCGCTAGAGCCTCGACCAGAGCCGCACCCCGCCGAGCATGGCCGCGTTGCCCGGAGCGAGCTTCACGTCCGGCGGGACCTCTTTCAGCCTCTTCGTCTGCCCGCCCCCGAGCACGACGTAGTCGGCTTGTAGCGCTTCGCGGAGGAGCGCCACCACACGGAAGACGTGGCGAGCCCACTTCTTCTTGCCGAGGCGCTCGAGGCCGCGGGCGCCGACGTAGTCCTCGTAGCTCTTCCCCTTGCGGTAAGGCAGGTGAGCGATCTCGAGGGCGTCGAAATCGGTGTCGCTGACCAAGGTCGAGCCGAGCCCCGTCCCCAAGCCCAGGAACAGCATGCGCCCGCCCTCGTGCGCGCCGATGGCCTGCAGGGCCGCGTCGTTGACGATGCGCACCGGGCGCTCGAACGCGCGCTCGTAGTCCATCGCCACCCAGCCGTCCGCCAGGTTCGCGGGCTCCTTCGCCGGCTGTCCCTGCTTGACCGAGCCGGGAAAGCCGATGCTCACCACGGAGTACTCCCAGTCCCGGGTCGCTTGCTTCACGTCGGCGACCATCTTCGCTGCCGTCATCTCGGGCCCCGAAGGCACCTTGATCGGCTGGTCGTGATGGCCAAGCGCGACCTTCACGTTGGTGCCGCCGACGTCGATGACGAGGATGGACTTCGGGTCGCGGACGTCTTCGGTTCTCTTCATGACGGGCGCCTCGCAGGGTAGCGATCCCCCCGGGTGAGCGGAAGACTCCTCACTTCCCGTCCACGCCGATCCCGGCGATCAGGCTGGCGACCAGCGCCGTCCAGCCGGTCTGGTGCATCGCGCCGACGCCGCGGCCCGTGTCGCCGTGGAAGTATTCGTGGAACAGCAGGTGGTCCCGGAAGTGCGGGTCGCGTGCGAGCTCCGGCCGGTGCGACATGAACGGACGGACGCCGGCGCCGTCGGGTAAGAAGATCCGCGTGAGGCGGCGCGCGATCTCGTCGGCGGCCTCCGCGATCGACACCAGGTTCCCCGAGCCCGTGGGGCACTCGATGCGGAAGTCGTCGCCGTAATAGCGGTGGTACTCGCGCATCGCGTCGATGAGCAGGATGTTCACCGGGAACCAGATGGGGCCGCGCCAGTTCGAGTTGCCGCCGAAGAGCCGGCTCCCGGACTCGGCAGGCTCGTAGCGCACCTCGAGCTCGCTCCGTCCCAGGCTGAATCGATACGGGTTCTCGGCGTGGTACCGGCTGAGGGCGCGGATGCCGTACTCCGAGAGGAACTCGCTCTCGTCGAGCAGGCGCTTGAACAGGCGCTTCATGCGGCTCCCCCTGAGGAGCGAGAGCAGCCGCTTTTGCCCGCGCCCCGGCTCGTTCCAGCGCGACACCAGCGCCGCGAGATCCGGGCGGTGGTCGAGGAACCACTCCAGGCGCTGCTTGAACTCCGGCGCACGCTCGACCTCCTCCGCCTCGAGCACCTCCACCGCGAAGAGCGGCAGGAGCCCGACCATGGAGCGGATCTTGATCGGGATCACCCGACCGTTCGGCAGGTGCAGCGAGTCGTAGTAGAAGCCGTCTTCCTCGTCCCACAGGCCGTGGCTCTTGCCGCCGAGCTTGGTCATGGCCTCGGCGATGTGCAGGAAGTGCTCGAAGAACTTGGTCGCGATGTCCTCGTAGGTCGGGTTCTCCCGGGCGAGCTCCAGCGCGATGCGCATGAGCTGGAGCGAATAGGCCGCGACCCAGGCCGTGCCGTCCGATTGATCGAGGCGGCCGCCGGTGGGAAGGGGCGAGCTGCGGTCGAACACGCCGATGTTGTCGAGGCCGAGGAAGCCGCCCTGGAAGATGTTGCGGCCCGCGGCGTCCTTGCGGTTCACCCACCAGGTGAAGTTCAGGAGCAGCTTGTGGAACACTCGCTCGAGGAACGAGCGGTCGCCTTTGCCCTTCTGCTGCTGCTCGAGCTTGTAGACCTTCCACGCGGCCCAGGCGTGGACCGGAGGGTTGACGTCGCCGAACGACCACTCGTACGCCGGCAGCTGCCCGTTCGGATGCATGTACCACTCGCGCGTGAGCATCACGAGCTGCCCCTTCGCGAACTCGATGTCGACCAGGCCGAACGGGAGGGTGTGGAAAGCCAGGTCCCACGCCGCGTACCAGGGGTACTCCCACTTGTCGGGCATGGAGATGACCTCGCGATTGTGGAGGTGATCCCAGTCGCTGTTGCGGGACTGCTTCCGCGCTTCCGGCGGCGGCGGCTGCAGCGGGTCGCCGGCGAGCCAACCGCGCACGTCGTAGCGATACGTCTGCTTCGACCAGATGAGCCCGGCCAGCGCTTGTCGCATCACGCGCCGCTGCTCCGGATCGACGACGTCCTTCGCGAGCTCCGCGTAGAAGGCGTCGGCTTCGGCGCGGCGGCGTGCGAGCACGACGTCGTCCGGCGAGAGCGTCCCCGCGTCCTCGCGACGCAGGCGAAAACCGAGCTCGACCTTCCCTCCGGCCGGGACCGTTCGGCGGAGCCAGAAGCAGGCCTTGGTCCCGTGGTCGAGCGCGCTCGTGGCGTCCGGGCGACCGTGGACCACCCGATCGTGGAAGGCGTCCTTGGCAGAGTGCACGGTCTTGGCGCCCCAGAGCCGGGCCTCGTTCGTGTCGTTGTCGGTGAAGAGCAGCTTGGCGTCGCGTTCGCGAGAGCTCAGGCGAAAGCGGCCGAGCGCCTCGTGCTGGACGGCGATCTCGTCTCCTTCGCGACCGAGCGAGGGCTTCGCGATGGTCGGGTACCCCCAGCTCCAGACGTTCCTGAACCAGATCTGCGGGAGCACGTGGATGGGCGCGTCGTCCGGCCCGCGGTTCTCGGCCGTCACCAAGAGGACGATGTCTTCGGGGCCGGCCTTCGCCCACTCCACGAGCACGTCGAAGTACCGGCTGTCGTCGAACGCGCCGGTGTCCTCGAGCTCGAGCTCCGGCTCGTGGGCGCCGCGACGCTCCGACACGAGCCGCTCGTAGGGGTACGCCGACTGCGGGTACTTGTAGAGGTACTTCAGGTACGAGTGGGTCGGGGTGGCGTCGAGGTAGTAGTAGAATTCCTTCACGTCTTCGCCGTGGTTGCCCTGACTGTTGGTGAGGCCGAAGAGCCGCTCCTTGAGGATGGGATCCTTCTCGTTCCAGAGCGCGATCGCCAGGCACAAGCGCTGTGCCTCGTCGCTGATCCCCGCGAGGCCGTCCTCTCCCCAGCGGTACGCCCGGGAGCGCGCGTGCTCGTGGGGGAAATACTCCCAGGCGTTGCCGTCGGCGCTGTAGTCCTCGCGGACCGTGCCCCACTGCCGCTCGCTCAGGTAGGGACCGAACAGCCGGTAACGTTCGCCCTCCTCCCTGAGCCGGCGTCGTTCTTCGTCGCTCATCGTGGTGGGCTCATTGGTCCCGAAGCTCCGCGGCGGATGCGAGCCCAAAATGTTAGTTGACACTTAGTCAACTAACATTTATCTGACAGTCCGTCAGCTAATGGCTCGCCCCTCGGAACCGGAAAAGCGCCTGGAAATGGCCCGCGACGCGGTCGGCGTGCTGGCCCGGCTGGGCCTTGGCACGTCCATGTCCCGGCTGGCCGACGAGCTCGGGGTCAAGCGGCCGACGCTTCACTATCACTTCCCGACCCGGGGCCACATCGTCGAGACCGCGCTCGAGGAGCTCCTGACCGAGCAGGCGCTCTACGTGATGGAGCGCGTGAACCGGCACGAGCACCCCATCGATCGCTTGTTCGCGCAGCTCTGCGCCGTGCACGAGTTTCACCACGGGCGCGAGGAGCGCATCGTGTTCTTGAGTCAGGCCATCGCCGCCAGCGGCGAGCGCATGAGCGAGATCATCGAGGTGGGCAACCGCGTCTTCGAGTCCCAGAGACGCGCCGCCGTGAAGTTGCTGGAGGACGGGATGGCCGACGGCAGCGTCGCGCCCTGCGACGCGGAGGCGCTGGTCAGCGTGATCCGCGCCCTGACCGATGGTCTGATGGTGCAGCGCGTGATGACTGACGTGGACCTCGGCCCCGTGCACGAGTTTCTGTGGACCCACCTGCTCAGCCCCCTCAAGAGAGGACGAAAAGACAGACCATGACCACTTCATTCCCGGAAACAGGCAAGGGTCGCGATGAAGTGCTCGCTGCCCTGACCCAGGCGCGAGCAGAGGACCTCAGGAGCGATGGCCGCGCGTTCGCCTTCGTCTACGATCCCGGGGAGCATGCCCGCGAAGTGGCCCGCGACGCCTTCGCGGCGTGCATGCCCATCAACGGGCTCGATCCCACGGTGTACCCGTCGGCGCGCAAGCTGGAGAACGCCGTGGTCAAGGCCTGCCTCGAGCTGATGCACGCCCCGGAAGGAGCTCGGGGCACGGCGACGGCGGGGGGCACGGAGAGCGTGATGCTGGCGGTCAAGACGGCGCGGGATTTCGCCAGGAAGACCCGGCCCGAGGTGAGGTCGCCGAAGATGCTCCTGCCCGTCACGGCCCACGCCTGCTTCCACAAGGCTGCCCACTACCTGGGCGTCGAGGTGGTGAGCGTGGACGTGGATCCGGTGACCTTCCGCGCCGACGTGGCGGACGCCGCTCGCAAGATGAGCGCGGACGTGATCCTGGTGGTGGGCTCCGCGCCCAGCTACGCCCACGGCGTCATCGACGACATCCGCGGCCTGGCGGCGCTGGCGCTCGAGCACGGGACGCTGATGCACGTGGACGCCTGCGTGGGCGGCTGCGTGCTGCCCTTCCTGCGGGACACCGGCGTCTCGGGGCCGGACTTCGACTTCTCGGTGGAGGGCGTGACAAGCATCTCCATGGACCTGCACAAGTACGGCTTCGCCCCCAAGGGCATCAGCATCCTGCTTCAGCGCCGTCGCGAGCTGCGGGACGCGCAGTACTACACCTGCGCCACCTGGACGGGTTACTCGATCATCAACTCCACCACCCTCGGCAGCAAGAGCGTGGCGGCCCTGGGCGCGGCGTACGCGCTGATCCAGCACCTGGGCAAGGAAGGTTACCGCGAGCGCGCGACGCGCATGTGGGACGCGACCAAGCAGCTCGTGGCGCTGGTGGACGCGACCGACGGCCTCGAGATGGTGGGGCGTCCGGACATGAACCTGTTCGCGTTCAAGACGACCGGGGGCGACCTGTTCACGCTGGCCGACCGCCTGACCGCGAAGGGTTGGCACGTGCAGCCGACCTATCAGTTCGGCCCGTCACCCGCCCACATCCACCTGACGCTGGATCCCGAGAACGCGCGGCGCGCCCAGGAGCTCGGCCGCGACCTGGTCGAGTGCTGCAAGGACTTGCCGCCCAGCGCGGAGGCCCCCGAGGGCGTGGTCGCGTTCCTCAGCAGCCTGGCCAACGGAGCGGAGGGCGTCGACACCCACGCCATCGTGGAGGAGATGGGGCTCGGCTCCGGGACGATGCCCAGCGAGTCAGCGCCGCTCCACCGCATCATGAACGCGATGACGCCCGACGCGCGCGAGAAGCTCTTGGTGCTGTTCTTCGCGGAGCTGTTCTCGTGATCGGCCGGGTGCTCGGCTTCGCGCGGCGGATGCGCGGCAAGGACGGCGCGCGCCCGCTGCGCATCGCCTACGGTCGGATCTTCCACGAGGCCTGCGCCGCTTCCCCGCTGCTCACGACGCGGGAGGACTTCGAGCGCCTGCACGCCCTGGAGGCCCAGGAGCTCGCGGCGGTCACGACGCTCTCGGGCTCGGAGCTCGCCGGCTACATGCCCCACGCGGAGCTCACCGGCTTCGTGCAGGCGGCGCGCGTCGCGGGCAACGTGGAGACCGTTCCCCTGGCCTCCTACATGGCCGTGCCCAGCGGCCCGTTGACCGGGGAGTGCTTCGCCTGGCTGCTCGATCGCCTGCTGGCGAGGCTCGAGGCGGCGGGCCCGGTGGACGGAGTCTACCTGGCGCTGCACGGCAGCATGGAGGTGCAGGGCCTGAGCGAGGCGCCGGAGGCGGTGATCTTGCGACGCGTCCGGGAGCGGGTCGGGCCCGATGCGGCCATCGCCGTCAGCTACGACCTGCACGCGAACCTGAGCGCCGGGTTGCTCGAGCCCGTGGACGTGATGGTCGCTTATCGCACGAACCCGCACTGGGACCTGGCGCCCACGGGCTTCCGGGCGGGCACTCGCCTGATCCGAACGCTGCGGCGGGAGATCGCGCCGACGCACGCGTGGCGCAAGCTGCCCATGGTGCTCGGCGGTGGAACCACCATCGACTTCCTGGCGCCGATGCGCGGCGTGTTCCGTTTCATGAAGCGGCTCGAGCAGCGCCCCGGGGTGGTCTCCGCCAGCCTGTTCATGGTGCATCCCTTCACTTCCGCTCAGAACCTCGGCTGGGCGGTGCACGTGTGCACGGACGGCGATCCGGCGCTGGCGGAACGTCTGGCCGACGAGCTGGCCGACCGGGCGTGGGCGGAGAAGGACGTCGCGATGCCTCGCATGCTGGGCGTCGAAGAGGCATTGGAGGCAGTGGCACGCTCGCGTGCTCGCGTGTTCGGCCCGGTCACGCTGGTGGATGCGGACGACATCGTCGGAGCCGGGGCACCGGGCGGCAGCACCCGCATCGTCCAGGCGCTGGCCGCCCGCGACCGTGGGCTCACGGCGTTGGTACCGGTGCACGATCCGGCGCTGGTGGACGAGCTGTGGCAGACGCCGCTGGGCACCAAGCAGCGCGTCCTGTTGCGCGGAACGCCGGGCTACGACCAGCCCGAGGTCGAGCTCTCCGCCACCATCGCCGCCCGACACGAAGGCGAGTTCGGGCGGCGGATCCGCCTGGACGCGGGGTCGCTGCACGTTTCCATCGGAGACCACTCGCCCCTGCCGATCCATCCGAAGTTCTGGCGCGAGCTCGGGCTGAATCCGAGGAAAGCCGACCTGATGGTCACCAAGAACTTCTTCCACTACCGGATCTTCCACCTGACCACCTCGTTCGCTCATCTGCCTGTAGAGAGCGAGGGCGCGACGAACTTCCGTCGCCTGCGCGAGCGCGCCTACGCGGTTCCCATGCACCCGATGGCGGAGTTGTCGGACTGGCGTGAGACCGAGCCCGCGCTGCGCGAGGCGCCGGCCAGGGCCGCCTCGGTCGAGGTCGGAGTGCTCCGCGCCGGTTGTTAGAGGTCGAAGCGGTCCAGGTTCATGACTTTGGTCCAGGCGGCTACGAAGTCGCGCAGGAACTTCTCCTGCCCGTCCGCGCTCCCGTAGACCTCGGCCAACGCTCGGAGCTCGGAGCTCGAGCCGAAGACGAGATCGACCCGCGTGCCGGTCCACCGGACCTCACCCGTCTTGCGATCGCGACCTTCGAACACGTCCGCGTCCTTCGAGACCGGCTTCCACTCCGTACCCATGTCGAGCAGGTTCACGAAGAAGTCGTTGCTCAGCGCCTCCGGCCGCTTGGTGAAGACGCCGTGTGGGGACTGCCCCACGTTGGTCCCGAGCACGCGCATGCCGCCCAAGAGCACGGTCATCTCCGGCGCGGTCAGGCCGAGGAGCTGCGCGCGATCCACCAGGAGCTCCTCCGCCGACACGGCGTACCGGGCCTTCTGGTAGTTGCGGAAGCCGTCCGCGACCGGCTCGAGCACGGCGAAGGACGCCGCGTCGGTCTGCGTCTCGGACGCATCCATGCGTCCCGGCGTGAATGGGACCGTCAGCGCGTGACCGGCGTTCTTCGCAGCTTGCTCGACGCCGGCACATCCCCCAAGGACGATCAGGTCGGCCAGTGAGACCTTCTTCTTGCCGGACTGGGCGCCGTTGAAGGTCTTCTGGATGCCTTCGAGCGCGGCCAGCACCTTCGCCAGCTGGGTCGGCTGGTTGACCTCCCAGTCCTTCTGCGGCGAGAGACGGACGCGGGCGCCGTTCGCGCCGCCGCGCTTGTCGGAGCCGCGGAACGTGGACGCCGACGCCCACGCGGTGGAGACCAGCTCCGAGACGGACAGGCCGGACGCCAGGAGCTCGCGCTTCAGGGAGGCGACGTCCTTGTCGTCGATCAGCTCGTGATCGCGCGCGGGGATCGGATCCTGCCAGATGAGCGCCTCCGCCGGGACCTTCGGACCGAGGTAACGCGCGCGGGGGCCCATGTCCCGGTGCGTGAGCTTGAACCACGCGCGAGCGAAGGCGTCGGCGAACTCCACCGGGTTCTCCATGAAGCGCCGCGAGATCTTCTCGTAGGCGGGGTCGAAGCGCAGCGCGAGATCCGTGGTCAGCATCGCCGGCGCGTGACGCTTGGAGGGATCGTGGGCGTCCGGGACGGTGCCGGCACCGGCGCCGCCCTTCGGCGTCCACTGCTGCGCGCCGGCCGGGCTCTTCGTGAGCTCCCACTCGTAGCCGAACAGGTTCCAGAAGAAGTTCGTGCTCCAGCGGGTCGGCGTGGTGGTCCAGGTGACCTCCAGACCGCTGGTGATCGTGTCGCCGCCTCTGCCCGTGCCGAAGCTGCTCTTCCAGCCCAGACCTTGCTCCTCGATGCCGGCGGCTTCGGGCTCGGGCCCCAGGTGCTTCGCTTCGCCGGCGCCGTGGGCCTTGCCGAAGCTGTGGCCGCCCGCGATCAGCGCCACCGTCTCCTCGTCGTTCATCGCCATGCGCGCGAAGGTCTCGCGGATGTCCCGCGCCGCAGCCAGCGGATCCGGGTTGCCGTTCGGTCCCTCCGGGTTGACGTAGATCAGGCCCATCTGCACCGCAGCGAGCGGGTTGTCGAGGTCGCGCTCGCCGGAGTAGCGCTGGTCCGCCAGCCACTCGCGCTCGGAGCCCCAGTACACGTCTTGCTCCGGCTCCCAGATGTCCGCGCGCCCGCCGCCGAAGCCAAAGGTCTGGAGCCCCATCGACTCCAGCGCGACGTTGCCGGCCAGGATCATCAGGTCGGCCCAGGAGATCTTCCTGCCGTACTTCTGCTTGATCGGCCAGAGCAACCGGCGGGCCTTGTCGAGGTTGACGTTGTCGGGCCAGCTGTTGAGCGGCGCGAAGCGCTGGCTGCCGCTCCCCGCGCCGCCACGGCCGTCGCCGGTGCGGTACGTGCCGGCGCTGTGCCAGGCCATGCGGACGAACAGCGGTCCATAGTGGCCGAAGTCCGCCGGCCACCAGTCCTGGGAGCTGGTCATCAGAGCGGCGAGGTCCTGCTCGAGCGCCGCGAGGTCGAGGCTCGCGAACTCCTCGGCGTAGTCGAACCCGGGGTCCATGGGATCGGACAGCGCGGAGTGCTGCCGCAGCACGTTGAGCCGGAGCTGGTTCGGCCACCAGTCTCGGTTCGAGGTGCCGCCGCCGGCGGTCTGATGAAACGGGCACTTGGCGCTGGTGGTCATGGCTGCTCTCCTTGTCGGCGAGGCTCATGCTGGCCGCATCGGGAGATCCGGTCCAGGACTACCTCTCGATGGAAGCGATAGGCTGAGGCTATCGAACGCAGTGACCCAAAAGCCGGATTTTAGACGGTCTGTCGTTTGGCCAGCGCCCGGAACGGTCCCTCGACGGCCATCAGCTCCTCGAACCGGCCGGTCTGCACGACGCGACCTTTGTCGAGGACGACGATCTTGTCTGCGTGGCGGATGGTGCTCAGGCGGTGGGCGATGACCACGCGCGTGACGCGCAGGCTCTCGAGGCTCTCGCTGACCACGGCTTGAGTCACGTTGTCGAGGGCGCTGGTGGCCTCGTCGAAGAACAAGATGCGCGGCTGCGGAGCCAGCGCGCGCGCGATCAGCAGGCGCTGGCGCTGGCCGCCGGAGAGCGTGCCGCCGCCCTGTGAGATGACGGTGTGGATGCCCATGGGCATCGCCTCGATGTCCTTGTCGAGGGCCGCGGCGCGTGCAGCGCGCCAGGCGTCGTCCAGGCCGAGGCCCGTGCTCCCGACGATGTTCGTGAACATGTCGCCGGCCATGACCTTGCTGTTCTGCATGACTACGCCGATCTGCTTGCGGACGACGCGGACGTCGAGCCCGGGCAGCGCCTGGCCGTCGTAGTAAATGCCGCCCTCCGTCGGTGCTTCGAAGCCGAGGAGCAGGCGCAGCAGCGTGGACTTGCCGGACCCCGACGGACCGACCAGGGCGACGAACTCGTCAGCACCGATCTGGAGGCTGACGTCCTCGAGGATCAGCGGACCTTTGGCCTCGTAGCGGAACGAGACGTGGTTGACCTCGATGGCGCCCTTGAGCTCCGGCCGGACGCCTCCTCCTTGGCTCTCCGGACGCTGCGCCAGGATCGGCTTGGCCCGCTCGTACATGGGGATGACCATGAGCGAGTGCAAGACGGCGTCGATCACGTGCAGCGTGGAACCCAGGAACATTCCGAACGCAGCGCTGAACGCCAGGAACTGTCCGGTGCTGACCTTCTGCTTCCCGCCGCTCGCCAGCAGCCAGTAGAGCACGATGCTGCACACGATCGGGAACACGCTCTGAAACACCGACATGCGCACGTTCACCCACTCGGCGCCCAGGTCTTGGTCGCGGCGGCGCGCGAACAGGCGTGCCCAGACCGCGAATGCGCGGTTCTCCGCGGCGGTGACGCGGAGCTTCGAGATGCCGCTGAAGAGCTGGAGCAAGAGGCCCTCGATCTTGCCGTCGACGGCCGCGACCTCGCGCTGGCGCCGGAGGGCGTAGCGCGTGGCGAGGGCTGCCGGCACCGCCGCGACCAGGACGAGACCCGTCGCCGCCAGCGCCAGGTTCGTGTCGATCACGAACAGGAAACCGAGGTTCCAGATCGAGAACAGCCCGCTCATCAGCGCGGCCAGCGTCGTGCCCGCGAGGACGTCACGGATCTGGCCGATTCCGGCCGCACGCGAGGCGAGATCACCGGCCGAATACTCACGGAAGAAGGGCAGAGGAAGGCTCAGCAGGCGATCCCAGATCCCAGCTTCCAGGGTCACGTCCATGCGCGTCTGGGCGCGCACCAGGGCCAGACCCCGGGCGACGTCGAACAAGCCTTGCCCGAGGTAGATGCAGAGCAAGACCAGCGTCAGCTGCAGCAAGAGGCCGCGCTCTGCCCCGGGGATGAGCGTGTCGAAGACCTGCCCGGTGAGCAGCGGGATGAGCGTCGTCAGCGAGCCCAGCGCCATGCCGATCGCCGTCGTGTAGAGGATGTCGTTCCGGGCGCGGCGGCTCGAGAACAAGAGCACGTCGAGCGGCGTGATGGGGCGGTCGGGGAACGGGGCGTAGAACTGGTAGGACTGCGGGTGCAGGCGCTCCGTCAGCTCGTCGGTGACCGGCTGCGGAGCCTCGCTCCGCGGGTCGTCCATGACGTAGCCCGAGCGCACCGGGAAGAGCGCGACCGGGTGCAGCTCGGACTCCTCTCCCATCAAGAAGCCGAGCAGGGCCCCGGCGTCATGATGGAACCAGCCCTCGTCGAGCATGACTGGCCGCGTCCGAACGCCCGTGATCCGGGAGAGCGCGCCCTGCATGTGCGAGAGCGCGGCTCCCTTCGGCTTCGGGATCGGGGGCATCGGGATCTCGAGCCACAGGGCGATCTTCTTGCAGGCGATCTCGAAGGCTTCGCCGCGACCGAGCTCCGGGGCGAGGCGCTCCCCTCGGCCCACCAGCGCCAGCTGCCGGAGCGAGTCGGACACGAACTGCCCCTCGGCCTCTCGCGATGCCTGGTCGCGCTCCAGTCGCGCGCGCTCGAGCTCGATGCGCTGAGCGCCGAGGAAGCCGATGACGAATGCCTGGAACTCTCGCGCGAACCCGGCCGACGGGTCGCCCGCCACCAGGTCCGAGCTCCGCTGGGCGCGGGCTGCGCCCTCGCACGCGACCCATCGGGTCTCCGTCAGGGGCCACGCGAGCGGCGTGCTCGGTTCGATGGGAACGTCCACGCCGCCGTAGCGGCTGGGCGGGCTGTCGAGCTGGGCCCACACCAAGCCCGTCGCCGCGCGCAGGGGCGCCACGACCTCGCTCTGGGTCGAGCCGGGCGCGACGGCGTCGCAGCGGGTGGGGACGGGAGCCGACGGCAGCGTCGCTAGGAGGAGCTCGATGAACCCGTCGAACAGTCGCTCGACCAGGCTCTTCGCCCGAGGATCGCCGAACGCCTGGAAGAAGCGCGCGGACGGAATGCGGAGCACATGGCTCCCCGCAGCGCCCGAGAGCAACAGCACGGCAGGACCGGGCTCGGCGCCGGCGACCAGCTGACCGGTCGCACACAGCGCGACGTGCTCTCGGCGTCCGACGGCAGTGCCCCCCTCGTAGCCCACGCAGAACAGCTGGTGATGGGGGACCTGTGTGACGTACACGAAGGCCGGATCGACGAGCAGGAGCGGATCGTCCCCTTCTACCAGCACCTCGCTGGCGTCCGAGCCGAAGTGGGCCCTGAGCTCGGCGATCTCTTGCTGCGAGATTCCCATCACATCAGCCCGTCGTGATCAGCTCCCGGTAGAGCCCACCCTGAGACAGGAGCTCTTCGTGAGCGCCGCGCTGCACGACGCGGCCGCGCTCGAGGACGATGATCTCGTCCGAGTCGCGAATGGTGCTCAATCGGTGCGCGATGATCAGGCAGCTGCAACCGCGGCGCCGGAGGTTCGCGTCGACCTTCTGCTCCGTCTCTGGATCGAGGGCGCTGGTGGCCTCGTCCAGCACGATCAGAGACGGCTGCCGGGCCAGGGCGCGGGCTATCTCCAGGCGCTGGCGCTGGCCTCCGCTGAAGTTGCCACCGCCCTCTTGCACGCGGGCGTCGTAGCCTCCGGGCAGCTTCGCGATGTCCTGGTGGATGCAGGCGTCCTTGGCGGCCTGCACCACGTCCGCCTCTGGAATGGTGTCGTCCCAGAGCGTGAGGTTCTCGCGTACCGTCCCCTCGAACAGCGTGACCTCCTGATCGACGATGGCCACCGACGAGGTGATGGTGGCGCGCGGCAGCGACTCGCGGGGCTCACCGTCGAAGGAGATCTCGCCCTGCCACGGTCGGTACAGGCCGCAGACGAGCTTGGCGACCGTCGACTTTCCACTGCCGCTGCCGCCGACCAGCGCGATGCGTTGGCCGGGGGCGATCTTCAGGTCGAGGTCCGTCACCAGGGGCGGCGAGAACGGCAAGTACCCGAAGGTCAGCTGCTTCAGCTCCAGCGCGCCGGTCAGGCGCTTGATTTCGGCGCTCTCCGTCTCAGGCTCGGTGAGCGCGTCGTCGGCGCCGTGCCCCAGCACGTCATCCAGGCGCTCCAGGTTGCCGCGCAGCTGCTGAAGCGCCGCTCCGACCTGCGACAGGCTCTCGACCGGGTGCACGAAGCTCGACATCAGTCCCTGGAAAGCGACGAGCATGCCGAGGCTCATGTGGCCGTCCATCACGCGCAGAGCACCGACACCGAGCACCAGCAGCGAGTTGAATCGCCCCAAGAGGTCGGTCGCGGTGACCAGCAGCTGGTCCCGCTGCGCGAGCTTCTGCTGCGCCGCCACCAGCTTGGCCTGGTACCCCGCCCATTGGCTGAAGAACTCCGACTCGGAGCCCGTGCCCTTGATGGTCTCGATCATCTGCAGGCCACCACTCGCGACGCCCGCCAGCTTGCCCGCGTGCTGCCCCACCTGGCGGCTGAGATCCGTCCGCATGCGCTCGGCGGCGCGCAGGAGTCCCAGGTGCGCGGCGACCGTGGCGAAGCCGATGAGCGTCAGCCACGGGTCGATGTACAGCATGAATCCGGCGTAGAAGACCACCAGGAGGAGATCGAGGACGATGCCCGAGATTCGTCCCGAGAGCGTGTGCGCGACGGCGTCGTTGGCGCGCACCCTGTCCGCCAGATCGCCGGGAGAACGCGCGGCGTAGAAGCCGACCGGAAGCCGGAGCGCGTGCCACAAGAAGGCCGACGCGGTCTTGACCCCGAGGCGGCTCACCAACTTCAGCAAGTAGACTCGCTGCAACGCCGTGAGCGCGGCGCTCAGGATCGCAGCGAGCACCATTGCCCCGAGCAGCCGAGGCAGCCAGCCGATCTGACCGCCGACGAGCACCTCGTCCACGAAGACCATGCCGAAGACCGGCACGACCATCCCGGGCATCACCAGGCACAGCCCGGCGAGCGCGACGAACGCCACGGCCGAGCGCGAGCCCTCGAGTCGTCGCCCGAGCATGCCCAACATCGAGGGCCGCCGCCCGGAGGGCTGGTAGTCGGGGCCGGGCTTGCACGCGAGCACCACTCCCGTGAAGGCACGGTTCAGCTCCTCCTCCGTGACGCTGGTCGGCCCTTGCGCCGGATCGTTCAGGTAGGCGCGCCCCTTGGAGAAGCCCTCGAGCACCAGGAAGTGGTTGAAGTTCCAGTGAATGATCAGCGGCAGCTGCATCGAGCGCAGCTCGTGGGGCTCCTTGCGAAACCCCTTCGCCTCGAGGTTGTACTTGCGCGCGGCCTTGAGGACGTTGCTGGCCTTGCTGCCGTCACGGGAGACTCCGCACTCCTCCCGCAGCTTCGAGAGTGGGACGAAGGTGCCGTAGTGCTCCAGCACGA
This sequence comes from Polyangiaceae bacterium, assembly GCA_015075635.1. Taxonomy (NCBI): domain Bacteria; kingdom Pseudomonadati; phylum Myxococcota; order Polyangiales; family Polyangiaceae; species Polyangiaceae bacterium. Next base: position 3,137,093 of record JABTUA010000002.1, read on the forward strand.
TCGCGAGGCTCGCCGCGCCGCATTCGGTGGCCTCCATCTGGAGGCGCGTGGGCGTGTGCACGCGCCGCTCCTCGGGAGCCTGGGGCGCGGGCTTCTGCTCTGCTGCTTCCGTCACGAGATCAACCGCCGGAGTCGAGCGCGGGGAATACCAGCGCTATCGGCCGTTGAGACCGGGTGATGACGGCGCCCGTGCAGCGGGTGCCGCTGGTCAGGATCACGTCCGGGCCCTTGCCGCTCGACCAGCGATACCCGCTGGGAGTGTTCCTGTCGGCCGTCAACTCGGCGCGCACCGCGATGGGGGCGCCGCCTGCTTCCTGGATGAACGAGTCCACCAGCTGCTCGTTTCGCAGGGCGCCGAGCATCCCGAGGCGCGTTGAAGGGAAGTCCTCCACCGCGCGCACGCGCCCGAACAGCACGCCGTAGCGCTCCTTGCGCACCACGGAGGGCACCAGCTCGATCTGCATCCCTGGCTTCAGCAGCTTGCCTTGGTGGGAATCGAAGTAGAGCAGCGCCTCCAGGCCTTGGCGCCCTCCCGTCTCCTCCAGGGCGACGATGGGCGTTCCCGCCGAGACCTTGCTCCCGACGGTTGCGCGCAGCTCGACCACGCGCCCGTCCATGTTGCTGACGACCTTGCCATTGTCCTCGAACTGGCGACGCATCCGCTTGAGATCGCCCTCCAGCCGCTCGCGGTACCGGCTCTGCATCTCGGCGGCGGCGCCCGCGTCCGGAGCGACCAGACCGTCGAGGCGAGACTGCGTGCTCTCGATTTGCTCTTTCAACGCCGGCTGGTCGATGCGGGCGATGACCTGCCCCTTCTTCACGTCGGTACCGGCCTGGATCTCCAGCGACGCGATCTGTCCTTCACCCGGCGCCGTCAGCTCGGTTATCCCGGCCCCCGACAGCAAGATCCCGCTCGCGGAGACCTTGGTCTGGATCGTGCCGAGCACTCCCCAGACCAGCGCTGCGCCGATGATCACGGCGCAACCGACGAGCGCGAGCCAGCCCTTGGGGTCGGTCACCCGCATCAGCGTGTCGAGCTGCTCCGGCGACTTGAGCCGCTCCAGCGCGGCCTTGCGGAAGATCTTGTTCGAGGCCATCAAGCGTCCAGGAGCGAACGGCTGAGCGCGTTGAAGCGAGCACCGGCGCGGTCGACGTTGTCGAGCACGCTGTCGTCGAGCTCGTCGTCGTAGTCCGTGTCCGTCGCCTTGCGCAGGCGGTCCGAGAGGAAGGTCGCGACCGCCTTGTAGAAGCGCGCGGCGAACGCATTGTTCTCGGTCAGGGCCTGGCCGAGCTTCTCGGTGGGGATGGCGCACACCACGACGTCGGTCAGAGCGGTCACGGTGGCGCTCGGGGGCCTGGCGTCGACGAAGGACATCTCACCCACGATTTCTCCGCCGCCCAGGCGTGCGATCTCGCGACGCGGCTTGCCTTGGGTCACCACGAGCTCGCCGTCGATCACGATGTAGAAGGTCTCCACGGCGACCCCTTCGGTGATCAGCACGCTCGCCTTCGGCAGGCGCTTCCGCCGCCCGGTCTTCGCGAGCCAGTCGACGTCGGTGTCCGAGAGCTGCCCGAAGATGAAAAGCACTTTGCGCATGTGACCCCTATTCCTCCGTCAGGTTCGCTTGGGCAGCAACGTCTCGGCGGCCGATCGGTCCTGGCCCCGCATCTTCTCCATCAGCACGTCATACAGCCGGCGCCGCGTGTTGAGGCAACCGACGGTCTCGGTCGCGTTCATGGTTCCGAGCTCGGAGAACTTGTTGGCGGGGAAGCCGCCCCCGCAGAAGCTGTAGTAGCTGCACTGCGCCTTGCAGGCGTCCACCCCTTCGAGGAAGTCTCGGACGTAGGGCGTGCGCTTCGCGCGTTTCACCAGGTCGTCGAGGCTCTCGGTCAGGATGTTCCCGACCTCGAAGCGCCCGTATCTTCCGGCGTCGGTCTGGAGGATCTCGGTCGAGAGAAAGACGACCTCTCCGTCGTAGCCGATGGTCGGGAGCAGGTTGGTCCGGTAGGTCGGCTGCTCGTCCGCCGGCGGCGGGACGCCAAGGACTGCGTCCCACCAGGCGGCGAACAGCCTGAACTCCCGGATCTCGATCACCGGGTTCTTGGCAAACGCCTCGTACAGGTCCGACCAGAACGCCGCGACCCGAGGGTCCTCGAGCATCGGCCGCCCCAGGTTGATGCCCGAGCGCTCCTCGATGTTGACCCCGAGGCGGATGCAGCCGAGCCCGGCGAAGAACTCGTACAGGTCGCGGGCCTGCCCGAGCGTCTCTTCGGTCACGACCAGGAGCACGACGAGGTCGCACTTCACCTCGCGCAGGCGCTCGATGCCGCGGAGCACCTTCTCGAACGACGGCCGGCCGGCCCAGTCCAGCCGATGACGGTTCAGGTCCCGCGGCCCGTCCAAGCTGATGGCGATCTCCCAGCGGCGCTCGTCGAAGAACTCGCACCACGCCGCGTCGATCAGGGTCGCGTTCGTCTGCAGCCGATGGGCGATCTGTCGCTCGGCCTCCAGGCCCAGGAAGGGCTCGCACAGCGCCCGCATGTGCGCGAGGCCCACCGCCAGAGGCTCACCCGAGTGCCAGAGCAGGTAGATGGGGTTCTGGTGCTTGGGCAGCGCCCAGAGCGACTCCGCCAGTCGTTCGGTCACCCGGGGTGACATGCGACGATCTTCGTCGCGGTGCGGAACGTAACAGTACGAGCAGTTCAGATTGCAGAGTGAGGTGGGCTGCAGCACCACCTGGTCGAACAAGAACCGGGTCGCCATGGTCCGGGCATCAGGAAAACGCGCGCCGCAGGTGCTCGGCGACCGGCTGCCACAGGTCCCGCCCCAACGGGGTGAGCGCGGTGCTCTTGGCGAGGATGTCTTCGACCGGCGCCAGCGTCTTCCGCACCAGCTCGGCGCGCGCGGCGGCGTAGGGATCGGCGATGCCGGCGAGCTCGCAGGTGCGGGAGACGAGGGCCTCGTTTGCGAAGGCGTGGTAGGTGAGCAAGATCGTCGTCAGGTTGCGCTCGAGGCGGACGAACGGCGAATAGTAGAGGTTCTGATCGGAGCCGTCGTCGACGGGCCCCGCGCCGCGCAGCAGGAAGTAGTGCTGGTGCGCGGTCTCGTGGCCCAGGTTCGCCGCCAGCCCCACCGGCTCGCGCGCGAACGGCAGCTTCACGACCCCGGGATTGTCACGCAGACTCCCGCCGCCGATGTACTTGCCCGGCTCCGCCTGCACGGGCACCAGGTTCCTGAGCAGCCGGTTCACGTAGGGCACGTAGACGGGGGCGTATCGCCCCAGGACGTCGAACGCCGCGCCGTAGCCTCGCCAAACGGCCTCACGCGTCGCCTCGTCCACTACCAGCGGGTGCTCCATGTTCTCCTTGCCCTCCGGCGTGTCGGGCAAGAGCACGTTCAGCTGACGCGAGCCGGTGTCGAAGCGAGGGATGAGAGCAGCACCATCTGCATTCCACTCGCCGTCCGCGGCTCGCTCGAGGTGGACCACGCGGCGGGTCGAGCCCAGCGTCAGGGCGACGTCGGCCCCGTCGCGCTCGGCGTGCAGCTCCAGACCGTCACACGCCGGGAGAAGCCAGCGTCCCCAGCGAAACTGCGCGGGCGTCTCCAGCGAGAGCTTCCAGTCCGCGGACATGCCCATCTCGGAGAGGCGCAGGCCGATGCGCGCTCCTGCGGTGAGCACCTCGGCGTCCGCCATCTGCTGAGCCAGCACCTCGCGCATCTTGCCGAACGAGACGTGCCAGACCGTCTCGAACCCGACGTCGGAGTCGAACCAGCGGCGGCACACGTCCACCAGGCCGCCGCTGCCGCGCTCCTCCAGGAGCGCCGCGTGGCGATCGACGTAGGTGCGCAGCGCACGGCGGTAGTGCCGGATGGCGATGCGTCGAAGCAGCTCCTCGTCGAGCTGTTCGTGCGGACAGGAGAACCCCCGGTAGCTGACGGGTGCGTCTGACAAGGAGCCGTTCCTCGCGACCCGAGCCGTTGTCCCGCCCGCCGACCGAACGGGACAACAGCAAGAGGGCCGTCTTCCTTCAGGCTCCCTTGATCACGGTGCTGCCGCCACCGGGCAGCGCGCCGAAATCCGACTTGATGTGGATCGCGGAGCCGCCGCCGGGGAGCTTCTTCACCGTGGTGGTCGTCTTGATGCCCTGGAGCTTTGCCGTCTTCAGCGCGTCGCCGACGGCGCCGCCGGTGACCTCCTCCAGCTCTTCTTCGGTCAGTCCACGTTCTTCTTCGTCATTTCCGGACATGCTGGTTTCCCTTTCTTCGTTTCCTGAGTGTCAGGCGGTGATCTGGGCTCGCGCGGGAGCGCAACTCTCGGCAGCGCGGGCAGCGGCGGGCTCGGACGTGCTCGCACGCACGCGCTCCGCGAGGGGTTCGTACAGGCTCCTCCCGATGGTCGTCAGCGCAGCGGTCTTCTCCAGCGGCGCGTCCAACATCGCCAGGCTCTGGGCGTACGACTGCTCGCGGCGCAGGCAGACGTCCGCGTCGACGAGCCGCGACTGCCGACAGGCCCGGTAAAAGAGCAGGATGTTCGCGAAGGCGTGGTAGGCGAGCAAGATCCTGTCGATGGGCCGCTCGGCGCGTGGTCCAGGCGAATAGTAGAGGTCCGTGTCACTGCCGTCGTGGACGGGCCCGGCCTGCGCGAGCAGGTAGAAGTGCTGGTGACTCGCCTCGTGGACCAACGCGTCGGCTAGGCAGATGGCCGGGCTCGTGTACGAGAGGGCGACGACCCCCGGCAGCAGCTCGAAGCTCGAGCTCGTCGTCCCGCCGGGTCGCGACTGCACCGGCACCAGGGTGTGGACCACGCGCTCGACCCACGGCAGGTAGACCGGCGCGGCGGTCGCGATGATGTCGAACGCGGCCTCGTAGCTGGCGATCTCCGGTCGCTCCGAGCAGGTGAGCCCGTCCGGCAGCGGCCGCACGCGCACCGGCACGCCGCGGACGCGCGCGAGCGGCGGCTCCGGCTGGCGACCGGCCAGGCCGCGCGCTCGTGCCAGGTGGTCGGCCGCGGCGAGCGCGGCTTCGGGGTCGAGCGGGCGCGTCAACATGGCGGCCCTGAGCTCGCCAAGCGCGGCGGGCCAGGAATCGGGGAATTGTCCCGGCTCGGCACAGAACGCCTTCAGCGCGTCGAGCAGGTGGGGCGCTCGTGCCCGCAGCGTAGACGCGAAGCACTTCGAGAAAAGCTCTGCGAGTCGGCTACTTCGAGCACGGGTCAGGGCGTCCAGGTAGGCGTCGTCGAAGGGCTCCTGGGGGCACGCAAAGCCGCGCTGCTGTTCGATCGAGCCCCTCATTGTGCGGTCCCGGTATATGCAAACTCTGCGGGGCGAACGCCAGCTAAAATCTGTTCAGCCGAAGTTTTCTCGGAGTTTGTTCAAGAATTCGCGCGTCAGCAGCTCGACCTCGCGGAAGTACCGGTCCTCGTCCACGCCGTCGCCGAACAGCTCGAGGTCGAAGCAGGGTCGCGGGCCGAGATCGCCGTCCACCTGGCTCACCACGAGCAACACGCGCACCACGGCGTGCGGCAGGCTCCGGTTGGTCGCCGAGCAGACGCGCTCGAGCGCGTCCTCGAGGCGGCTCGCCTCCGCCTGGTCCCGCGGGACGATACCGACGTGTCGCCGCCGGTAGCGGCCACCCGGCTCGGCAGCGCGGTGGCCTTGGCAGCTCGAGTAAGTGACGCAGTCGAGCCGCCCGATCAGCTCCAGGCACAGCTCGCGCACCCCCGGCTCGAGGGCGCCGACGAAGCTCGGATCCGAAGGCACGAAGATCGCCGCCGACTGGCAGGTGGCAGAGCCTTCGAGGTTGATCTGACCGTCGGGCCCGACGCTCTCTCCGGTCGTCGCCGCGGCTGAGCTCGCCGGCGCGGGGGGCGAGGCGTCCCAGGCTTCGATGAACGCCTCGAGTCCTTGGATGGCGTTGGGCATGCGCGCGAGGCGGGGAGCCTACACCACGCGACGCTCGGGTCGATAGCGTCCCCGACTCACTTGCAGACGACGAGGGTCGGGGGCGCGTACTTCGTGCTCTCGCGGGTCGCGTAGACGAACCTCCCCGTCGTGTCCTGAGGCACGATCAGAACCGACACCTCGTTGTTCGCGACCCAGTTCTTCCACTGCGCCGGATCCAGGTCGAACACGGCGGTGTTGGTGGCTGCGTCGATGGTCAGCGTTCCGGCGGGGCCACCCCGGTCTGCGGCCCCTTCGGCGCCGTCGGTTTGCCACGGCTGACCGGGATTTCCGTCCGTCCGCCGGCAGTAGTCGGCGCCGGAGTAGGTCGCAGCCGTGGTCTTCTCGACCCAGTCGTTGCGCAGCGGGAAGACCTGGAAACCGCCGGTGACAGCCAGTCCGCTCGTGCAGTCACCCTCGCAGTCCACGCTGCGGTGGAGCGTCAGCTTCATCCCCTGCACCGCTCCGCTCTCGAGCGCGGCGGCGTCGGCGGCGACGAGCTCGAAGCGAAGGAGCCCGCGCCCCACGCCGATGTTGCCGTACTTGCCGCCACCGTTGGAGATCGACCCGTTGCACTGCCCGGAGGTGATCGTCGAGTCGGCCTTCAGCGTCGTGAAGCTCTCGGTGCAAGCCGGAGCGTCGCTCCCGGAGTCACCCGCGACGGCGCCACTGCCGCCGCTGCCCGCAGCTCCGCCCGAAGACGTGCCGCCGCTGGCCGCGACGCCGCCGCCGCCGGCAGTTCCGCCGGTCCCGCCCACGCCGCCGCCGCCCGTCCCACCGCTCGAGCTCGCGTCGCCCGGGCGGTGCTCCGGCTCCTCGATGCCCAGGATGGCGTTGCACGCGACCAGGCAGAGCGCGACCGAGACCACCGAGACGTTTCCGTGTCGCATTTCAGAAGACCCCCCGCACGAAGCCACCCGCGGCGGTGGGGGCGAGCGCTGGAACGAGCTGGACGCTTGGTCGCGCCGACGCCTCTCGACCCTTGGATGGCGCTCCGAGCACGTACAGCGTGACGCCGGTCGCGACGAGCACGCCTCCCGCCACGAAGGCGATGGTCGCGGTGTTGCCGGCGCTGCGCGCGTCCTGGCGCGCCGCGTAGCCGCTGTCGCCGCACACGTTCCCGTCGCAGTCGTCGCTCGAGTCGCTGTTCTTGCTCTTGGCCTGGAGGCCGAAGTAGGTCCCGACGCCCAGGGCGACCACGCCGACCCCGCCGGCGATCAGCCCCACCGTGCGGAGCGAGCCGCCCGAGGTGCTCGTGTCGGCGCTTGCACTCGACGAGCTGCTCGCGACCGGTGTGACTACTCCTTCCGCTAGCTTCTCCAGCGCGGCGATCTCGATCGTCTTCTGATCGCCGTCGGCCCCGACCGTGACGCTGACCTTGAAGCTCTCGTGTCCGGGCGCGCTGGCCTCGATCTCGTGCTCGCCCGGGTCGACCGGAGTGGGGCTGTCCCAGGAACCCTCGCCCACCGGCTCGCCGTCGCGCTTCAGGCTGAATCCGCTCGTGCCCCTGGCCTGGTCGGACACGCGAAGGGTCAGCTTGGAGAGCTTCGGCTCCAGGTCGGCGATCTTCTGCTTCGCGGCCTTCTCGCGATCGGCGCGCTTCTCGAGCTTCGCGCGCGCTGCCGCGTCCGTGTAGGCAGCCCACGCGCTCGCCGTCTTGCCGGCGCGCTCGTAGCACAGCGCCAGCGCGAGCAGCGTCCCGGAGGCAGGGTCGAGGCGATTGCTCTCGGCGAGCTTCGGGCACGCGGCCGAGTAGTCCTTCTGGTCCATCAGCTGGAGACCCTCGCGGAAGCGCGCCTCGGCCGCGGCGGTGTCGGCCCGCGCGGGGGACGCCAGGAGCAGCACCGCAGACGCGGCGGTGCACGACAACGCAAGGAGTTGGAGCTTGGTCCTCATTTCCTGTCCTTGATCAGCTTCTCGATGTCGCTTCCCTTGCTGCCCCCGCCGCTGCGGACCGGTCGCTTGACCGGCGTCGGCCCCGCGTCCTCTGCGCCGACCGCGGCGCTGGGCAGCGGCTCGGGCGCCTTCTCGCCAGTGACGACGGGCGCCACGTCCGGCACGACCACCGGCTCCGGCTCGGGCGTCGCCGCCGCGGCCGTGGTCACGATCGGCTCGACGCTCTTGGCTTCGGAGTCGCCAGCTCGCGAGCCGCGGACCGCGAGGCCGATACCCACCACAGCGAGCACCACGACGACCGCCCCGCCAGCGAGCAGACCGAGCAAGAGCCCCTTGGACGGCGCGCCCTTGTGGGCGGCCTCCCAGCTGCCCAGAGTCTGCGCCCCAGCCGCCGGGGGCGCCGGCACGAACGCCGGGTGGGAACCCGTGATTTCGGGTTGCGGGGCGAGCTCCGTGAGCGCCTCCACGTCCGGGCCGAGGCCGCTCTGGGTGAGGATCTTCTGGATCTTCGTGGCCGCCACCACGGTGGCGGGCCGGCCGAAGGCCGCGATGTCGCGCACCAGCTCGCCCACCGTCGCGTAGCGCTGCCGCACGTCCTTCTCGAGGCAGCGCGCCACGACGGCGTCGAGCTCCCGCGGAATCTCCGGCCGGAGCGCACTCGGCGGCGGCGGCGAGTCGCCGATGATGTTCGCCAGCACCGCTCCTGCCGTCTGCGCGTCGAACGGAGGTCGCCCGGTCAAGAGCTCATGGAGGATCACCCCCAACGACCAGATGTCCGAGCGCATGTCGACGTGCTTCGCGCTCCGGATCTGCTCGGGGGACATGTACTGGGGCGATCCCAAGAAGCCGCTGGTGTTGGTGAGCTGCGAGTCCTCGAGCCCTCGCGCCATGGCCTTGGAGATCCCGAAGTCGAGGACCTTGATCAGGGGGCTGCCGTCCGCACCGCGGGTGACGAACAGGTTCGAGGGCTTCAGATCGCGGTGCACGACCCCCGCTGCATGCGCCTGCGCCACCGCCTCGCAGGCCTGCACCAGGTAGTCGATGGCGTCCGGCACCGAGAGCGCGCCGCGTTCCTCCAGGATCCGACCCAGGTCGCGACCCTCGAGGTACTCCATCACCATGTAGGGCGCGCCGGTCGGCAGCGTCCCGACGTCGAGCACGCGTGCGACGTGCTCGCCCGTGAGCCGCGTCACCGTCTGGGCCTCGCGCATGAAGCGCGCGCAGACGTTCCCGTCGGCTGCGGCCTCGGGCAAGAGGAACTTCAGGGCCACCCGCGACCCGAGCTGAGCGTGCCGCGCGGCGACGACCACGCCCATGCCGCCCACGCCCAGCACGCGCTCGACGACGTATTTGCCGTCGAGGACGTCGCCCTGCTTCACCGGTGCGCCGGATTTGGAGACGGAGTCCGGAGGTTGTGCCTCGCCGGGCATGACGCGCGGGCAGGAGTGTAACATGTCGCCCTGCGAGGGCCATGAGAACGGGCTCTCAGCGTTCCGGCTCGACGGTCGGCTCCTGACGCCCGCTCGAGAGCTCGACGAACTCGCACGAGCTGGGGTCGTAGTCGAAGACCTGCCCTGTCCCGATTTTGAACACCCACGCGCTGATGTGCAGCGTGCCGGCGACGAGCCGGTTCTCGATGAAGTCGAACTGGCGCAGGTGCTCGACCTGGAGCAGTACGTTCTCCTGAATGGCAGCCGTCGCGAGCGCTTCTCCGGTCAGGTCCGAGTAGCGCTCGCTCAGGATGCTCTTGAGCCGGGTCGCGCCGGCGACCCAGCGGCTCACGTAGGGCAAGTGGGCGACGGTCTCGGGGTGCAAGATGGCTTGGATGGCGCCGCACTGCGTGTGCCCACAGACGATGACGTTCTCGACCCCCAGCACCTCGACCGCATACTCCATCGCCGCCGCGGTGGCGCCCGGCAGAGTCGGCGGCGGCACGACGTTGCCCACGTTGCGGATCAGGAAGAGCTCACCTGGGGCAGCGTTGGTGATCAGATCCGGAACCACCCGCGAGTCCGAGCAGGTGATGAACAACGTCTCGGGTCTCTGACCCGCCGTCGCCAGCTGCTCGAAGAGCTGGCGGTGGGTCGCGAAGTATCCGCTCTGGAACGAGTGGATGCCCTTGGCGAGCTTCTGCATCGCTGCTGTCTAGCCCAATTTCGCCCGAGCGGGCAGCGGCCTCCTCCGGGTGCGCTCTTCGGGAGCGTGGTAGGTTTGGAGGCATGCAGCGGCCGCTGGCCATGGCTCTCGCGGCTCTCCTCGCGGCGTGCCAGGGGGATCCCGTCGGAGAGGCGCCGGGCGACGGCGGCACGTCCGACGCGAGCGACGGCGGCCCGAGCCTCTGGACCCTCGTCTACGACGATCCAAAGGCAGCGCTCGACGACGCGCTGCACGACATCTACGCGCCGTCGGCCGATGACCTGTGGGTGGTGGGCAAGAATCAACAGATCCTGCGCTGGGCCGGCGGGAAGTGGGATCCGTTCTCGCAGATCCCGGGCGCGCACCTGTACGGGATCTGGGGCGAGAGCAGCGCGGCGCTGACCGCGGTCGGGGCGGCCGCGTTCGACTTGTCGCCCATCGTGCTCGACTACGACGGCGGCATGTGGATCTCGGGCGCGCCGTTCCCGCCCAGCCTCCCGGCGCTGACGGACGTCTGGGGCAAAGGGACGCAGCGCTACTTCACCGGGCTCGCGGGCCAGATCTTCCAGGACGACCCGGTCAACCATCCGAACGACCGCTATCACCTGGCCGTGGTCACGGGCGGCTGCCCCACGGGGAGCGAGCCGAGCCCGACCCTCAACGCCATCGACGGCAGCTCGTTCGAGAACATCCTGGCTGCAGGCGACTCGGCGGTGCTCGCGCACAAGGACGCGAGCGGCTGGATCCGGCTGTGCGGCCCCGACCTGAAGGTGAGCTACGCCTCCGTGTTCCGTCTGCCCGGCACGAGCACCTTCTTCGTCGGCGCGAACTTCCTGGGGCTCTCGTGGTTCCTCGAGCGGAACAAGCCCCTCGCGCAGGTCTACCAGAACCTCGCGATCCCCGAGGCCGACAAGGCGTACATCCAGCGCATCACCGGGGACGCCTCGCAGGTCGTGGCGGTCGGTGATCGCGGCACGGTCCTGTATTTCGACCTGAAGACCGACCCGCGACCTCTACCGTCGCCGACCGACGACGCGCTCTACGGGGTCGCGCTGGCAGGCTCGGACACGCTCTACGTCTGCGGCCGCAAGAACCGAGTCTGGCGCGCGTCGCTCGCTGCGCTGGCGGCGTCGGGGATGTGAGGACGGTTTGAGTCTCTGGATGCTGCGCTGCTACCTGGGCGACTTTCGGACGCTCCTGACCGGCGGCAGCGCGGGTGTGCTCCAGCTCATGTACCCGCCGCTCGGCGCGGCCGTCGCCGCACAATCCGACTTCTTCGGCGATCCGTTCGGTCGCGTGTACCGCTCCGTCCCGCAGATCTGGGCGACCGTGCTGGCGCCCGACGGCGCGGAGCGCGCGCGCCGGATCCGCGACCTGCACCGCTCGATCCAGGGCACAGACGCCAGCGGTCGGCCCTTCCACGCGCTCGATCCCGAGACCTACTGGTGGGCGCACGCCACGTTCACCTGGGAGGTCTTCGAGGCGATCCGGCTGTTCTTCCCCGGCGGTCTCGGCGGCGTCGACGTGGAGCGCCTCTACGCGGACAGCGTCGGTTGGTACGAGCTCTACGGAGTCAGCTCACGCCCGGTACCGCCCGATTACCGCGCGTTCTTGGCGAAGTTCGACGACGTCTGCGCGACCACCCTGGAGATGACCCCGGCGGCGGCGCGCACTCTCGAGATGGCGCTCGCCGGACAGTGGCGTCCGCCGCTGATTCGCACGAACTTCAGGGATCCGCTGAGCAAGGGCGCCGGTCGCGCGCTGGTGATCGGCGCGCTGCCGGCCTTGGTGCGGCGGCGCTTCGACATCCCCTGGACGCGCTGGGATCAGCGGCGCTTCCGGCTGGTGTGCGGCGTGGTGCGGCAGGGCTTCCGCTACGTCCCCAAGCAGGTGCACCGCCGCGCCCTGAACCTCGGGCTGCGCTACGTCGGCGTCTCGACGCGCGCGGAGCGCTTCGTGCCCGGAGCCCAAGGCGACGGCGCGCCGCCTCGGTCATGACGGGCGCGCCTTGCTCCCGTCTTTCGCCTCGACGCACGCCCGCGCGCGCGCCAGCAAGAGCTCCCGCTCGCGCGTGTTGTGCGCGAGCGACGCGGCGCGCTCGAGCTCGGCGCGTGCCTCACTGGTGCGGCCCAGCTTCATGAGCAGGTCCCCGCGGACGCTGGGCAAGAGGTGGTACGCGCGCAGCGCGGGCTCCTCGACCAGCGCGTCCACCAGCTCCAGGCCGGCGGCGGCGCCGAACGCCATCGACACCGCAACGGCGCGGTTGAGCTCGACCACGGGCGACCCAGTCAGCTGGGCGAGGGCGTCGTAGAGCGCCACGATCTTCTTCCAGTAAGTCTCCGCGCCGCTCGGGGCGCGTGCATGGCACGCGGCTATCGCCGCCTGGAGCGCGTAGGGGCCGAGCGGCTGGGCCAGGGACTCCGCCCCGGAGAGCGCCGCGAGCCCGCGTTGGATGAGCAGCCGATCCCAGCGGGCGCGGTCCTGGTCGAGGAGCAGGATCGGCTCGCCCGAGGGGCCAACCCGCGCCCGGGCGCGCGACGCCTGAAGCTCCATCAGGGCGACCAGCGACGTCGCGAACGAGGCGCACGAGCCCGCCGATCAACCGAGGTGACTCGATGCGCCAGACCGCTTCGATGGCCTCGCGCGTCGCACGGCTCACGTGCGGTAGGCCTTCTCGAGCTCTGCGATGTCGAGCTTCACCATCTTCAAGAGTGCGTCCGTCACCCGCCTCGAGCGAGCCGGGTCCTGGTCGTACATCATCTCGTCGAGGGCCCGCGGCACGATCTGCCAGCGCACACCGAACCGGTCGATGAGCCAGCCGCACGCCTGCGGCTTGCCGCCTCCTTCGAGGAGCGCGTCCCAGTAGCGGTCGAGCTCGGTCTGGTCGTCGCAGGCCACGACCAGCGAGATGGCGTCGTTGAACTCGTGGTGCGGCCCGGCGCTGATGGCCTGGAACCGCTGACCGAAGAGCGTGAAGTCCACGACCTTCACCGAGCCCGGTGGGCCGCTCGGCGACTCGCTCAGGAGCGGCGTGACCCGGTCGACCCGCGAGTCTGGGAAGACGGAGGCGTAGAACCGGGCCGCCTCCTCGGCCTCCTTCGCGTACCAGAGGTGCGGAAATATCTTTGCGCGAGCCATCGTCGTCCTCCTCACGACTTCTGCTGCTGCTCGATCTGGGCGCGCAAGCGTTCCTCTTGGGCGCGCAGCTCCGGCGTGAGCTCCTGGCCGAAGTCCTCGGCCTCGAAGACCGGCCGGAGCTCCAGGACCGACTCCTCGCCGGGCATCGGGTCGGGACAGCGCCGGGCCCACTCGAGCGCCTCGTCCATGCTCTTCACCTGCCACAGCCAGAATCCGGCGATGAGCTCCTTCGTCTCGGCGAAGGGACCATCGATGGCGGTCTTCTTGCCAGCGGTGAAGACGACGCGCTTGCCCTTCGAGCTCGGGTGGAGCCCCTCGCCTGCGAGCATCACGCCGGCCTTCACCAGCTCCTCGTTGTACTTGCCCATGTCGGCGAGCAGCTTCTCGCTGGGCATCACGCCCGCCTCGGAGCTCTTCGTCGCCTTGACGATCACCATCACTCGCATCGTTCTGCCCTCTTCGGTTGGTTGGGGTTCGATCAGGCGACGAACGAGCGCGGCCCGGATCGACATGTCCCGGCAGATTTCTAGAGCACCGCGCCTGTGCCCCACGAAAGCCCAACCTTTTCGAGCGGTTAGCCGTGCCAAGGCAGCAAGAGTCGAGTCACAGCGAGCCGACCTGCGGCTTCGCTTCGTCGAAGCCCATGTTCAAGAGCGGGCTCCACTCGAGCACGCCGTCCTCGGCGTGGTTCAACAGCCCAATCTGCAGCCCGCGCAGCCGCTTGGCGTGGTTGAACAGGCCGATCTGGACGCCGCTCACCCGGTCGCCGACGTTCACCGCGCCGAGCTGCACCCCGTGCAGGGTCTGGGCGTAGTTGCCGCCACCCAGCTGCGCGCCCGTGTGCTGCTCGAAGGCGAGGTTCGCCAGGCCGAGCTGCCCGCCCGTGGAGCGCTCGGAGATGCTCGCAGCGCCGATCTGCGCGAGGCCGCGGAACGTCTCGGCGCCGGCGAACAACCCGATCTGAAGGCCGCCGCTGAAGTCGTGCGCAGCGCTCATGGCTCCGACTTGCGCCACGCCGCGGAACTCGTTGGCGTAGTTCAGCAGGCCGAACTGGCCCAAGGCCCAGAGCTCGGTGTCGTCGCCCCGGCTCTCGAACAGGCCCTTGCCCTGGCCGTTGACCACGCCGATCTGCGCGAGCCCGACGAAGGACCCGGCGGAGCGGTTGTAGCCACCGAGCTGGAGCGCGCCGGCGAAGGACTCGTCCGTCAGGTTGTACCCGCCGAGCTGCATCAGCCCTGCGAAGCTCTGGGCACGGTTGTAGCCGGCGAGCTGCAACACCCCGCCGAACTCCTGGCTGCGGTTGTGACCCAAGGTGAGCTGCCCCAACCCGTAAAAGTAGCGCGCGCGGTTCTCTCCCAGGCTCACCTGGGCCACGCCCCCGAGCTCGTCGGAGAGGTTGCGCCCGAGCGCGAGCTGCGCGACGCCGTAGTGACTCCCGGCGTCGTTCCGGATCAGCGACAGCGAAGCTACGCCGTAGAAGCGCTCGGTGCGACTCTGCGCCGCGGCCAGCGTCGCGATGCCGACGAAGGTGTCACGGTGCGTGCGCAGGCCTGCGTCGAGCACGTACCAGTTGCTCGGGCGCTCTTCGGCGACCACCAGATCCGGGCTCGGCGGGGCTCCGGGGCCGCAGCCCGGCGCAGTGCAGGGTGGCGCGTCGAGCACCTTCTGCTCTCGGGTGTCTCGCCCCTCACTCCCGTCAACCGCGATCGCGGCGCCCGCCGGCCGAGTGCCGATGTCATCCTCGTCCGCGCTGCGAGCGCCCGCGGGCGTCGCCAGCGCCATCCACCCGAGCACGTTCAGAACCAAGAAAGCCGAGCTTCGCATGATGCCCGGGGCAACGCCTGGCGGGCTCGGGGCTTACACCCGACCGCGGTCAGCCACCCTCCGGCGGCGAGTCCCAGTCCGTCACGGACTCGCCCTTCTCGATCGAGAGGATGTCGATGGCCGCCGCGGCGCCGTCGCCGGCGCTGATGATGGCCTGGCTGCGACCAGGTCGCGTCGAGCGCCCGACGGCGTACACCCCGGGCACGGCGGTGCGCCCGTTCTTGTCCGTGGCGAGCCCCGTCGCCGGATCGTGGGAGAGGCCGAGCATCTGCGCGAGGCGCGGCGACTTGCCCTCCGACAGGATCACGTAGCGCGCTCGGACGGTCGCGCCGTCTTCGAGCGTCGCCTGGAACCCGTCTCCCTGCTTCGCGAGGGCCTCGACGCGCGTGCCCAGGACCTTCGCGCCGAGCGCGGCGACCTGCCGGCGCGCGACGGCTTGGAAGTCGCTGCCGAGGATCTCGGGGATGCCCAGGTAGTTCCTGAGCAGCGCGGCGTGCATCGCCGTCTTGTCCTGGCCGTGAACGACCACGTCCATGCCGTTCTTCGCGAGGAAGAGCGCGGCGCTCAGGCCGCCCGGACCGTCTCCGATCACCAACACGTCGGTCATGCGCTTGATATCGAGAAGCGCCGGCCCGATGTCAACTCGAGGCCTGCACACGACCGCTGCGACACCACGGCCAAGATGGCTCGAGGGACCGGGGCGGCGGGGCCACGCGGCAGCCCTTTCGTTCAATCCTCGGTGGGTGCCCGTGGGTAGGTTCGAGCCCTGACCTCGCTCGGGAGACCCTCATGAAAGCCATCGTTCAAGACCGCTATGGATCGGCCGACGTACTGCAACTCCGGGAGATCGATCGTCCTCGGCCGCGCGCGGGCGAGGTCATCGTCCGGGTCCACGCCGCGGGCATCGACTTCGGGGTGTGGCACCTGATGGAGGGGGTGCCCTACGCGGTGCGACTCGCCTTTGGCCTGCGCCGACCGAAGAACCCCGTGCGCGGGATCGAGCTAGCGGGGGTGGTCGAGGAGGTGGGCACGAACGTGACCACCTTCGCACCGGGCGACGAGGTCTTCGGCGTCGGGGAGGGATCCTTCGCCGAGTACGCGCGCGCCTCCGTCTCCAAGCTCCTGCACAAGCCCCCGAACCTCGGCTTCGCGGAGGCGGCGGCCGTGCCCGTGTCAGCGACGACCGCCCTCACGGGCCTCCGCGCGGCGGGGCTCGAAGCAGGGCAGACGGTGCTCATCACGGGTGCGGGCGGCGGCGTCGGCTCCTACGCGGTGCAGCTCGCGCGCGCGATGGGCGCCGAGGTGACCGGCGTCTGCAGCACGGCGAAGCTGGACTTCGTGCGTTCTCTGGGCGCGGCGCACGTCATCGACTACACGCGCGAGGACGCCACCGCGGGCGACCGCACCTACGACGTCATCATCGACCTCGCGGGCAGCCGCAGTGTGTCCGCCCTGCGCCGCGCGCTCGCGCCGACGGGGACTCTGGTGATCCTCGGGGGAGAGGGCGGGGGCAAGTGGCTCGGCATGGGTCGCCAGGTCTGGGCGCAGATCGTCGGCGTCACGACCCGACAGACGTTCCGATCGCCCATCGGGCTCGTGAACCAGAAGGACCTCGCTACCCTCGGGGAGATGCTCGAGGCGGGAAACCACGGAGTCACCCATGCGCTGGTCCAGGAGGTGTGCGTCGAGCGCAGCAGCGCGGCGCGGCGCCAGCGGTGGCATCAGCGCGTTGCCGCGGCGCTCGAGCGCGACCTCTTGGCCGGCGAGAGCCCGCACCTCCTCGCCCAGCATTTCGAGGCTGCGGGCGATGCGGCGCGAGCGGTTCCCGCTTATGCGGCAGCGGGACGACAGGCCGGCCTCCGATACGCCACCTCCGACGCCATCGCCCTGTGCGCCCGCGCGCTGGATCTGCTGCCCCGCTTGCCCGCGGGCCGTGAGCGCGACCGTCTCGAGCTCGAGATCCTGGGGACCATGTGCCGACAGGTGAGCTCCACCTCGTTCAAGACGACCTTCGCCGGCCGGGAGCCGCTCTCGGTCTATTCGAGGGCCATCGAGATCGCGCGCACGCTCGATGACTCGCCGAGCGTGTACGCAGCGCTCACGCGGCTGTGCAACTACCACATGATCACTGCCGACTACCGCCAGGCGGCGGAGCTGCACGGTGAGCTCGAGGCGATCGAGCAAGCCCACGAGCTGGATCCGGTGCTTCTCCACTCCGGGATCTTCGCCCGGGCGTATACCGCGTTCTTCACCGCCGACCTCGGCAGCGCGGTTCGCCTGCTCGAACAGCTAGCTCCCTCGGAGCACGAGCGGTCTGTGTTTCACGCGAACCTCCCCGGTAGGACGCTCGCTCTGGGCCATCTCGCGTGCGTGCGCTGGGTCATGGGGGACGCCGAGCGCGCCCTGGCCGAGGCGCAGGCGACGATCGACCTCGCGGCGAGGACCGGAGTCCCGGTCCTGCCAGCGCTCGGGCACGTGGTCCGCGCGAGGCTCCGGTACCTGCGTCGCGATCCGCTGCCGATCGCCGAGGTGGAGGCGATCGAGGCAGTCCGGGTCGCGGCGCCCGATCTGGGGCTCCAGACGGAGGCAAAGGCCTTCGCGCTGTGGGCGAAGGCCCGCCGCGCCCCGCTCTCGCTCGAGGAGATTCGGCCACTCCTCGACGACCTGAACCAGCGGCTGACCGAAGTCTCGACATGCTCCACGTTGCTCGGGCAGGTCCTGATCGACGTGTTGAGGGCGTCCGGGCACGCTGCGGAGGCGAGCCGCCTCACCGGCGAGATCATCTCCTTCGCGATCAGCCACGACGAGAGCGTGTTCCTACCGGAGCTGCTCCGGATCCGCGGCGAGCAGGTGGAACGCACGAACCCCGCCGCGGCGGCGAAGGACTATCTCGAGGCCCTGGAGCTCGCCCGGACTACGGGGGCGCAGAGTCTGGAGCGTCGCGCGATGGAAAACCTCTCCGCGCTCCAGGCTTCCGCTAGGGCAGGTGGTGCAGCGCCTCGGCGGGGCTCGAGGCGAACCTGAGCGGGGCGGCCCTCGCCGCGCGCCATGCCGCGCTGAGCCCCATCGCCGGCTCCCGGCCTGACTGCGTCCGACGCGCTGGACTGGCGCAGCGGTTGCGCGAACGCCCGCCGAGACCCGGCCAGGAGGCGCAACTGGCGCTCGCCTGCGTCTGTTCTCGAGCGCTCGTGGCCTGAACCGGTGCCAAACTTGCGCGGGAGGCGAGCGCGGGCGCAAAGCTCGCGCGGGGATCGGACTGTCAGTGGATAAAAATATCCATTGAATTCGACTTGATCCTGGTCAAGTTGGGGGTTCGTTGCGGCTGGCACGGCGCGTGAAAGGCGGGGGCAAGCCGGGAAGAACCCAGCTCTGACGCTGCGCCCGGCATCCGAACCCCTTGCCGGAGGTCCGTCCATGCGACCCGTGTCCGCACTACTTTCTGTCGTTGCCCTGCTCGCCGCCTTCGGTTGCGGCCGCTCCCCGGATGTCCAGCGCGAGCGCCTCGGCTCGACCGGTGGCTCCGAGAAGGGGGACTTCGGCCCGGCCGTCGGGGCGCCGGTGGTCGCCGAGCTCACCGATGCGCCCAGAGTTCCGAGACCCGTGGAGCGCAAGAAGCCGGCCCACGTCGTGGTGGAGCTCGAGACGCGCGAGCTCGAGCTGCCCATCGCCAACGGCGCCACGTACACGTTCTGGACGTTCGGCGGCAAGGTGCCGGGGCAGTTCATCCGCGTGCGGCAAGGCGACACCGTGGAGGTGCGGCTGAAGAATCACCCCGACAGCAAGATGCCGCACAACGTCGACCTGCACGCGGTGACCGGACCTGGCGGAGGAGCGGAGAGCTCCTTCACTTCCCCGGGATACGAGACGAAGTTCTCGTTCAAGGCGCTCAACCAGGGCCTCTTCGTCTACCACTGTGCGACCGCGCCCGTCGGCATGCACATCGCGAACGGGATGTACGGCCTGATCTTGGTCGAGCCCCCGGAAGGCCTGCCCCCCGTCGATCACGAGTACTACGTGATGCAGAGCGAGTTCTACACGGCGGGCAAGTACCGGGAGCCCGGCTTGGCTCGATTCGACGAAGCGAAGGCCATCGACGAGCGCCCCACCTACGTGCTCTTCAACGGTCGGGAGGGCGCGCTCACCGGCGACAATGCGCTGAAAGCCAAGGTCGGGGAGCGCGTGCGGCTCTACGTCGGCAACGGGGGTCCCAACCTGGTGTCGAGCTTCCACGTCATCGGTGAGATCTTCGACAAGGTCTACACCGAGGGCGGGACTCGCCATCAAGAGAACGTCCAGACGACGCTCATTCCGGCCGGCGGCTCGGCGATTGTCGAGTTTCGGGTCGAGGTCCCGGGTGACTACGCGCTGGTGGACCACTCGATCTTCCGCACCTTCCACAAGGGTGCTCTCGGCACGCTCCGCGTGAGCGGCGACGAGAACAAGGCGACCTTCTCCGGGCAGCTCGAAGCCCGCGAATGGAAGCCGAACTGAGGGTCGGATCATGGGCTCCCTCGCACTGATCGGGCTCTCCCTGCTGACGCTGGTGGCGACGAAGCACCCGGACCTCGTCGAGCGAGCGCTCTGGCCCGAGCCCCGCGCCAGCATCGACTGGGTGCGCATTCCGGCCGGCACTCAGCGACCACAGTTCGCGCCGAGTGAGTCCCAGACCGAGATCGCGATCGGAGAGCACGACCTCGCGGACACTCCAGTCACCAACGGGGCCTTCCTGCGCTTCGTGCAGCGTCACCCCGAGTGGCGCCGAGATCGTGTCTCGCGCTTGTTCGCCGACCCTGCGTACCTCGCGCACTGGGCTGCTCCCGATGATCTGGGTGACGCCGGCGCACGGCGCCCGGTCACCCAGGTGAGCTGGTTCGCGGCGAGCGCGTTCTGCGAAGCGGCCGGCGCGCGCCTGCCAACGGAGGCGGAGTGGGAGCGCGTCGCCGCGGAGAGCCCGGCCGCGGAGCAGCTCGCCTGGTACGCCAAGCCGTCCCGGGGCCCCGAGCGTGACGTCGGCGGCGGAGCGGAGAACAGCCTCTCGGTCCACGACATGAACGGCCTGGTCTGGGAGTGGGTGCTCGACTTCAACTCCAACATGGTGACGGCGGACAGCCGTGACACGACCGACAACGACAAGAACACCTTCTGTGGCGCTGGAGCGCTGCGCGCCCGTGATCCGGATGACTATGCAGCGTTCATGCGCATCGCGTTCAGAAGCTCGCTGGAAGCACGTTTCGTCGCCCGGCACCTGGGGTTCCGCTGTGCCCGCGACGTCGAGAAGGAGACCCGATGAACCGTTCCATCTTCACCGTCGCGGCGTGCCTGGCGCTCTCGTGTTGCTCCCGCGCCCCGTCTTCCCCACCCACACCGGAGACCAGCGAGGCGGACGTTCCGCACGCCACGCTGCCAGCCGGTCGAGCCGTGCAGGGAGCGAGCCTCTACCAGGTCTCGATGGAGCTGACGGACCAGGACGGCCAGGCGCTCGGCCTCGACGCCTTCGCCGGGCACCCGGTGATCATCAGCATGTTCTACGGCAGCTGCCCCTTCGCCTGTCCGACGCTGATTTCCGACGTGAAGCGCATCATCGACAAGCTCGACCAGACGACTCGCAAGGACGTGCGCGTGCTGCTGGTGAGCTTCGACCCGGAGCGCGACACGCCAGCGGCCATGAAGGAGCTCGCCGAACGGCATCGCACCGATCAGAGCCTGTTCCGTTTCGCCAGGAGCAGCGAAGCGGACGTCCGCAAGCTCGCCGCGGTGCTCGGCATCCGCTACAAGAAGCTCGACAACGGCGCCATCAACCACTCCACCGTGATCACCGTTCTGGATCGGCGCGGCATGCCCCGCTACCGCATGGATGGCCTCAAAGGGCCTCCCGACGGGGCGGTGAGCGCGCTCGAGCGCGTCGATTCGCCGATCGCTCGTGCTTGGGGCTTGCTGACGGGGGGATGATCCGCTCGCAGTCCGTCGGCCCGGCGTCGCCTGAGGCCGAAGGAGTGCTCTTCGCGGCGACGGCCGTGCGCCTTGCGGCTCGAGCGAGCTCGCGCGTCAGCCGATCAGTGGGTTCCGCGTGCGCAGCTTGGAGAACCGGGAGAAGTCGCGGTCGGCCGTCCAGAGCTCGCTCACGGCGTGCTCCAGACACAGGGCGGCGATTCGGGCGTCGTGCACGCGGGGCCCGACGACCTTCCCGTCCCGGAGCACGGCGTCCAGCGTGCTCCAGTACCCAGTGGTCTCGGCGAGCAGCGCGAGCTTCGGCGATGCGACCCAGCCCTCGACGGCCCGGCGGGCGTCGCTCAGAGACGAGGGCGGATCGAACACACGGGGGTGAGTCGCGATCGCGATGAACTCGTGGATGCAGGGCCACGGAATCGCCCACGGCCGCCGCGAGGCTTCGCGGACGCGCGCCCGAGCGGCGGCGTGCCACGGGGAGTCCGCTCGGTGAGCATAGAGGAGGACGTTGGTGTCGATGGCGATCACGTCCCGCGGCCTTCATACGCCAGATCGCGCAGCGTGCGCACGTCCTCCCAAGAGAGGCCTGGCTGCAGGCCGCGGCCGCGGACCGCGTGCGTGTCGACGCCCTCCGCGTCGCCTTCGCCGTCCGCCTCTGCTGACAGCTTCTCGCGCAGCGCTTCTTCGACCACGACCCGCAACGTCGTCCCACGTTTGGCCGCGAGCTGCTTCGCCCGCCGCAAGATCGGGTCAGCAATATCGATGGTTGTCTTCATATGGGTCAACCATATCGCTGCCCAGCCAGCCCGGCAAGGGCGCCACGAGCCGCGCGCGTGACCGAAGGACCGAGACACGCCCGGTGACGCGCCCTGCCCGCCACGACTCCGCCGCCACTGAAGATACCGCAGCGTCGCGCCTACTTGAGCTGACAGCGCGGGTTGTCGAGGATCACCCAGCGCTGGCCCAGCTTCGCCGGCTCGTCGATGCGGACCTCCGCTTCGCCGCGAGAGCCATTGGGGTGATCGATCGTGACCGTCAGGAACTTGGAGAACGCGACGACTGGACAGTTCGCGTAGGGCCCCGTGACCTTTCCTCCAGCCACGGCCTTCGCTTTGGATCCAGGGGGGACAAATCCGCCGCACCGCCGGATGGCGTACGAGAGCATTTCGCGACCGTCCGGTCTCAGCTTGTCCGCGGCTCCGCAGGCGCTCTCGATCTCCGCCGGAGTGGGGGTGAGCGCCAGCAACGCCTCGAGGTCGCCGGCTGCCAGGGCGTCAAGCACCGCTTGCACCAGCGCATCGCGCGTGGGCGTCGGCACCGGCGCGCGCGGGGGCGGCGCTGCGTCGCTCACGGCATCGACAGTCCCAGCTTCTTGGGGCGGAGCCGGCGCGATCTCCACCGAGGCGTCGGGGACACTCGCACCCGTGGGGTCCGGGGCGGAGACAAGCTCGACCCGGGGCTCCGGCGCGGGCGTCGGACGAGCGTCGCTGGCCGGACGACAGCTCGAGATGGACAGCAGCGCACCGAGCCAAAGGTGGACACGGCGAGCTCGGGACTCGTTCACGAGAGCAGAGAAGCGGAGGGTCCCGGCATCGCTCGGCTCGTCCACACCCATGATCGATCCGCTCTCGAGAACCTGAACTCTAGCACGGTCCGGCCCAAGCTCGCGCCGCGACCGCCCCGTCGCCGCCGCGCGAACCCTCGAGCGACGCGCGAGGCGCGAGCGCGGACCGAGCGCGAGCGCTAACCTGGGCCGCATGCGACGCACGACGGTTCCGGGGTTCCTGCTCGTCGTGTCGCTCCAAGGCTGCGGGAAGGTGGCCGACAGCACGGAGGGCACGGCCGCTGCTGCAGGGTGGACGGGCACCGGCGGCGCGGGAGGAGTCGGGGGCGCGTCCACGGGCGGAGCGCCGTCGGGCGGCGCCGCGGGTGCGCCCTGCGACGGGCTCACGCGTGTCGGAGACGTGATCGAGGTGCTGAAGCCCAGCGGTGACGGACTGAATCCCGCTCTCGTGGCGCTCGGCGCGAGCGTCGAGGTCGTCTTCGAGACGACGAGCCCTTCCGGCAAGACGATCGTGAAGGGAGATTGGCTCTCGCCCTGGTCCGGGGCGTGGTCGCCGCCCCTGGTGGGGGCGGCCGCCATCTTCGCCGACGTGAACGACCCGTTCGTTGCCGCTGCCAACGCTAAGAAGAGCACCTCCGCCGTGCTGCACGGCGTCGCTGGCGCGCCGTGTCTGCGCCTGGCCACGATCGATCCGCAGGACACCCTGGCGACCATCGGCTCCTGCACGTCGTCGCCCCCGGTCGACGTGGGAGCGCCCCGCCTGCTCCTGGCGCGCTCGGACAGCGGGCCCGAAGACGCCTACGTCGTCGCGTACGAGAGCGGGGGGCATCAGCTCTCCTTCGCCAGCGTGAGCGGCGCGAAGGTCGGTGCCCCTGGGTGGCTCGGGTGCGCCACGTCTCCGCTCCTCGCCGCAGGCTGGTCGTCGCCGTCGGGCACGCTGGTGGCATTCAGCACCAGTCGCCCGTTCCAGACCTGCGGCCTCGACGCGTGGGCCGACGGTCCGCCCACGCGCCTGCAGATCGCACGCCTCGGAGACGGAGCCGATCCCTCCTCCGCAGAGCTCCGGCACGAGCTCACGCTGGCAGAACCCATCGTCGCGCTCCGCCTCGCTCCTCGCGCCGACGGCGGGGCGTGGGTCGTGTTCCAAACGGCGCTGGGGATCCCGGCGGGCCCGCTCCGAGCGCTCGCGGTCGACGCGCAGGGCAAGCCGACCTCCGAGCTGGTCGACGTGGTCGATCCGGGCGACGTGGCGCCGTTCGCGCTGGCGCCCATGGGAAACCGGGCGCTCTTGGTCTGGTACCCGTTCCCGGTCTGCAAGAACGAGCCCTGCGCGGCGCTGCGCTTCCATCGCTTGGACGACAGCACCCAATCCTCCACGGCTCCCATCCACGTCGAGCCCCTGCTCGGCGCCCCGCTCGGCAGCCTCTCGCTCGCGAGCTCCCCGGATGCGAAGAGCGCGATCGCCGCCTGGCACGATCTGAAGGGCATGCCGAGCCAGCTCTTCGCCGCCCGCTTCGACTGCGCGAACTGAACGAAGGCTCGCGCTGGCGCGAGCGCTCACTTGCCCATCTTGTCGCGCAGTCGATGGGCTCGCGCGCGGGTCTTGAACATGCGCTTCTGGGCCGCTCGCGCTCGTGGGTCGAGCTTCTGGCGTGCGTGTTCGATCTCGCGCTCTAGCTTCTGGCGGCTCCAGAGCCGGCGCTCGTCGAGCTCCCCGCGCGCTATCGCGGTGATCACGGCGCACCCCGGCTCGCCGGCGTGGCGGCAGTCGCGAAAGCGGCACTCGCTGCCGAGCGTGGCGATCTCGTCGAAGCCCGCGTCGACGTCGCCGTCTTCTCCGGAGAGTCCCAGCTCGCGCATCCCGGGCGTGTCGATCAGCAACCCTCCGCCCGTCAGCACGAAGAGCTCGCGGTGGGTGGTAGTGTGGCGGCCTCGCTCGTCGTCGCTGCGCACCGCGCCCACCCGCTCGACCTCGCGGCCCAGCAGGCGGTTGGTGAGCGCGGACTTGCCGACGCCGGACGGCCCCACGAGGGCCAGCGTCTCGCTCGGCCCGATGGCAGCCCGGAGCCGCTCGATGCCGGCGCCGGTGAACGCGCTGGTCGCGATCACCTCCGCGCCCCGGGCTACCGCGCGGACGTGGGCGATGGTCTGCTCCGGGTCGGCCGCGAGGTCCAGCTTGTTGATCACGAACACCGGGCGCGCGCCGCTCTGCCGCACGGCGGTCGCGTAGCGCTCGAGCCGAGCCGGGTTCACTCCCCGCAGTCGTACGCGGTCGTCGTCGCTTCCGGACTCGGCGCACACGACGAACGCCGCGTCGATGTTGGCGGCGATCACCTGGAGCCCGTGGGGATCGCCGGGGTCGCGCCTCACGAACGAGGTCTTTCGTTCGAGCACGCGCGCGATCACGGCTACTCCGCTGCCCGAGAGGGGCCCGAGCTCCACCCAGTCGCCCACGCGGGGCAATTCAGCGGTGGAACCGACAGCGTGCCGCAGGCGTCCGGAGAGCACGCCCTCCCGCGTTCCGGTCGAAGAGAGCAGCAGGTAGCGACCGCGGTGCTCGACCGCGACGCGCGCGGCGCGGTCCCAAGCGTCGGGGTCGGAGAACTGAGATGCGAAGTGGTCGTCGAAGCCGAGCGCGCTGAGCGCCGGCGTTTCCAGGTCGTGATACATCGATGAAGTCCCCGAGCAGAGGCAGAGCGCGAGCAGGCGCGCCCCGCGAGACACGGGCAAAAGGCGTGTGCGCCGCCGGGCGGGCGGCGCGGGCTCTCTAGTGGTCGGATCGCGACGGGCTCAGCGCGTCGCGACGGCGGAGCACACACGATCGGCGAAAGAGATGTTCCAGGTCATCGGCGTGCTCCTCTCTGCCGCGGCCACCCGCGACGGACGACACCATAGCGGCTCCTCGCAGCCGGTCAAGCCGCTACCTGGAGGACGCACTCTCGATCGGTTCTCCCCGGGTCCAGCGCGAGCTCGAGGATCGTCGCGAGGTCGCCGCTGGGCACCGTGTGGCTGAGCAGGGCACTGGCCTGCTCGAGCTTGTCGCGGAACGCAGCGCGGGCGGTGAAATCCACGCGAACGCTCTCCGGCGAGAGCGGCTCGACGCGACCGAGAGGCGGCGGAGCCGGGTTACCTGCGCCGGGCCATGTGGACAACTCCCACTGCGCAGGCTCGAGCGTGACGGGGGTGATGGTCGGCGGCACGTCCGGTCGCGGGAACCAGCGGGCGAGCAGCTCCTCGAGCTGTCGCTTGGACTTCCCGCGCGCCTCGGCGAGGAGCTGCTCGGCGTTGTCCTCCGTCAGGTGGCCGGAGAGCGAGAACAGCCCCGTCAGGTGGAGCTCGCCGCTCGCGAGCTCATCGAGCACCCAGGTGGAAGGGAAGCTCGCCTGCCCGCTCCGTGTGAAAACGACGCCGCTGGGCGAAGCGGTACGCTCCCGCGCCGTGTGGTCCTCGGCTCCGAACATCGCTCATTTGGACGAGCGCTTGAATCGTCCGTGCCGTCGTGGGACCAAGGTCTGCGGAGAACCTGCTCGGCATGGGCTACGACCGCTCGTATTGGGAACAGCTCTGGGCGAAGACACTGCGGGAGCACCCGGACAAGGTCGCGCAGCGTCCGCCGAATGCGTATCTGGTCGCCGAGCTGACGGGACTTCGTCCGGGGCGTGCGCTCGACGCTGGTTGCGGCCACGGCGCGGAGACGCTCTGGCTCGCCGCGCACGGTTGGGAGGTCACGGCAGTCGACTTCTCGGCGAGTGCGCTCGCGCACGCTCGCTCGACCGCCGAGGCGTTGGGCCCGGACATCGCCAAGCGCATCGCCTGGCGTGAGGGCGACCTGGCGGTGTGGGCGCCGCCGCCCAGCCACTTCGACCTGGTGATGTGCCTCTACGTTCATGTCGCGGGGTCGGTCGGAGAAATGGTGCAGCGCCTGGCGAGCGGAGTCGCACCCGGCGGAACGTTGTTCGTCGTCGGCCACCGTCCAATCGATCCCGCGACCGGAGAGCCGACGGCCGCGGCGGGTCAGGTGCAAGTCTCCGTCGAGAGCGCTCTCGCCGTGCTCGATCAGAGGGAGTGGGTGCTCGAGGTGGCGGCGGAGCGCGCGCGCGCCGTCACGGGGACGGGCGTCGATGCCGTGATCCGCGCGAGGCGCGCGACCACCGGCGGCAGCGCCCCGCGGGTCTAGACCCGCTTCTCCAGGTCTTGAGAAGCGGGCCTGAAACCCTCCTTCGCCACTCAACGTGGTGCGGCGCCGCGCCCGAACAGCTCGTGGCGCGCGACGTCCGAGATCGCGACGACGGCGGGGTTCTTGAGCCGACGTTCGCCCGAGACGGCGTAGAAGCGCTCCTTCACCTCGGGGGCTCGACCGACGACGGATACGGCGTACTGGCGGCAGATCTCCCGTTCGACGACGGTAGGCGCCGCGAACAGGCCGACCCCGTCCGCGCCGAAGACCTTCAGCAGCGCGCTGTCCTCGAACTCGGCTACCACGCGAGGCTCGACGCCACAGCGAGCGAACCACTGATTGAGCATCCGTCGTAGCGTCGAGGTCTCGAGCGGCAACACCATGGGGGCTCCGTCGAGGGACTTGGGAAACCCTCGCTTGAACGTGTTGGCCAGTGCCCGCCGCGATGACGACGACGATGACTACCACCGGCGTGACCCTCGCAGGAAGAAGCGCTGGTTCGAATCGCTGGGGGACTCCCTGACCGCTCGCTGGACTTCCCGCGAGCCCGGCTTCGTCTCGCGGCGCTTGCGCCGAGGCACGACGCTGCTCACGCGCGAACCCCGAATGCACGCCGCTTGCCGGCGCCTCAGAAACAGGTGCCGATGAGCGTGCAACGCTGATTGCCCGGACAAGGGGTCCCACCGCAGACGCAGATGCCGAGGTAGCAGGTCCCGCCATTCAGACAGCTGGCGTCGCCGCTGCATGCGCAGAGGTGCGGGCCGGTGGGTGGCTTCGCGCAATCGAACGCTGGCGCGCACTTGTTCGTGCAGGTGGTGCACGTCGAGGGAGTGGTCAGGTCGGCCTCGCAGCCGTTGCCGACGAGCCCGTCGCAGTCAGCTCGCAGCGACGGGCAGGCCGTGATCTTGCACGCGCCAGCCACACACGCCGCTGTCCCGGTCGGGGCACTGCACACATCCGTGCAACTCGAGCAGTGCACGCTGGTGCCGAGGGGTGTCTCGCAGCCGTTCTGCGCGCTCTTGTCGCAGTCTGCGAAACCCCCGTTGCATTGGCCGACTGCACACTGGCCAGCGACGCACGCTGCCTTCCCGTTCTGGACCGAGCAAGCCGCGCAGTCAGCGGCGTCGCAGCCGTTCGCTGCGCTCTTGGACACGCACGAGCCGCCGCAGAGTTTCTCGCCCGCACCGCAACTCGCGCCACTGCCGCCGCTACCGCCGCCGCCGCCGCCACCGCCGCCACCGCCGGTTCCCCCGCCACCGCCGCCACCGCCGGTTCCCCCGCCACCGCCGCCACCGCCGGTTCCCCCGCCACCGCTGCCAGCGCTCGGGAAGCCCCCGCTGCCGATCAGCCCTCCCTGCCCCCCGCCGTCAGCGCCCCCGCTCGCAACGGCAGCGTCGGAGGGTTTGCCGAGCGTCTCGTCCAGATCGTTCAGCGAGCACGCAGTCGAGGACAGCGCCAGCGCTAGTGCTCCGACGCGAGCCCGGTCCGCCGCCATGCTCGGAGTATATCCGCGTCCCCGGTCGCGGTCCGCATGACTGCAAAACCCGGCGCAGTTGAGCTGCGTTCACACTAGTCGAGAGCGCCCACCAAGGCGCCGCTCGGACGAGCTACTTCGATCTCGCCAGCTGGCGAGCGTCATGCGCTCCGGACCCTGCTCTGCTAGAACTAGGGTTGCCATGCGGGTCATTTCCTGGTTGCGCGCGCTCTCGGGGACCTCGTTGCTCGTCGTCGTCGCAGCGTGTGCGAGCACCGGCGGCGTGGGCGACCCGGGCGGAGGCGGAGCGGCAGGAGCGGGCGCCACCAGCGGTGCGGGCGGCTCGGGCGCTGCGGGCGGCGGCACCGGGGGCGCGGGTGGCACGGTGTCGAGCGGGGGTCTGGGCGGAGCGGCGGGAGATCAGAGCGGCGGCACGGGTGGCGGCGGAGTGTGCAACGACGGGCAACAGCAGCCGTGCTACGCGGGCCCCCCGGGAACGGAGGGAGTGGGCATCTGCAAGGCCGGCGTGCAGGACTGCGCCGGCGGCAAGTGGGGCTCCTGCCAGGGGCAAGTCGTGGCCGCAACGGCAGAGGCGTGCAACGGGCTCGACGACGACTGCAACGGGCTCGCCGACGAAGGCTTCGGGCAGACGACCTGTGGCAAGGGTGCGTGCTCGGTCACCACGGCCAACTGCGTGAATGGCGTCCCGGTCGCGTGCACGCCCAAGACGGCGAGCCCGACGGAGAAGTGCGACGGCGTGGACGACGACTGCGATGGCACCATCGACGAGGGGTGCGTGTGCACGACCGGCCAGACCCAGCCCTGCTACAGCGGTCCGGCGGGGACGCAGGGCGTCGGCGCGTGCAAGGCCGGCACCCAGGCCTGCAGTGGTGGACAGTGGGCCGCTTGCACCGGAGCAGTGCTGCCCAAGGCCGAGACGTGCAACTCCGTGGACGACGACTGCGACGGCAGCGTGGACGACGGGAACCCGGGCGGCGGCGCTGCGTGCAACACCGGCAAGCAGGGCATCTGCGCGTCGGGGACGCTGACTTGCACGACCGGAGCGGTGACCTGCAAGCAAACCAACCAGCCGGCGCCCAGCGAGATCTGCAGCAACTCGCTGGACGACGACTGCGACGGCCAGACCAACGAGGGCTGCAGCACCGTCGCGCAGCTCATCCACTACGAGCTCGAGCAGAGCTCTGGCACGAATGTGCCGAACCTGGCACCCGGCCAGCCCGCCGGCAGCATCGTGGGTACCATGACCTGGACCACCGGGGGCGGCGCCCCGGGCTCGAGCTTCCACTTGCTCAACCCGTCGGGCAGCGTGAACCACGTCACGCACGGCATCACCACCACGCTCACGACCGCCACCATCGAGTTCTTCTGGAAGTTCGTCTCCGGCACCGGCACCTCGTACATGTGGTACGACGGCGGCACGAGCTTCCGCGCGTTCACCAACGGTGTGGCCAACGCCGGCGTGATGGTGCGCTCCGTGCCCGGCGGCGCCGACGTGACCTACACCGGCAACCTGCAGAACGGCCAGTGGCATCACATTGCCTTCGTGCTCGACGCGGCGGGCGGTCAGGGCCGCCTCTACGTCAACGGCACGCTCGCAGGCAGCTCGGCGTACTCCGGCTCCGTGGCGATGGGCTCGACCTTCACGGTCCTCGGCCGCGCCACCACGGCGAACTCGGCGAGCGTCGGCTTCGACCGCTACCGTGTCTGGCAGAGCGCGCTCACGCCGGCCCAGATCGCCAGCATCATCGCCGGAACCTTGTGACGACGGCCGGGATGCAGAAGCTACGGTTTGGGGACGCCGAGCAGCTTCGTGGTCGCGGTCATCGGGTCGACGAACATCACCCACACGGTGGTCGCGTTGATCGGCGCGTGCAGGGGATGATCGGCAGCGGATGGGCAGCCGCCCGCGCCTCACTCTGCGACGACTGCGGGGGTCGCCTCGGCCACTTGGGCTGCAGCGGACGTGGGGATGGGTCAGCGCAAGCGCAGTACCGCCGTGCCCACGGTCGGCTGCTCCTTCGGCGTGCCGACGAACGCGCCCTCGATGGCGGCGGCAATGCAGCGGGCAGCGGCCGGAGCCACGGAGCGGCGCTTGGAAACGGACACGTCGCGCGCCCGGCCGGAGCGCGATACGTGGAACTGGATTCGCACCTCCGCCGATGCTCGTTTCAGCCCGCCGTTGTCGGCGACGCAGCGCGCGTACACGATGGCGTTCTTGGAGAGCCGCGGTGTGGCGCCACCTGTCTTGCCCTTCTGGAAAGTAGTCCGGAGCTCCACCCAAGGCAGGCGCTTCTTCGGCGGCTCGTCCGCGGCCGTCGGCTCGTCCGCGGCCGTCGGCTCGTCCTTCTGCGACTCCTCGGAGAGGTCACGCGCCTCGGCTTTGGTGAGGCAGCGGACACGGTGCCCGGCGGCATCGGTCAAGCCTCCCCAGCGACAGTGACCGCGCGCGGTCTTGCCTTTCGCCACGGCGGTCGCGCATACCGCAAACACGGCCGTCAGCGTCACCCAAGCGAGCGTCGAACGCGACATTCGAGAAACCTTTGTCCACCCAGCCCCGCGTGCCGGCGGGCACCCGAGGACGCCCATAGCACCGACGCGGGCGGTGTGCGACCGGTGGAGCCGAGCTCGGGCCGAAGGTCACGGAGCCCCAGCCCCAGACGGTGGCGGTGCTGCCTGCCCCAACCCGCGCGTCCTCGGGCGCGGTGCGGCCCTGAACCGGCACTGCCCGGCGCTGTCTCCGGCCGCGCGACCTTCCCCAAAGCCGTGCTCGCGAACGGCGCCCCGCGGAACGCGCGAAAGCGCAGTCCTCGGCACTCGCGCCGTCCGCTGCGCGCGGCAGGGGAAGGTGGCGCGACGGAATCCGTCGCCAGCCGCGCACGGATGGAAGGCGTGATAGCGCTGCCGAGTGACTGAAACCCCTACCGCCCGAGACTCGTCATGCTCGCCGAGCAGCTCGAGCTGGTCGCCGCGAGCGGGCGGGGGCTCATGCGCGGGCAGTCGGGCGGGGGCTTGGGCACGACGAGCTGCCGTCGCGAGGAGTGGCTCGACAGAACGCCGAATTGGCGAAAAGTGCCAGCGTGGTGGGGGGACCGCGGCGACCAGACGCGGGATGAGGGCACGCCCACTTGCTCGAGCGCGCTCGAGGCCATCTTGGGGGCGACGCCCGTCGCCTTCACGGCCTGCTCGAACCCTGACGCCTGCTCACTGACCAAACGCATGGGTAACGCCGACCGCGCCTGCGGCAACGGCGAAGCCGACGGCGAGGACCAGGTTCCACCGCGTCCGCGCGTCGACCTCGGACTCGGACAACTGGTACAGCGTCGAGCCCTTGCCGAAGACGGGGACCATTTGGGTGTTGCGGTAGCCGCCACCTTCCGAGGCTCGAGTCCAGGTCGGCGTGCCGATCACGTACGCGAGCTCGTCGGCGTCAATGACCTCCAGCATCGGGTGCGTCGACTCGTCGAGTCCGAGCTCGGTGCGCCACGCCGCGACGTGCTCTTGGCTCGGCACCGCGAACCGAACGTCCTGAAGCTCGACGGAGGCAAGCTGGACCAGCACGAGCCCCGCCGGCGTGGTGAGCTCGACGTTCTCGGGTTGGCTCAGCTTCTCGGGGTTGCCCAACAGCCGAAAGCCGCCAGCACGGGACAGGTCGACGTTCGGCAGCGACGATTGCACGCGCGCCGGCAAGACGGTTCCACCGATCTCGACCAGAGCATCGCTCTGGACGTTCGGATCGAGCGCCGTGGCGCGGCGGAGGCGCAGCAGGCGCTGGTAGCTGCGGTGTCCGCTCACCCAGACCCCGACCAGAGTCAGACCCGTCAAGATCACGCTGGCGCCGCCCGGCACGATCCAGGAAAGGAGGTAGAGCGGAACGCTGACGCCCGCGCTCCAGCCGAGCCTGTCCCAGAACGAGCTTCCGACGGCCCAGAGCAAAGCGGCGATGCCGCCGCACACGACGATGTCGCGCCAGAAGCGCGGGATCCACACCGCGGGCAGCAGCGTCACGACGAGCAGCAGGACGAAGAAGGCAATGTCGTCTCGACGCAGGCGCGCCCCGATCACGCCGAAGGCGAATGCGCACGCGATCACCACCAAGGAGAGGACGACGGGTGTGCTCACCACGTCCGGAGGCTACAGCACTCTCGAGTACGCCGCCTGCGGCCGCTGCAAGTGCTTCTGCTACCGGGAACGCCGGGCGCCTACTTCAGCAGCGGTAACTTCTCGCGCAGGCGAGTGGCGAGCGCGTCGAAATCGAACTTCTCCGGTCGATGCCCCTCGGGGAGAATGGCGATGTCCATCACCGCGGACGTAGCCAAGTCGAGCTGGCGTTGTTGAAGATCGAGGCGCCGCCCGAGGATCTGGAGCTGTTTCAGCTCCTGGGCGTTGGCGACGCCGTCGAGCTTCGCCAGCCATGCCGCGATGGCATACGTGAGCGCCCGCTCCCAGTCGCCCAGCGCGCCCAAGTCCACGGTGTCGAGATCCACGCCTTCCTTCGCCGCAGCGGCGATCGAAATGCGATCGGCCTCGGACACGCCGCAGGCCTGAGCGGCGCGCAGGAGCCCATCGATCTCGTTCTTTCTCATCCAGCCGTCGGCCCAGCCGACGGTGGCGATGGACAGAAAGGCTTCACGCGGCAGGCCAAGCGACATGCTCGGGACCCTAGCAGAGCTGGCGCTCCTCGCGAAGTCGCGACAGGCTCGCGATGCACCCGCCCGCGCCCCCCCTAGCTTCGGGTGTGGATGCAGCGGCAGCTTCGGCGAGCGGTGGCGGAGGCCCCCGAGCACACGCGGCCCGAGTGTCTTGCCAGAGTCTACGCGCGCCCTCCCAGCGCGACCGTGACCGTGCCGTCCACGCGCCCGATCGCGCCAGAGTCAGAGCGAGGTCTTGTCGTCTTGAACGTCCGTGTGGCGACGACGCAACCGTCCGGCTTTCCGGCGGCTGAGAACGCTGGATCCCCGACGATGAAGGCGGCCTTGTTCGGAACGTCGCTGCCGATCTTGAGCGCGCCGCTCGTGACCGTGAACGCACCTTCCGAGCTCAAGATCGCGAGGTTGGGGAAGATGAGATGGGTGCCGCGCTCGGGTCCCGAAGTCGTCGACGGGTTCGGCGGCATCGCCAAGTATCCGCAATCCACCGGGCAGGACTCCTGGGTCAGCGAGCCCAGGTGCGGATTGTCGGACATGATGGACTTGATCTCGAGCCAGAGCGTCCCGTCGGGCTTGGTGTACGCGCACTGCGCGGTGAAGTGCACGTTGATGGTTCCGGTGCCGTTCTGGCTGGGGTTGGGCGCGATGTTCAACGTGACGGGTCTCTCTCGCAAGAACAGCTGAGGCTCGTCCAACATCGCTCACCCCGCGGCGCGGGCGGCGGCCACCGGACGGCGCGGAGCCAGCAGCTTGCCGATCGACTTTCGGAGCTCCTCGACCAGCAGGATCCCGGAAGCGATGGCCACCGCCAGGAGCCAGTCACGCGCTGACAGCGCCTCCGTCCCGAACAGCAGCCGAGCCGGCGCCCACACCACGACGATCATCTGCAGCAGCATCACGCCCGAGAGCGCCAGCCAAAGGCGCCAGTTCGAGAAGCTGGATCGGGCCAGCGCGGTGGACCCCTCGGCGCGCGCATTGAAGACGTTGAAGATCTGGAACAGCACGAAGGTCGTGAAGGCCAGGGTCAGCCCGTAGCGCTCCCCACCCTCCGCCAGCCCGTGCTGGAACGCGAAGAGCGTCCCCACCGCCATCGTCGTTCCGTAGAAGAACAGCGCCGCGAACCTGCGCCAGGTGAGGATCGCTTCCCCGCGCTGGCGCGGCGGCTGCGCCATGATTCCGGGCCGCGGCGGGTCGAGGCCCAGGGTCATGGCTGGCGGACCGTCCATGATGATGTTGATCCAGAGCAGCTGGATGGCAGTGAACGGCGACGGCAATGCGAGGAGCGAAGCGCCGGTCACGGTGAGCACCGCGCCGATGTTCGTCGACAGCTGGAAGCGCACGAACTTGACGATGTTGTCGTAGATGGTGCGCCCCTCCTCGACGGCGCGGACGATGGTCGCGAAATTGTCGTCGGCGAGCACCATCGCGGCGGCCTCCTTGGTCACCTCGGTGCCGGTGAGGCCCATGGCAATTCCGATGTCGGCGGTCTTGACCGCCGGCGCGTCGTTCACGCCGTCTCCGGTCATCGCCACCACGTGCCCGTTGGCCTGCAGAGCTCGCACGATCCGCAGCTTGTGCTCGGGCGAAACCCGGGCGAAGACGCCGGTGCCCGGTGCAACGGCGGCCAGGTCCTGGTCACTCATCGCCTCGATCTCGGGCCCGGTGAGCGCCTGTCCGGCGATGCCGATCTCCGAGGCGATGGCCAGGGCCGTAGCCTTCTGGTCGCCGGTGATCATCTTGACGCGCACGCCGGCGCCAGCCGCCCGGGCGACGGCGGCACGGGCCTCGGGCCTGGGGGGATCGACGATCCCGATCAGACCCACGAACGTCAGATCGGTGACGTGCCGCCCCGCACTCCCGGGCCGAACCTCCGCGCCCTCGATGCGGCGCTCCGCCACGGCGAGCACGCGCATGGCCTGCGCAGCCATGCGCTCCGACTCCGCCGCGATCGTGCTGCGCATCTCGTCGTCCAGCGGCGCGGCCCCGTTCGCTCCGAGCACCTGCACGCTCCGCGAGAGCACGACGTCGGGGGCGCCTTTCACCAGCACGAGCACCCGGTCCGCGTCACGGTGGAGCGTCGCCATGAGCTTGGTCGCCGAGTCGAACGGGAGCTCGTCGATCCTCGGCAGCTCCCGGGCCAGCGCGTGCAGGTCGGCCCCCGCCTTGAGAGCGAGCCCCAGGAGGGCGCCTTCGGTCGGGTCGCCGACCAGCGACCCGTCACGGATCTGTGCCTCGTTGCACAACGCCACGGGTCGGGTGAGCGGTCCGAGGTCCGTGGACTCGGCGCCGTGGATCTGGCCCTCTCTGCCGTAGCTGTCCCCCGTCACGCTGAAGCGCCGGCCCTGGAACCAGACGGCCCGAGCGGTCATCTGGTTCATGGTCAGGGTGCCGGTCTTGTCCGAGCAGACCACCGTCGTGCATCCGAGGGTTTCGACGGCGGAGAGCTTCTTCACGATCGCGCGGCTCCTCGCCATGCGCTGCATGCCGAGCGCGAGCGTGACGGTCACGACCGCGGGGAGCCCTTCGGGAATGGCAGCCACCGCGAGCGCGATGGCGTCCATCACTTCCTTGAGCAGCGGCTGACCGCGAAGCACGTCGATCGTCAGCACGATGCTGACGACCGTGACCGCGACCAAGGCCAGGCGCTTCCCGAGGCGATCGAGCTCGACCTGAAGCGGCGTGGCAGCCGGGCCAGCCTCTGCCAGCATGCCGGCGAGCTTCCCCATCTCGGTGCTCATCCCGGTCTCCGTGACCACCAGCTCGAGCCGGCCGCGGGTCGCCACGGTGTTCATGAAGACGAAGTTGAAGCGCTCCGCCAGCGGGGTGTCCGCGGCCAGTACGTCGTCCGACCGCTTCTCCACCGCGTGGGACTCGCCCGTCAGCGCGGACTCGTCCACCTCGACACCGTGGCTCTCCACGACGCGCCCATCGGCGGGGATGCGGTCGCCGCCTTCGATCAGGACGACGTCGCCCGGCACGATCAGCTCGACGTCGATCTCCTCGACGGACCCCTCGCGGCGGACCCGGGCCTTGCCCACGAGCATGCGTTTGAGCGCGGCCACGGCCGCCTCCGCTCGGTGCTCCTGGCGGAAGCCGAGGAACGCGTTGAGCAGGACCACTGCCAGGATGACGACCGCGTCCTTCACGTCACCGATGAGCGCCGCGAGCACCGAAGCGACGAGCAACACGACGATCAGCAAGCTCTTGAACTGCTCTGCGAACAGCCGCCAGCCGGGCTTGGGCGGACGCCGGAGCAGTCGATTGGGACCGTGTCGGGAGAGACGTGCCGACGCCTCCTCGCGAGTCAGGCCGGCGGGTGCCGAGGTTCCCAAGAGCTCGGCGACTCGCGCGGCCGATTCGGCGTGCCAGCAAGGAGCCTTCCGGGCAGGGCTCTCCATGTGCACAGCGTTGGGACCGGCAGCCCGTAGAGCAACCCGTTCCCCTGGACCCGACGTGCGCAAGGACTGCGCGGAGAGAGCGGCTGCCAATTCTCGTCGCGCCTCACCGCGCGCCGGATCTGCTCGATGCCCGCCGGGTCGTCCATCGATGGCACTTGCTCCTGTGCGGCCCAGTACCTCTCCACCGCCCCGTCCCCGGGTCACCACTTCCCCGCCGGTGGTGACGACGCAGCTCGACTCGGGGAGACCCGATCGAGACTGCCAACTTGCTCCCGCGACTTGACACCGACGAAGCCAAGGTTCATAAAAGTCGAGCGATGTTCCTGCGTGCGGCGACCGTCACGACCACTACCTGCTTCGGCGGGAGCGGTTTCGTGCGCGCGCGGTGACGAAGGAAGAGCGCCCCTGAAACTGGCCCCGCCGGGATTACCCGACGGGGCTTTCGAGCATCTTGGCTTCGTGCGCTCCGCCGGCCCGGCCCTGACGGAGAACGACCATGCTCGACGAACGCGATCACAGGAGAATCGGCAAACGCCTCGATCTGTTTCATTTCCAGGAGGAAGCCCCTGGAATGGTGTTCTGGCACCCGCGCGGCTTCGCGCTCTACCGGGAGCTGGAGCAGGCAGTGCGCCGGCAGATCGCCGCACACGACTACCGCGAGGTGCGCACGCCGCAGCTGCTCGCCCGGTCCGTTTGGGAGCGGAGCGGCCACTGGGAGAGCTTCCCGGAAGGTTTGTTCGTGCTGCCGGAGCGAGACGTGGCGCTGAAGCCCGTGAGCTGTCCGGCGCACACGCAGCTCTTCCGCCAGCTCGCGCCTTCGTACCGCGACCTGCCGGTGCGCTTCGCCGAGCTCGGCCTGGTGCACCGCGACGAGCCGAGCGGCACGCTCCACGGGCTATTTCGCCTGCGCCAGTTCACGCAAGACGACGGTCATGTGTTCTGCGCGCCGGACCAGATCGAAGACGAGGTGGTGGCCTTCTGCCAGGGCCTGATGGCGTTCTACCGCGCGTTCGGCTTCGACGACGTGGCGGTGGCGCTGTCCTTGCGCCCGGAGGCTCGCGCCGGCTCGGACGCGACGTGGGACCGTGCCGAGGCGCTGCTCGCCGCGAGCGCGCGTCGTGCAGGGCTGTCGTTCGCAGAGCAACCCGGAGGCGGTGCCTTCTACGGCCCCAAGCTCGAGTTCGCGCTTCGGGACCGCTTCGGTCGCTCGTGGCAGTGCGGCACGATCCAGCTGGACTTCGTGCTGCCGGAGCGCTTCGAGCTCGAATACGTGGAGCGGGGCGGCGGCCGGAGCCGGCCCGCCATGCTCCACCGGGCGCTGTTCGGCAGCTTCGAACGCTTCCTCGGCATCCTGCTCGAGCACCACGCCGGCGCGGTGCCGGAGTGGCTCTCGCCCGAGCAGGTGGTGGTGGCGCCGGTGTCCGGCGCCGAGCACGCCTACGCGCTGGAGGTAGTGGAGAGCATGCGGGCGCGGGGGCTCCGCGTCCGGCTCGACGCCGGCGAGGAGTCGCTCTCGCGCCGGGTGGCCGCAGCCCACGAGGCCGGCGTGCCGCTGTTCGCCGTGGTC
This sequence comes from Polyangiaceae bacterium, assembly GCA_015075635.1. NCBI lineage: Bacteria > Pseudomonadati > Myxococcota > Polyangiales > Polyangiaceae > Polyangiaceae bacterium. The sequence continues at coordinate 3,174,820 of JABTUA010000002.1, forward strand.
GGCGCGCGGGAGCAACGGGAGCGGAGCCTGTCAGTACGCTCCAGACGAGAACGCCATGCGCTCCCCCTCGAGCAGGCCCTCGACCAGCTGAGGAGCGTGTGCCGTGCACCTCTGTGAGCTTCCGGCCTTGTCGGGCACGACGAACCGGAGCACCGCCAGCCCGAGGCAGCTCGAGAGGCCCAGGAGGCGCAGGTACCACGGCTGCCCCTTGGCGCGTGAGAGGTTGATGCACGCCACGACGAAGATCACGTTGCCGAAGACGATGAGCAGCGCGGCGCGTAGCACATTTGAACTGCCAAAACCCACCGAGCGCAAGAGTACGCGGCGTTGGAGCTTGGGTCGAGTGCTGCCCGCGAACCCCGACGGGGCGGTTTGGCAGAAACTATTCGGGCGTCGCGCGCGGCGCAGGTCATACCTCCGCCTTCGGCGAGGCGCTCGGCGAGCGAAGGCCTCACGCTTTCGCGAAGCCCAACATCAACTGCTCGGGCACGCGCACTTTCGCATGCTCGGCTGGCGGCGCCCTCGGGCCGAGTGCGGGGCGACCCCGGAGCGTTCATGGATCGAGCGCTGCTGGAGGGGAACCCGCACAAGATCGGAGAATCTCACCACCGAATCAATGCGAGCCGCCGCGACTGGCCTTGGGAACCAGCTGGCGCAAGTGCCAGAGGTGGGAGAAGAGGCGTAGCTTGACGTCGATGCGCTCGTCGTTCAGGCGTGCCAGGACGAACGACGGCAAGAGCACCATGAACACCGAGCCGACCAGCAACAGGATCTGGACGGGGGCAGACGGAAGCTCGGTCAGACGCGGTAGGAGCAAGAGCCCACCCTCGGTGAACGTCATCGAAGGCGGGAGCACACCCCCGAGCTCGAGCGCGAAGGGCGCGATCACGGCGAGGGTGCCGATCGCCACGGTCGCGCCGCGCTTGATCCCGCGTGGCGCGAACGCGGCAAAGTAGATGGTGTTCTGGGCTGCGAGCGCAGGCACCAACATGAACGGACCCAGGAACAACGACAGCACGCCCATGGCAGCGGTGCTGAGCACGAGGACGACGAACCCCATCATGTCGCTCACGTGCTTCCTGGAATGGAGCCAGAGGCAGAGCGCGGTGCACACGGCCATGGACAGCGCGAGGATCACCCACCCCGCGTAGCTCTTGATACCGGGCCAGAACAGCAGGGGGGAGAGCAGGAGCCAGTTCGAGAACGATATCGCTCCGAGTTTCGCCATCTGCCGGCGCTCGCCCGCGAGCGACTCCTTGAACTCGAGCAGCGCCTCGGGCGGCGGCGCGGTCGGACCCTCCAGCAGGAGCGCGCTCATGAGCTCCAGCGCTTGGCCATTCGTGGGGTCGAGCGCGATGGCCCGGTTGAGGTCCGCGATGGCGCTCGCGCGCTGCTTCCCATCGAGGCTCCCGGGACCCCCCAGCGCCTCTCGCGCCGCAGAGAAGTGGCCGAGCGCGAGCTCCTTGCGCAGCGCGAGATCCCGGTCGCCGTTCAACCAGCGATCGACCTCGTCCGCGAGCTCCCGCGCGCTGGCGAAGCGCTCGGCCGGATCGAGCGCGGTCGCCCGCACGCAGATCTCGTCGAACTCGGGCGGGACGCCGCGCCCGGGAGCGCGCACGGTGGGGCGCGCGTCCGCGCCCGCGAACGTCGACTGGATCAGCGCGTTGCTGGCGTCGTGCGAGTGCAACGGCTCGAGCGTCAGACACTCGAACAAGATGGCGCCGAGCGCGTACACGTCGGCGCGAGCGTCGAGCGGCTCTCCCCGGAGCTGTTCCGGAGGCATGTAGCCGAGCGTGCCGACGACGGCGCCGGCCAGCGTGGCGAGCTCGGGCCCGGGGTTGACGTTGGTGAGCTCCGGATCGAACTCCCCGGTCTGCTTGGCCAGCCCCCAGTCGAGGACGTAGACCTCGCCGTAGTCGCCCAGCATGGTGTTCGCTGGCTTGAGGTCCCGATGGATGATGCCGCGCGCGTGGGCGAAGGCCACGGCTTGGGCGAGTTGGACGAAGGCCCGGAGCAAGCGGTGCCGCGGATACTTTTCGAGCTCGGTGCCCGCACGCAGGCGCTCGAGGACCGCCTCCAGCGTCCTGCCTCGCACGCGGCGCATCGTGAAGTACGGGCCGCTGGGCCCGCTGCCGAGGTCGTACACCGGCACGATCGAAGGGTGCTCGAGCTGTCCCTGGATGCGCGCTTCGGCGAGGAAGCGCTGGCGCAACCCCGCCACTTCGGCGGCAGAAGCGCGAATCACCTTCAAGGCGACTTCCCGACCGATGCGCCGATCTTCGCAAGCCAGGACCTGTCCCATGCCGCCTTCACCGAGCAGCGTCTCGCGCCGATACCGTCGTTCGAAAGTCTCCTCGCCCAGCTCCGGGTTCTCGACATCGCGAGCAGGAGCGACCTGCGTGGGCTGCTCGAAAGACCCCTCGAGTCGCGGCTCCGGACGCACCAGGGTCAGCGAGTCCTGGGCCGGCGCCGCCGGAGACCTCTCGTCGCGAGCCATCGGCGGCTGAGACTACCACGCCGCGGGGTTCGGTCAGCGCGCGAAGGAGTGGCGACTCCGGCCGCCCGCGCCCGGATCGCCACTCACAGTCCGCGCGACGACGCTCGGCCCGGGACCTGGAGCGCGTCGCACCGGTGAGCATCGGTGATCGCTTAGGCCGCTGCACGACGTGAACTCGCTGAGTTTCCGGGGGCTCGATAGGCATGAGGTCACCGAGCCCCAGCCCCAGACCGTGGCGGTGTTGTCCTGCCCCAACCCGCGCGTCCTCGAGCGCGGTGCAGCACTGCGCCGACGCTGCTCGACGCTGTCTCCGGCCGCGCGACCTTCCCCAAAGCCGTGCTCGCGGACGGCGCCCCGCGAAGCGCGCGGAAGCGCAGTGCTCGGCACTCGCGCGGTCCGCTGCGCGCGGCAGGGGAAGGTGGCTCGGCGAAACCCGTCACCAGCCGCGCACGGGCAGAAGGCGTGATAGAGTTGCCGGGTGACTGAACCGGCTACTGCCCGAGACCTTTGGCCACTCGTCGAGAAGCTGTCGCACGAGGAGCAGGTTCGTTTGGCGAGACTCGCGCTGCGTGCGGCTGCGTTGGGCCGCTCCGCCAACGTCGCCTACCGCGCGCAGCCCCCGACGAACGACGAGTTCGGGACCGACGAAGATCCCCTCGCGTGGGACGCGGAGGGTTGGGAGGCCTTCGGTGCGGCGAGGTGAGATCCGATGGTACACGTTCGCGAGCCCGGACAAGCGACGTCCCGTTCTCCTCATGACTCGGGACAGCGTCATCGACACGCTCTCGGAAGTAATCGTCGCTCCGGTCACGCGCACTCTTCGCGGCATCGACACCGAAGTCGTCTTGACACCTGAAGACGGCATGCCGGTCGCTTGCGCAGCCAACCTGGATCACGTGTCGCTTGCGCGAAAGACTCGGCTCGGAGCCGTGATAGCCACTTTGCCCGAGGCGCGCTGGACAGAGGTGGAAGCTGCCCTGCTCGTGGCTTGTGGTTTTCGAGGCGAGACACCGCAACGCGCCTGACCCGGGCGGGCGGAGCCCGGCCGCGGTGCAGGCAGGAGCCTGCGGCTCGGAAGCTCACGACGCCGTCATCGAAGTGAGCGGACACGAGTCCCGGCAGGCGCGACTCGCGTGTCGGTGAGCCGCCGCGAGCTCGAACTGGTCGAGCTCAGGCCGCGCGTGTAGGCTTGCATCCATGGGGCATTGGTCCGGCAGAGCACTTGCTGGGTCCCTTGCGCTCCCCCTCGCGCTCAGCGTCGTAGACTGCGGTCGCGTGGACAACGACGATCGCGCGGCCGCCGAACCGGATGCGAGCGGCGCAGTCGACGCCAGCACAGACGCTTCATCGGAGGCGGCGGACGCGCCGGCGGAGACTTCGGCCAAGGACGCGCCGGACGGCGCCGAAGACGCGAGCCCTTGGCAACCGGAGGTGCTTGCGACGCTTCAGTTCGTCGAAGCGATGCGAGTCGACTCCAATGCGGTCTTCGTCGCGGAGCGCAGCCCAGTCGAAGTCAGAACGATAAGTCGCATCGACGCGCTTACCGGTCAGGTCAGTCTGGTAACGAATGACGTCAAACCGGCAGTCATTGACATGGTACTGACACCTGAGCGCGTGATCTGGACGGAGTACAGCGGTAAGTTGGGCTCACCGCCGCAGTCTTCGACCCGCGCGGTAGCGCCTGACGGTGGCGCGGTGAAGGATCTCATGCTGCTCACACCGAACGCGCAGCATCTGGCACTGGGCGCGAGCTGGCTCTGGTTCGCGCATTCGCAAGAGCTCAAGCGCTATTCACTGCTCACGGGCGAGATCACCAGCATTCTCGGTGGAGTATACGGCGACCCGGCCGCAGATAACACGCACGTCTTCTTTCTGCACGGTAGCGTCCTCTCTCGATGCGAGTACGCCACGGGCACCTGCTCCGACCTGGGCGTCGAGCCGGGCGGCCCGATGTTCAGCTCTCGAGTACGTGACGGCTTCTGGTACTGGATGGCGGGCACGACCAAGGGAACGTTCGCGCTTCGCCGCATGCCGGTGTCTGGTGGCCCTGCGTCCATCGTGCTCGAAGGTGACCTGTTCCCCGCTGAGTTCGTCGTGCACGAGCGGTTGTTCTGGCTCGAGCAAGGCACCCTCGCGGAGGATTGCGACGGACGTGTAATGCGAGCCACGCTCTCCGGAGCTCAGCCGACGACCGTGGCGAGCGCCTGCTGGCCCTATGCCATCGCGGCAAACGACGAGTACCTTTTCTACCTGGAGCTGAAGGGCGGGCAGACCCTTCTGCGCCGTGCGCCGTTGCACTGAAGCGAGGCCGGCCCCCTCCGCCCCGCGCCCGGCGCTTGCGCACACCTTCCACTCTCGCGACGATCACCCGAGCAGGCACGGCGCCTGGCGCGAGTCGTGCGCCAAATGGGCAGCGCCCGGCCGCGGTGCCGGGCAGGAGCCAGCGGCGCGGAAGCTCACGTCGCCGTCATCGAAGCGAGGCGACACAGACTCGGAGCGACGCGTCTCCCCCACGCGCGCGGCGCGCGCCCTCGGCAAGGCGCCGTGGTCTTGGCTCTACGTCATCCGGCGCGCGCTGCCGCGTAAGGGGGAGACCGCGGCGCGAAGCGCCGCGAGTGGGGGCAGCTACTTCACCACCGGGATCTCCACGGTGTTGATCAGCTTCGTCCCCATCCCCGCCGGGTAGGCGTACGACACGTACGCGTGTGTACACGTCGCTCGGGCCGTGTTCCTGCCCCAACCCGCGCGTCCTCGATCACGGTGCGGCACTGAACAGGCACTGCCAGGCGCTGTCTCCGGCCGCGCGACCTTCCCCAAAGCCGTGCTCGCGAACGGCGCCCGCGGAGCGCGCGGAAGCACAGTGCTCCGCACTCGCGCCGTCCGCTGCGCGCGGCAGGGGAAGGTGGCGCGGCGGGATCCGTCACCATCCACGCCCGGGCAGAGGGCCGTTGGGCGTGGTGTGGCGCTCATCAGTCAGCCGCGCCATCGCCGAGACCGGCCTTGGTGGCGGTGAGAGCACAGTTCCCCGAGTAGTAGCCCGGTTCCCACGCACAGCTCCCGCTGAGCGTGCTCACGTCAGCAGAGACCTCGGCCTCACACCAGGAATTATTCCAGGTACTTCCACTGCTGCCCACGTGCCAGCGGAGCATGATGTGTGTGACGCCTGCGTCGCGCTCCTCGCGAACGTCGCCGACACCTTCGAGCGAGCAATTGGAGAATGTGATGTCGCAGCCGTCGAACCCTTGGTTGGCAGAGCTCACGGTGCAGGTTTCCGCGTTGTTGCAGGAGACCATCCAAGTGCCCTCGTAACGTTTGCAGCCATACGGGTCGCTCGTCTCGCTCACCGTTTCGGCGCTGCACGCGGCTCCAAGGCTGACCATCACTCCAAGAGCGCAGCTCGCCACGAGCAGACGAAGGCGGCGAAGGGAGCTGCGCCGACCGTGAGTGCCTTCCATGATCGTTGCTTTCCATTCGTCAGAACAAGTACGCAACCTGGGCGACCGCTGCGGACCAAAGCGTGTCGAGCTTGTGGAACAGCTTGAACTGCCCGTAACCGTTCGCCGTCGCGATGCACTTGAGTCGGGGCAGGTTGATTGCGTCGACCATGAGCCCCACCTCGATCTCTCGGCGAGCTCCATAGGAGCTGCTGAAGCCGAACGCAGGCCCGAGCGCGAGACGCTCGTAGGAAATGTCGCCGCAGACGTCGTTGTGATGGTCCACCCACGCGTAGCCGACGACCGCGCCCGTGCGAAATGCGAACGACTCGCTCAGCCACCAACCGGCCAGAATCGTGCTGCCGACGATATCGAATCGGTTGTAAGAGGTTTCCGTGCCACTCGCGTCCTTCTCGGAGGTCTCGCTCGTGACGCGGTGCTGATACCAGACGGCGACGACACCGTGAAAGACGGGATCAACCTCGAATCGCACCGCCCCACCGATCTCGCCAAACCCGTTCGGCATGGGAAAGTCGTCGTTGTTCAGCATGAAACCCGCCCCCACGAGCGGGCCGACGCGCGGCACGGGCAGCGCTGGCACCGCCTGCTCGGCTTCGGCACGCACGGGAGCGACGCGGCACACCAGCACGAGCGTGGCCATCGTGATGGCCGCCAATGTCTTCGCGCGCCAGGCTCGCACGGCACCGAAGCGCAGGCGCCTTCGTTCGATGCCCGAGGGCCTCCGCATGCACGCGAGCGTACGGGCCGACATGCCTGGGGTCCATGGTCATTTCTCGTCCACTTGCAGAGCCGCTCTACCCGGCGGCGGTCCCGCCCGTCGACGACCTGAGCGACGTAGACGTTGATGCCGCGCAACGCGCAGCTGTCGGCCGGGCAATACCCGGGCTCGCTCTCCCGCTGTCCGCACTCCGCGCGGACGTGCGTCAGATGGAGGTACCCCGGGTGGCGTCGCGCGTCGCGCCCCTCGCGCCGGCTCCGCTGCGTCGTCGATCGATCGAGAGCTTGCACACAGAATCCGCGACGTCGAGCCGTGTGCCGGCGCGCGCAGTAACGAAGAACCTTCGGTCGCCTGCAAGAAATGACTACTCCGCGATCTGCACCGCGCAATCCTCGCGCGCGAACCGAGCGCGCACACTCGAACGCTTCGTGTTAGCTTCCGACTCGGGGTGGGAAGTCTGCCCCGGCTGGGGAGACCGGATCGATGACGCTCCGTTATGCGGGTTACGTGGGCACCGGCTTGATTCTGGGCGCGGCTCTGGCGAGCGCGTGCGGCGGAGAGTCGTCGGACACTGGCTTGCACTCGGGGGGCGCGAGCACCGGTGGCGCGGGTATCGGCGGCGCCGGCACCTGCGCGCCGGGCGACACGCGGGTGTGCGTGGGCCCCGGAGCGTGTCAGGGCGGGCAGACCTGCTCGGCGAGTGGCGAGTGGGACGCGTGTGACTGCGGGAGCGGCGGCTCCGGCTCGGGCGGGTCCGGCGGAGCGGGTGGCGCCGGCGGCTCCGGCGGAACGGGCACCGGCGGCTCGGCCCCCGATGCCGGCGACGGCGCGCTGAACCCGGACGCGGCCTGCGCCGTCCAAAAGTTCCAGGCTTCGTTCATCAAGACACCGGTCGACGTCATCTTCGTCGTCGACAACTCCTGCTCGATGGCCGAGGAAATGAAGGCGATCCAGGACAACATCAACACTAACTTCGCACAGGTGCTCGGGTCGCTCACCGTGGACTACCGCGTGATCGTGATCGGCGAGCACGGCGGATACAACACGCCCTCTAGTTACGAGTCGTCGATCTGCATTTCCCCGCCGCTTGGGGGAGCGCCATGCACGGGCGTGCTCCAGAACACCGCACCCACCAACAACCCACCAGTCTTCTATCACTACGATCACGACGACGTTGAGAGTTGGGACGCTTGGTGCAAGATGCTGGACTGGTACAAGCAGCCCGATCGCTACAACCTGGCTCCAGGCGGCTGGTCGCAGTGGCTGCGCAAGGAAGCTCTGAAGACCTTCGTACTGGTCAGCGACGATCGTATGGATTGCCAATGGCCGTCGACCGCGGCCTACTACTCCTCGTGCGCGGTCAACGGCCCGAGCTGCTACGACGACGGCACCGCGAGCAGCTACCTGACCGATGCGCCTCTGGCCGCGCAGAACTTCGACACCGACTTGCTGGCTCTCGACCCGCTCCAGTTCGGCACCGCCACGAAGCGCAACTACGTCTGGCACAGTCTGGTGGGAGTCAGCAAAAACACCGCCAATGCGACGGGAGAATACCCGCCGACCGACGGGCTCGTCGCCTCCAAGTGCGCGACCGCGGTGAACTCCGGACCGGGCAGCCAAGCGCTCAGCATGCTGACCGGGGGCCTGCGCTACCCGGTATGCGAGGGCGTGGGCTTCGACGTGGTGTTCAAGAAGATCGCCGAGAGCGTGGTCAAGGGCGTGAAGATTGCTTGCACGTTCGACGTGCCGGCGCCTCCCGCGGGCAAGACCATCGATCCGAAGACCCTCATGCTCGCGTACACACCCTCGGCGGGAGGCTCACCGGAAGCGTTCACCCAGGTGAACGACGCCACGCAGTGCAAAGCCGGATCTTTCTACCTCACCGTCGGCAGTGGCGGTGGAGATGCGGGCGGCAGCTCGATCGTGCTGTGTCCTGAAACCTGCACCAAGATCCAGAGCGACGCTCAGGCCAAGCTCGAAGTCCTGGCATTTTGCGCGGGCGGCTGAACGTCGCCAAGTTCCCGACGTGGAGCCGCGAAGGTCCCTGCTGCTTGCCCGTGGCGTGAGCCCGGCGCGCGCGGAAGGTGAGGAACGACGAGTAGGCGTCCATGTTGCCCGCGGTCTGGGCCGACGGGATCTTGTTGAGCCCGCCTGCGGCGCGTAGGAGTTTCCACCTGTAGAAACCCAACGAGTTGGAAGTACGCGGCGGCGGAGCTCGGATCGAGCGCTGCCCGCGAACCCCGGCTGGGCGGTCGGCAGGCGCGACTTCGGCAGATTCTCCACTCGCTCCCTGCGCAGGGCACACCTCCGCGTTCGGCGAGGCGCTCACCGCTGCGTCGAGTTGGAGGCACAACGGCGGTCATCTCGGCGTTGGTCCTCGGGTCGCCCCGGGCATGACCTTGATCGACCAGCATGTACTCTACCCGCTGCTTCTTGGCGCGCAAGGTCCTCACCAGCCCGTCGAGCTGATTGACGGGCGTGCGCACGTCGCGAGCTCCTGCGTAGAGGAAGAGCGGCGCACGGATGCGGTCGACGTAGGTGGAAGGAGAGAGCGCGACCAGCGTGGCGGGCTCGCTGAGCGGGGCCATCTCCAGGCTCATGAATCGCGCCAGATCGCCGAGCCCGCTCTTCATCTGCGCCGGGACGTCGTAAGTGGACGTTCAGGCGCAGCGCGCTGTCCGTCCTCTGCACCGCGGCCACGCCGCCCGTGTGCGCGTCTGCGACGCTCGCTAGCCCGAGCTGGCGCTTCGCTCGCCAGCGCAGTGAGCGGTCCACCTCTGCCATGAACGCGCTCACCACCTCGGCGCAGAGCTTCCGGTCGTAGCCGAGCAAGGCTCGCAGTCCCCAGGGCAGTGAGCAGATCCAATGGCGAATGGGCACGCGCGGCAGGACGCTCTGCTCCAAGTGGACGGCGGTGTCCGCCATCCGCCGACCGAGGCAGGAGGGGCAGAATCCGCGCTGTTTGCAGGAGAAGGCGACGAGCTCGGAGTAGCCGCACTCGCGACAGACCAGATGCAGACACCCGTGCTCGAGACGCCCGCAGCGAAGGTACTCCTCGAACTCCTTCACCACGAAGCGCGGCAGTCCGCCGTGCTCCTCCGCGCGCTCGAGGAACGCCGGCCAGTGCTCCGCCACCGTCTGGTAGAGCACGGTCCTCTCCGGCCGGTGGCGGAAGCGCGAGCGCTCGGGCTGTGCGAGCGCATGTGCAGGGTGGCCCACGCCACTGCCGCCTCAGCGAGCGGCGTGCCAGCCAGGTGAACCCAAAACCCCGCTGTTTCGCTCGCTCACAAGGTGGCGAAGTGGCGAACTCAGGTGGCGATCGACGCGCTTCGTGACACCCGGCGGGGTGCCACCGTCACCCATCGCTGCCGAGCACCGCGCGCACGCGCGCGACCGCTTCCCCGAGGTCCCGGGCAACGAGCTCCGCCGGCAGCCGCAACACCCGCCACCCGCGGCGACCAAGCTCCCGGTCCCGGCGCGCATCGGCCGCACGCCGGCTGGCGTGGTACGCGCCATCGACCTCAATCACGACGCGCACGGAGGGCACGGCGAAGTCCGCGATGTACCGGCCGACGACGTACTGACGTCGGACGACCGCGCCCAGCTTCCCGCCACGCAGCTCCCGCCACAGCGCCTCCTCCGTGGGCGTCTGCGCAAAGCGCATGGCGCGCGGCTCGTCCTCGATCGGCCGGGCTGCTCAAATTTCTGCGCTTTCACGTGCTCGGCAACACACGGAGGCATCCAAGCGCGCGGACCCGGGCCGTGTAGTTCATTCCGCGGCCCCGGCGACTCGCGAGTGACGAATCCGGACTGCGACAACCGCGGCGTCTACGCGCCGTCCAGCACGTGGATCGTGACGGCCGTCGCTGCCCGCTGAGCGCGCGCATGGATACCGCCGGCGAGGCCGCTAGAATCGCGGCCGATGGACGACCGGCAGCTCAGGGAGACGCTTCCTTGGGCGGCCGAGCTCGACAACAGCGGAGATTTCCAGGGCGCCGTGATCGCGGCGACGGTCCGTGAGACATTGGGCCGGTGACGCGCTGACCGCGAGCGCCGCTGCTGGCGTAAGCGCCGTGTAATTGCGGGGCGCTAGCGTCGCGGTCGCACGATGGTCAGAGAAGCCCAGGCCCGACGCGTCGGGCCGAGCGGGAGCTGGGGCGCCGCCCTGCTGCGCGTCGCAGACGGGCAACTGAAGTACCTGCAGCCGGCCTACTTCGCGATGGTGATGTCGACCGGCATCGTCTCGATGGCCTGCGCCATGGTCGGGCACGAATTGGCCGCGACCGCGCTGCTCTGGCTGAACCTGCCGCTCTTGGCGACGCTCGTCGCGCTGACGCTGCTGCGGGTCGCGCGATTTCCCAGAGAGTTCGTCGCCGACTGGAGCGATCACCAACGGGGTGTGGGTTTCTTCACCATCGTCGCGAGCACCTGCATCGTCGGAAACCAACACGTGATGCTCCGCTCCGCCCTGGACCTGGGCAAGAGCATCTGGTGGCTCGGCCTCGCGCTCTGGTGCGGCTGCATGTACGCCATCTTCACGGCGCTGACCGTTCGCGAAACCAAGCCGAGCTTGCCCGACGGCATCAACGGTGGCTGGCTGGTCGCGGTCGTCGCGACGCAGTCGCTCTGCGTCCTCGGCTGCAATGTCTCGACCGCTTTCGGTGCGAGCCGCCCGTTCGCGCTCTTCGCGATGCTCGCGTTGTGGCTGTGCGGGGGTATGCTCTACATTTGGACCATCTCGCTGATCTTCTATCGCTACACCTTCTTCCGCTTCCTCCCGAGCGATCTGATGCCGCCTTACTGGATCAACATGGGGGCGATGGCGATCTCGACGCTCGCAGGCACCGCCTTGATCAAGAACGCCGAAGGCTCGGAGCTGCTCAGCTCGCTCTTGCCGTTCCTGAAGGGGTTCACGCTCTGGTACTGGGCGACGGCGACCTGGTGGGTCCCCATGCTGGTGATCTTGGCGGTGTGGCGGCATGTGGTGAAACGTTTCCCCATCTCGTACGACCCGCTGTACTGGGGAGCGGTCTTTCCTCTGGGGATGTACGCGGCCTGCAGCTTTCAGCTCGCGAGTGTCACGGGGATCGTCGAGCTCTCGGTGCTGGCCCGGCGCTTCGTCGTGGTCGCCATCGTCGCGTGGAGCCTCGCGTTCGCGGGGTTCGCGCGGCGCCTGTTCTCACTCGCGGACACCGTTCGCCGCGAGCGCGCCGGGGAAGCGCGCCTCGGCCAAGCTCGGTCATGAGCGCACAATGCCCGACGCTGTTTCCGCGTGTGTCCACGACCCCAGTCGGTGCGTGCTACGCTCGGAGCCGGCAGCGGGCCTACAGGCCCTCGCCTCGGGAGGACCCATCGCGAGCTCGACACAGCCGTGGCCCACGCGCCACCGGATCGAGAGTTCTTGTGAGACCCGCTCGACAGGGTCGGCGCTAGCGATGGCGCGCGCGCAGCCCGCCGGTCCTGTCTTCGGCTGGCTGGTGCGCCTGCGCTGGCTCGCCATCGTGGGTATCGTCCTGGTGCTGGTTGGCGTCGGCAACAGGCTGAGCTCATGGGCGCTCGGCACGTTGGCGGGGCTCGTCCTGACGCTCGTCGTGAGCTCCCTCTTGACCCACTACCTGACCGGCAAGCACCAGAGCGAGCGGCGGCCGGCCGGGAGCGTCGACGACCCGTCGCTCGAGAGCGATCGTCTGAGAGATGCGCGCGAAGAGCTCGAGACAGAGCGTTCCAGGCTCCAGGCCATCATCGATTGCATGGGGGATGCGGTGAGCTTCTCGGACCGCGCGGGCAACGTGCTGCTCGAGAACCAGCGCGCCGCACAGCTGTGGGGTGCGCCGGGAGCCGCGGATGCGACACGTGCGGACGTGCTGAAAGCAACGCTCGAGGGCGCGACGGGCGCGCGGGTCTTCGAGCACGCCGGCCGGAGCTACGAGGCCACGTCGTCGGTCGTGCGCGATCAGCGCGAGCGTTCCATGGGCCTGGTCGTGGTCGCCCGTGACGTCACCGACCGTCTGGCTCTCGAACGTCGCCTGGCGCACGAGGAGCAGATCTCGGTCGTCGGCAAGCTCGCTGCGGTGGTGGCCCACGAGATCAACAACCCCATCGGCGTCGTATCGCTCTACGCACAGCACGCGCTGGCTCGACTGCCCAAGGGCGATCCGCTCCAGCGGCACCTGGAGACCATCCAGCGCAACGCCGAGAGCTGCCGGAAGATCACCGGAGACCTGCTCGAGCTCGCGCGACCGCGGAAGCCCAAGCACGAGCGCGTCGATCTCCGGACGGTGTGCCACGACGTGGCCCAATCCGTGGAGCCACTGGCCGCGAAGCTCGGCGTGCGGATCATCCACGAGGAGAGCGCCTCGGCGGTGTGGGCGGAGGCGGACGCGCAGCAGCTTCGGCAAGCGGTGCTGAACCTCACGTTGAACGCCATAGAGGCTTCGCGACAGGGCGGGACCGTGCAGCTCCGCGCCTTCGAAGCGCCGGAGCTCGCGCCAATCACGCGCGCCATCGAGATCAGCGATTGCGGCGAAGGCATCCCAGCGGAAGAGCTCGAGCGAATCTTCCAACCCTTCTTCACGACCAAGCCGACCGGAACGGGGCTCGGGCTCGCGGTCGCGGACAACATCGTCCGCGGCCACGGGGGCAGCATCAGCGTCGAGAGCGAGACGCGGCAGGGGACGACCTTTCGCGTCTTGTTACCCGAGGTCCCTCCCAGTCGAGGGCTGCCTTCGGTGGGGGATGACCCCGCATGACTCGGCCTCGGGTGCTGGTGGTCGACGATCATCGCGACATGGCGGACGGTATCGCCATGCTCCTCGGCGAGCTGCCGCTGGACGTGGAGGTGGCCTACTCCGCGAAGCAGGCACTCTCGCTGATGGAGAAGCGCGAAACGACGCTGGTGTTGACCGACATCCGAATGCCGCGCATGGACGGCGTTCAGCTCCTCGCGGAGGTGAAGGCGCGCTCGCCACAAACGCGGGTCGTGCTCTTGACCGCATTCGGAAGCATCGACTCGGCCGTCGAAGCGATGAAGGAAGGAGCGAGCGACTACCTCACCAAGCCGTTCGACAACTCCGCGCTGCTCGACGTCGTGAAGCGGCACGTCGCGCCCGCTGCTCAGGGCGAGCTGGACGTCGAAGGCGTCGTCGCCGCGGTGGCGGCGCTGCTTTCCCCGGACGACCTGTTCAGCAGCCTGGGAGCCGCCCTCGAGACGCTACGAGGCGCCACCGGAGCGGACGACTGCGAGCTCTTCCTCTCCGAGCCAGATGGGAAGGACGCCTTGCTCTCCGTCTGGACCGGCCCCGACGGTGAAGCGATGTCCGATCGCATGCGCTTCGAGCCCAACGTCGGCTACCCGGGCATCGTCGTCGCGACCGGCAAGAGCCTCGCGACCAGCGATCTGGCGGACGATCCGCGTTTCCTCCGGCGAAGGGTCACTGAGCGAGGCATCCGCTCCTACGCGTGTGCGCCGCTGACGGAGGCGCGGGGAGCCCTAGGCTCGATTCACTTGCTCTCCCGCAGCGAGAGCTTTCCCGTCGAGCGCGCCGTCGCGTTGCTGGAGCGCGTCGCTGTCCCCGTGTCGAGCGCGGTGCGCGCTGGGCTCGCCACGCTCAGGCAGGAGGTCGACGCGGTGTGCGCGCCCCACGAATCAGGATCGGACGCGCAGCTCCGAGCGCTGCTCGATACCATCTGTCGCCGCGCCAACGCCACCTACGGCACCATCGCGTTGGTCGACCCGGAGAAGGGCTTGCCGGCCCGCGTGGTGTCGACCGGGCCCGCCTCGCTGCTCTGCGCCCGCGCCGAGCTCGGGGAGTGGGCGGACTGCCCTACGGTCTTGGACGGGCATGGCTTCGCCGCCGATCGGGGTCGGCGTGGCTGGCCCATCCCCTGCCGGCGCGGCATTCCCAGCCGAGTGACCGCCCCGTGCTGCCTGCCGCTCCGCGAGAACGGTCGCTTTCACGGGCTCATCGCCGTGGACCTCGGGCGCCGAGGTGAGAACTACGCCACGGCGCGCCTGGTTCCCCTGCTGGTGATGGCGCAGCAGGCCGCGCTGCACCTCGCGCCGAGCCGTCCGGGACTCCGACTCGACCCGAGCAGCGTCGCGCATCCCGGCGACGAGGCGAAGGCTCCGGAGCTCGAGCTCCGCTGTCTGGGGAGCTTCGAGGTGCTGAAGCGGGGCTCGGCGATTTCAGCCGAGCAGTTCTCGCGCAGCAAGGCGCTGATGCTGCTCAAGCTGCTGGCGCTCAGGGCGGGGACGCCGATCAGCAAGGATTTCTTGATCGAGCAACTCTGGCCGGACGCCGACCCACAGAGCGGAGCCAACCGGCTGCACGGCGTGATGCACGCGCTCAGATCGGTGATCGAGCCGCACCGGGCGGACCGCGCCTGGCTGTACGTTCGAAACCGCGGTGATGTGTATTACCTGAACCTCGACGCCCCGATGGAGATCGACCTCGTCCGCTATCGGGAGCTCGCGCGGACGGGCATGCGTGAGTCGGGCGGTTCTGCCAAGGCGATCGCGACGCTCGAGCAAGCGCTGGAGCTGTACCGGGGCGAGCTGTTCCAGGACGATCCC
This sequence comes from Polyangiaceae bacterium, assembly GCA_015075635.1. Taxonomy (NCBI): domain Bacteria; kingdom Pseudomonadati; phylum Myxococcota; order Polyangiales; family Polyangiaceae; species Polyangiaceae bacterium. The sequence goes on from JABTUA010000002.1 coordinate 3,190,062, forward strand.
TACGCCGAGTGGTGCGAGGCGGAGCGCCGCGAGCTCGCGGAGCTTCAGCTTCGGGTGCTGGAGCGTGCCGCCACCTTGCGTGCGCGAAGTGGAGACCTGGAGAGCGCCGTCGGGCACCTTCAGCAGGCGCTGCGGATCGGGCAACATCGCGAGGATCTGCTCGAGTCGCAGCTCCGCCTGCTGCTGCGCATGGGGCGAGCCGGCGAGGCACGAGCCCAGTTCGACGAGTTCAGGGTCGCACTCGAGAAGGACCTGGGCGTGAAGAGCTCGCCGGAGCTGGAGGCGCTCCGGCAACGGGTTTTTCGCTCTTCGAGCTAGCGCAGGCGTGACGGATGTCAGCCGGACCGGGCGCGCGTAAGTCGCCTGTAAGCGCCGGAACGTAACGCTGGTCTCGGGCGGCACGCCTCTCTCGTGCCGCCGCCCGGAGACCGATCATGAAACCGTCCACTGTCTGGCGCGCCCTCTCCATCGGCGCCGCCGTCGCCGTCGTGCTCGGTGCCACCGACGCGCGGGCTTCGGGCGGCGAGCAGAAATTCAACAGCGTGTGCGCGGCCTGCCACACCATCGGCGGCGGCACGCGCGTCGGCCCGGACTTGAAGGGCGTCGCCGACCGGCGCTCCGAAGAGTGGTTGCTCCAGTTCATCAAGTCGTCGCAGTCGGTCATCGCGTCCGGCGATCCGGTTGCGGTGAAGCTCTTCAACGACTTCAACAAGACTCCGATGCCCGACATGCCTCAGTTCTCCGAGGCGGACATCAAGGACATCATCGACTTCATCAGGGCCGGGGGCTCGGGCTCCGGCGGGGGCATGGGGGAGAGCTTTCCCGAAGCGACCTCTGCCGAGATCGACCGCGGCCGACGCCTGTTCCAGGGGCTGATCCGGCTGGAAAACGCCGGACCGGCCTGCAACTCGTGCCATCACGTCACCCACGACGCGGTGATCGGCGGCGGCGTGCTCGCCAAGGACCTGACGCAGGTGTTCTCCCGCGTCGGCGCTCCGGGCGTGAGCGCCATCCTCGGCAAGCCTCCCTTTCCGGTGATGGAGGCCGCGTACAAGGACGCGCCGCTCACGCAGAGCGAAGCGCGCGACATCGTCGGGTTCCTGCAAGACGTCGACAAGACGCAGGCGCTGCAGACGCCGGTGGACTACGGCAATCGGCTGGTCGCGGGCGGCTCGGCGATGTTCGTCGTGCTCGCAGGCCTGTACGGGGTGATCTGGCGGCGGCGCAAGCCGGGGCCGGTCAACCGCGAGATCTTCGAGCGCCAGGTGAAGTCCGAGTGACACACCAGAAGAACGTCAGCGAAAGACTTGGAGTGACAAAGCCATGAGCTGGATCCAGGACATCATCTCGCCCAAGACTCGGCAGTGGGAGGAGTTTTACCGGAACCGCTTTCAGCACGACCGCATCGTGCGCAGCACGCACGGGGTGAACTGCACGGGAGGCTGCTCCTGGCAGATCCACGTGAAGGACGGCATCGTGGTCTGGGAGACGCAGCAGCTCGACTATCCGCTGCTCGAGGACTCGCTCCCGCCCTACGAGCCGCGCGGCTGCCAGCGCGGCATCTCGTACTCCTGGTACCTGTACAGCCCGCTTCGCATCAAGTACCCGCTGATCCGCGGGGCGCTGATCGACGCTTTCGAGAACGCGAAGGAGCACGCGAAGGGGGACCCGGTCGCCGCTTGGGCCAAGCTCATGGGCGACCCCGAGCAGCGCAAGAGCTTCCAAAAGGCCCGAGGTAAGGGCGGCTTCCGCCGCGCGTCCTGGGACACCGTGCTCGAGATCATGGCGGCGGCGAACCTCCACACCGCCAAGAAGTACGGGCCCGACCGCGTCTTCGGCTTCTCACCCATCCCGGCGATGTCGATGCTGAGCTACGCGGCGGGCGGTCGCTTCCTGCAGCTCTTCGGCGGCGCGAACCTCAGCTTCTACGACTGGTACTGCGATTTGCCCACGGCGTTCCCCGAGATCTGGGGCGAGCAGACGGACGTGTGCGAGAGCGCCGATTGGTACAACTCGAAGATGATCGCCGACATGGGCGCGTGTCTGAACATGACGCGCACGCCCGACTGCCACTTCTTCGCCGAAGCGCGCCACAACGGCACCAAGGCGGTGGTCTTCTCCCCGGACTTCAGCCAGGTCTGCAAGTACGCCGATCAGTGGGTGCCGCTCCACGCCGGCAGCGACGGCGCGTTCTGGATGGCCGTCTCCCACGTCATCCTCAAGGAGTTCCACCACGAGGAGCAGACGCCGTACTTCATCCAGTACGTCAAGCAGTACACGGACAGCCCGTTCTTGGTGAAGCTCGAGCAGGTCGGCGATCACTACCGCCCCGGGCGCCTCCTGCGTGCCAACGAGCTCGCTAAATTCGCGGCGATCGAGCACGGCGACTGGAAGTTCCTCAACATCGACGAGGCGACCAACGAGCTGGTGATCCCCAAGGGCAGCGTGGGCTTCCGCTGGGCCAAGAAGGACACGGCCAAGTGGAACATCAAGCTCGAGAACGCGCTGGATGACCAGCCCTACGACCCGATCCTCACTCTGCTCGGCAATCGAGACGAGACGCTGCCCACGGAGTTCACGGAGTTCGGCCTCGATCGCAAGGCGATTCGCAACGTGCCGGTGCGCTACGTCGAGACCGCCGAGGGCAAGGTGGCGGTCACCACGGTCTACGACCTGATCATGGCCCAGTACGGCGTCGGTCGCGGTCTGCCGGGTGACTATCCCAAGGACTACACCGACAAGGACTCGGCCTACACGCCAGCCTGGCAGGAGATCCTCACCGGCGTCGACTCGAAGACGGTGCTGCAGTTCGCGCGCGAGTGGGCCAACACCGCGGCGACCACGCAGGGCAAGTGCATGATCATCGTCGGTGCCGGCATCAACCACTGGTACCACTCCAACCTGATGTACCGCGCCGGCGCCATGGCGCTGATGCTGTCGGGGTGCGTGGGCAAGAACGGCGGCGGGCTGAACCACTACGTCGGCCAGGAGAAGCTGGCGCCGTCGGACTCGTGGGGGACGATGGCGTTCGCCAAAGACCACGTCAGCGCGAGCCGCCTGCAGCAGGCGCCGCTCTGGCACTACCTCAATACCTGCCAATACCGCTACGACGGGCACTACTCGCGCTACAACGCGGTGCCCAAGAACGAGTGGACCAAGCTCCACACCGCCGACACCATCTTCCGCTCGGTGCGCATGGGGTGGATGCCGTTCTATCCGCAGTTCAAGCAGAACACGCTCGAGCTGTGCCGCGAAGCCCAGGAGCACGGCGCGAAGACCGACGACGAGATCAAGCAGTACGTGGTGGAGAAGCTGAAGAGCAAGAAGCTCGAGTACTCCGTCAGCGATCCCGAGGCCCCGGAGAACCACCCGCGCGTTTGGTACATCTGGCGCGGCAACGCGATCATGGGGAGCATGAAGGGCCACGAATACGCCCTCAAGCACTACCTCGGCACGCACTCGAACGCGATCGGCAAGGACTCCGCGGAGCACCCGGAGGAAGTGAAGTGGCACGACGTCGCACCCACCGGAAAGATGGACCTCGTGGTCGATCTCAACTTCCGGATGGACTCGTCGGCGCTCTACTCGGACATCGTGCTGCCCGCGGCCTCTTGGTACGAGAAGGCGGACATGAACAGCACCGACTTGCACTCGTTCATTCACCCTCTGTCGCAGGCGGTAGCGCCGGTCTGGGAGTCGAAGTCGGACTGGGACATCTTCAAGGAGATCTCTCGCGCCACGGCGAACCTGGCCAAGAAGCACCTCCCCGGCGTGCACAAGGACGTGGTGGCTTCGCCGCTCTCGCACGACAGCGCCGACGAGATCACTCAGCCCGCGATCAAGGACTGGTACCGCGGCGAGTGCGACGCCATTCCTGGCCAGACCATGCACAAGCTGACGGTCGTCGAGCGCGACTTCACCAAGCTCTACGAGCGCTACATCACGCTGGGCGAAGGCGTGAGGAAGCAGGGCCTGGGCGCGCACGGCAACCACTACATGTGCGAGGACGCCTACGACGAGCTGATCGAATCGAACCACTATCCGGTCGAGACCATCGACGGCAAGGTCTACCCCTCGTTGCGCGAAGACAACCTGGCGGCCAACGTGCTCCTGCACTTGTCGACGCTGACGAACGGCAAGCTGAACGTCCGCGCCTACGAGAACATGGAGAAGAAGACGGGCCTCCGGCTGGCGGACATCGGCCACGGCAGCCGCGACGTGCACCTGACCTACGAGGACCTGCAGGCCCAGCCGCGGCGCTACAACACCTCGCCGCTGTGGAGCGGCCTGATGAACGACGGGCGCGCCTACGCGGCCTACACTTACAACGTCGATCGGCTCGTGCCCTGGCGCACGCTCACGGGGCGCCAGCACTTCTACCTCGATCACGAGCTCTACCTCGCCTACGGCGAGTGCCTGCCGACGTACAAGCCGTCACCCAAACCGGAGGCATACGGTGACCTGCGCGAGACGGTGAAGAACGGCGAGGCGATGGCGCTGAACTGCCTCACGCCGCACGGCAAGTGGCACATCCACTCGACCTACATGGACAACCTGCGCATGCTGACGCTCTCGCGCGGGTGCGAGCCGTGCTGGCTGAGCGAAGCGGACGCCGAGTCGCTCGGCATCCAGGACAACGACTGGGTCGAGGTCTACAACGACCACGGTGTGTACTGCACGCGCGCCTCGGTGAGCGCGCGCATCCCGAAGGGCGTGTGCATCGTCTATCACGTCCCCGAGCGAACTGTCGGCATCCCCAAGTCCCAGGTGCGCGGCAACCGCCGAGCGGGCGGTCACAACAGCTTCACGCGCATCCACCTGAAGCCGAACTACCTGAGCGGCGGGTACGGGCAGTTCTCCTTCCACTTCAACTACTGGGGACCGATCGCGCCGCAGCGCGACACCCACGTCTTCGTAAAGAAGATGACGAAGGTCGTCTTCTGAGACCAACGAGAGGAAACGGACATGGACATCAGAGCCCAAATCTCGATGGTCTTTCACCTGGACAAGTGCATCGGCTGTCACACCTGTTCCGTCGCGTGCAAGAACATCTGGACTGATCGCAAAGGCGCCGAGTACCAGTGGTGGAACAACGTCGAGACCAAGCCCGGCACCGGCTACCCCGGGAAGTGGGAGGACCAGGGCATCTACAAAGGTGGCTGGGAGCGCGGCGGCGACGGCAAGATCCACCTCAAGGGTGCCGGCAAGGGCAAGGGCCTCGGCAACATCTTCCACAACCCGCACCTGCCGTCGGTCGAGGACTACTACGAGCCGTTCACCTACAACTATCTGAACCTGATCGAGGCGCCGCCCGGTGACGATCAGCCCACGGCGCGACCGGTTTCGCTCATCACCGGCGAGCCCATGGACGTGCAGATGGGTCCCAACTGGGACGACGATCTGAGCGGCACGCCAGACTACGCGCGCAACGATCCGAACTTGGCGAAGCTCACGCCTGCCGAGCGCGAGGCCATGTTCCAGCTGGAGCGCATGGCGTTCTTCTACCTGCCGCGCATCTGCAACCACTGCTTGAACCCGGGCTGCGTTGCCTCGTGCCCCTCGGGCGCCATCTACAAACGTGGCGAGGACGGCATCGTGCTCATCAACCAGGAGGTCTGCCGAGCCTGGCGCATGTGCGTGACCGCCTGCCCCTACAAGAAGTCGTACTACAACTGGCACACCGGCAAGAGCGAGAAGTGCATCCTGTGCTACCCGCGCATCGAGGCGGGCTACGCGCCGGCGTGCATGCATTCGTGCGTGGGGCGCATCCGCTACCTGGGCGTGATGCTCTACGACGCCGACCTGATCGAGAAGACCGCGAGCTCCCCCGAAAGCGAGCTGGTGGGCGCGCACCTGGACATCATCCAGGATCCGTTCGACCCGAAAGTGATCGCCGCTGCCAAGAAGAACGGCATCCCCGACTCGACGATCAAGGCGGCGCAGAATTCGCCCACCTACAAGTTCGTCAAGGAGTGGGGCATGGCGCTGCCGCTCCACCCCGAGTTCCGCACGCTGCCGATGCTGTTCTACGTCCCGCCACTCTTGCCCGTGATGGCGTCGGTCAAGGAGACGGACGGCGCGCAGAAGAAGAAGCTGAACGAGATCGCCAAGACCTGGGCCGACGACTGGCTCTACGACACCAGCACCGAGGAGCTCTGGGGCACGGTGGACCAGGCGCGCTTCCCGCTGAAGTACATGGCCAGCTTGTTCAGCGCCGGCGACGAGCAGGCGGTGGCCCTGCGGCTGAAGAAGCTGATGGCCGTGCGCATCTACCGCCGCTGGAAGACCGTCGGCGACATCGACGAGGGCAAGGTGAATCAGGTCCTGAAAGACACCGAGCTCACCAAGGAGAGCGCGGAGGCCATCTACTACCTGACGGCGCTCGCCAAGTTCAACGACCGCTTCGTGATTCCACCGTCGCACCGCGAGCAAGCGCACGAGATGCTCGAGTTCACCGGTGACACGCGCGGCTCCACGGGCTTCGGATTCCGGCAGAAGCCGGAGCGAGGGTCCTGAGATGATCGCCGATCTCAGCCACTACGCCCTGCTGTCGCGGCTCTTCGACCCGCCAGCCGCCGGCTTCGCGCACGAGGTGCGCGCCGTCGCCGCGCGCCTTCGGGACGGCTACCCGGAGGCGGCGGCGGGGCTCGAGCGCTTCGCCGCGCTCTTGCCGGCCGAGCCGGTCGCCCTGGCCGAGCTCTTCGTGCGGACCTTCGACATTCAGGCCATCACCACCCTGGACCTCGGCTACACGCTGTTCGGCGAAGACTACAAGCGCGGCGCGCTCCTCGCGGGCCTCTCTGCCGAGCACAGACGAGCGAGCAACGACTGCGGCACGGAGCTCGGTGACCACCTGCCGAACGTGCTTCGGCTGCTCGCCAAGATGCCGAGCGGCGAGGTGCGCGACGAGCTCGTGCATGTGATCGTCGGCCCCGCGGTGCGCGAGATGTGCCGCGAGTTCGAGCCGGCGCGCATCACCAAGAAGGAAGAGATCTACAAGAAACACCACAAGACGATCATCGAACACGCAGACGACGAGCTGCGCGCAGCGTACTGCCACGCCATCGGGGCGCTGTACGCGGTGCTGCGCGCGGACTTCGAGTTGAAGGTCAGCTTGCCGGTCGAGCAGGCCGGAGGCTTCGTGCGATCCGTGGATTCCGAGATGAGTATCGAGTCCTGCGCGAGTGGGACGTGCGGCCCCAGCGCCTGAGAGGGACGAGATGACCTTGCCGAACCTGTTCTTCTTCGTGGGGCTGCCCTACATCGCCATCGTGACGTTCCTCGTCGGGACGATTCAGCGCTACCGCAACACGGGCTTCAAGGTCTCGTCCCTGTCTTCACAGTTCCTGGAGGGGAAGCGCCTGTTCTGGGCCTCGGTGCCGTTTCACTTCGGCATCTTGGTGGTGTTCTTCGGCCACCTGACCGCGTTCTTGATCCCAGCCGGCATCCTGGCCTGGAACAGCAACCCCGTCCGGCTGCTCGTGCTCCAGATCACCGCGTGGGCCTTCGGCCTGAGCGTGTTGGTGGGACTCGTGGGCCTGATGCTGCGCCGGCTCACGAACGCGCGCGTGAAGATGGTCACGACTCGAATGGACCTCTTGATCGAGCTGATGCTGCTCGTGCAGACCGGCCTCGGGCTCTACATCGGCTACGCTCACCGCTGGGGTGCGTCGTGGTTCGCTGCGGATCTCTCGCCCTACCTGTGGTCGCTCTTCCTGCTCGACCCGCAGATCACCGCAGTCAGCGCCATGCCGCTGGTCATCAAGCTGCACATCATCACCGCCTTCCTGATCATCGGAATCTTCCCCTTCACGCGCCTGGTCCACGTCCTGGTGGCCCCGCTCCATTACCTGAATCGGCCCTACCAGCGCGTGATCTGGAACTACGACCGGCGCGCCATCCGCGACCCGAAGACACCCTGGAGCCCGGTGCGCCCGAAGAATAACTGAGCCATGTCTGCGGGGGTCTTTCTCAACCGAACGGCGGACCACGCCTTGCGCGCCATGCTCTACTTGGGCACGTCGGGGCGCGCAGGGATGCTCCGCTCCGAGGACCTCGCACGCGCGACCGGCATCCCCCCTTACTATCTGCAGAAGGTCTTGCGGCGGCTGGTCGACTCGAGGTTGCTGATCTCGGAGCGCGGACACAACGGCGGTGTGGCGCTGGCGCGCCCTGCGCGGTCCATCAGCTTCGGCGACGTGCTGCGGGCGGTCGGCGACGATCCCCGAGTCGGATGCTGCGCGGGCTGCTGCGTCCGGCAGAAGCGGAGCTGCCCGCTACACTCCGCCTATCTGGCTCTGCGCCGGTGGGCGGACGGGCGCAGCATCGCGGGCCAGCGCAGCGCGGCCAGACGCCGGCGCCCGGCCAGGCGAGCCAAATGACGCACGACCCGATCGACCCCAGTCGAGGGCGACAGACATGGTCATCAAAGTGTTCTTCGGCCATGCGGCCGTCGCTTGCGCCCTCTTCTCAGCGGGCTGCTCCAGCGATGAAGAGCCTGCCAACGGCGGTATCGGTGGTACGTCAGGCGGAGGCGCCGGCGGTAGCGCCGGGTCGGACGCCGGCGAAGACGCGGGCCCGCTCACGACGAACCCGTTCATCCTGAGCACGAGCGTCTTCCTGAAGAACGGGAACACCAACCTGGTCTTCGTCAATCACATCGCAGAACCGGGCAAGCGCTGCACGCAGCGCAAGAGCGGGGCGTGTCAGGTGAGCGTAACAGCGAGCGCGAGGCGCGGATGCAGCGAGCGAGAGAGCGAGTCAGAGGCACCGAGCGCCGACAACAGAGTGAAAGCGCGCTCGTTCAAGAGCGAGCGCCCAACAAGCAAGAGAAAAAGAGCCGCGGAGACGGCGCCGCGCTCCTCAGGAGCCTCGGCAAAGCCCTAGGAGCAGGCGGCTAGATCCGACCGTTTTCGTCGGGGCTCAGGCCATGGTTCAATGAGTCATGCGCGCCCTCGCGATCCTCTTGTTCTGGCTACCAGTCGCATCCGCCGCATGATCTCGCGGGAGTGCGCGGCGAACAAGACTTGAACGGCTCGCGGCGATCGCCACAATCGCTCGTGCTGACTGAGCTCGGTCGCTGGGTTGGACGGGTCGTCGCCGGCGTGTTGCGGCGCCTGCACTCCGCCGGTCGCGCGGCAGTCTGTCCAACGTCGCTCGTCGCCGGTCTGGTCGAGGATGCGTTCCGCACTCGCGAGGAGTTGATCGCCGAGAATGCGCTTCTGCGCCAGCAGCTCATCGTCGCTGCTCGCGCGTTCCGACAGCCGAAGTTCAAGGCGCACGAGCGAGGCGTGATGGTTCTCTTGGCGAGTCTCGTGCGACACTGGGAGAGCGCCGTTCTTCTGATCCAGCCGCAAACCGTACTCCGCTGGCATCGATACGCCTTTCGCCTCTTCTGGCGCTCGAAGTCGCGCCAGCCCGTGACCGCCGTCCCGCGCGTCGCTCCGGAAACGGTCGAGCTCATCCAGACGATGGCGCGGGACAACCGCCTATGGGGCGCCGAGCGCATCCGCGGCGAGCTCCTAAAGGTCGGCATTCGCGTCGCCAAGCGCACCGTGCAGAAGTACATGCGTTCGGCGCGACCGCGCCCGCATTCGGGCCAGAGTTGGGCGACGTTCTTGCACAATCACCTGCACCAGATCTGGGCGTGCGACTTCCTCCAGGTGTACGATATCTGGTTCCGGCCGCTCTTTGCCTTCTTCATCCCACTTCTGGGATTTCCCAGGGTCGTCGTCGAGCTCGGGTCCCGCAAGATCGTGAGCGTAGCGGTGACGGGAAACCCGAGCTCGGCCCGGGTCGCGCAGCAGCTCCGCGATGCGACCGCGTTCGGCGTCGGCCCCCGCTTGGGCACGAGGGTCTTGACGACGCCTGTTCGAGCGCCGAAGGCGAACGCTTACTGCAAACGCTTGCTCGGCAGCGTGCGGCGGGAGTGTCTCGACCACATCGTCCCGCTCGGCGAACGTCACCTGCTCGAGATCCTCCTCGAGTACATGCGCCACTTCAACGAAGCCCGGACTCACCAAGGCATCGGTCAGCTCATTCCGGTCGGGTTCACGACCGCCGCGGTCGGGCGCGCCGCGGTGATCGCGCGTCCCGTGCTGAACGGGCTCCATCACGTTACCAGCGAGCTGCTTGATGGAAGAGTCGCGGATCAGCGAGGTAGCCAGGACAGCCGGAGCAGGCATCGGAGCGGTTCGAGCAGCCCGAACGTCAGGGACTTCTCCCTGAGTTCGCCCGAGCCCAGGCGAGCTCCCGCAGCACACGAGCCAAGTCCCGAAAGGTCTCGTTCTCTTCTGAGACGTCGACTCGCAGCTCTCGCCCCTCAGATCTTCGTGACCTCCGCGCCCCACACCTCGGGGCCATCGCCGATCTTGCGAAACGCGAAGCTCCCGGCGGGCTCGCTCTCTTCGAGCGCGTAGTACATGCAGCTCGGGTCGTGGTCGAGCGTGATTCGCAGCGTCTCGCCGCGCGCCAGGGCGCGGAACGCGCCGAGGATGGTGCCGAGCCGATCCTTCGGCTCGACGTCGCGCACGTCGACCTCGTGCTCGCCCGAGGGGTGAGCCGAGCCGCAGCCCGCGAGCTTTCGGGACGAGAGCCACTCGTGCCAACGCGGCAGCTCCTCGGGCCTGCTCGGCGTCAGCACGACCGGACCGCCGTACCCGGAGATCGCGAGATCGACGAACAAGGGACCGACGCCACGTCCGTCCTGATCGCGCTGCTCCGGACCACCGCCGTACAGGCGCACCAGTCGGAGGTGCTCGTGCAGAGCGAGCAGGACGGCGCCCGACGTCCCGAAATCCTCCGAGCTCGGACGGATCTCCCACGCGAGCCCGACGGAGGGCGGACTGCCCGCGTTCTCGAGCGCGGTCGTGACGGCGATGACCTGGTCGAGGTCGGTGCCCAAGCCGAGGAGCAGTGTCCCGCCCGCTCGTGCGAAGAGCCGTGAGAGGTCCGCGATGGAGTCGCCGTGCACCGCGCCGAGCGGGATGGAGAGTGGAACCGCGAGGTCGCCGGAGAGCCGAGCGAGGACGCCCCTCGCGGAGCCCGCGAAGCGCTCGGCGCGAAGCGCGATGACCCGGACCCCCGACGCGCGGACTAGCGCGCCGAGGGCCCGAGCGTCGTCGGCTGTCTCGACGACGAGCTCGATCCCGTCGAGCCCACGCGCCCGGCACGCGACGTCCAATGCATCGAGCGCGAGGCCGGGCGCTGCCGCAGCGCTCAGCGACAGCTTCATGCCTTGCTCTTCTCGATGAGGACGCGCCAGACCGCGGGTCCCTGCTCGACGTAGGTCCACTGGAACTGCCCGGTGCGCGTCGCCTCGAATTGCCTCCGGAGCGGGTAGGGATCGTGGTCGTTGATCAGCGTGAAGGCTTCGCCAGCGCCGAGCGCGTCGAAGGTGCGGAAGATCGCGGGGTGCTTCTCCCGCGGGGGGACGACGCGGATGTCGAGCTCGATGGCCATTTTCGTTCGGTCTCTCTTTCTTCAATCGGGTTTGTGTCTGATGAACAGCCGAACGAGGTCGGCCGACTGTTCGCGAATCTCGTAGACGAAGCCCTGCTCGTCGAGCCTGGGCAGCAGGAACTGCGGCACGCGGACGTTGAGCTGCACGAGCGTCTTGCCGCGCGGCATCGTCGCGAGCACCTCGAAGGTGCGGATCATCGGCTCGGGCGGCTCGAGGTCGCGCACGTCGAGGACCATTACGTCCTCGTCCTCGCTCGGGACGCTGGCCGCCGGCGCCCGTCGCTCGCCCTCGCCGCGGAAGAACCAAACGCGCCAGTCGTCGGCGGCGAGCTGTTCGGTGAAGTGCGCATAGCCCTTCTTCGCGAACACGCCGTAGAGCGGCGCCGGCTCGAAGATAGCGCGGACGCGGAGGACGCTGTCCGCTTGCAGCGTCCGTGCGGCGCTCATGATGCGGGCGAACGGCTCACGGCCCGATCGCAGGTCTTCGCGCACGTCGAGGTCGACGACGAGCTCGGCCGGCGTTGCGAGGAGCGAAGCCGGCACGGGCGTCGGCGTGAAGGCCTTCCCGGCGGGCTCGGGCGCCGGTGGCTGGTCCTCGAGCGCTCGGTTCAGGCGCTCGACCAACGCGGAGGCTTCGAGCCCGGCGATCTGCGCGGCCTGCTCGACCGTGACCCGCGGGGCCATGTTCTTTCGGAGCGAGGGATCCCGGAGCTTCTCGAAGGGCGGCGCGGCAGCGGCCAGCACGTCGAGGAGCCGCTCGTCCTCTGCGAGGACGGCGGACAGCCTGTCGGCCGCGCGGATCACAGCGCGCCCCTCTGCGCGAGGCCGGGGTGCCAGCGCGGATCCCAGACCAGGTTCGGGATCACCTCGCGTACGCCCGGCACCACGCCGACGGCGCTGAGGATCCCATCGGTGATGATCCGCTCCATGGGGCAGCCCGGTGTCGTGAGCGTGAAGGTCACGTCGACCGAGCCGTCCTGGATCTCCACGTCATAGACGAGCCCGAGGGTCACGATGTCCAAGCCGATCTCCGGGTCGATAACGTCGCGGAGGGCGGAGTAAACCGGTTCGGTCGTGGAGAGATGCCTGTCATTCATGCGAGCTTCCTCTGGGCGAGCCGGGTGATGACGATGACCTGAAGCCACGCGCCGGCCGCGAACACGATGGCAGCCATACGCGCGAGGACCACGGATCCGATGAAGGTGGCGACGGCCAGGCCGACCAGGCCGGCCACGAGGAGCGCGGCGTCTGCCAGCGCGACTCGCTCCGAGTAGAGCTCCGAGACCTTCGGGACCTTGCGCTTGCCGAGCAGCGGTCCGTAGCGATGGTTCCAGACCAAGAACGGGACGATCTTGTAGTAGTGGCCCGCGACGAAGAGCGTGACGGCCCCGAGCAAGACGACGAAGTAGGTCGTGAGCAGGCGCGGATCGGCGAGGCCGCGGGTGAGCGCGAACGGCGCGAGCACGACCGCGAGGCCGAGCCCGGCGAGACCGGAAGCAACAAGGCGCATCCCCGGATCGATCGCCCTGCGCTTTCTGTGCTTGAAGAACGTCGCAGCCTGCACGAGGAGCGCAAGGACGCCGGCAGAGCCGAGCGCAGCCGCGGCGGAGAGCCGCGCCGAGCCGCCCCAAGGCATGCTGAGCAGCGTCGCGCTGCCGAACAAGAGCCCGATGGCCACCCATGCCGGGCGCTCACTCGCGCCGTGGGTGAGCAGGAACATGGGCAGGAGCCGGTGCGCAACGCCGACCATGACCATCAGAACGAAGCCAAGGATCGCGATGTGTGCGTGCTGGCCGATCGTTCCGAACCGGTCGGACAAGAGGGCGCCATCTCGAAGGTTCAGCGCGAGCACGACGCCGTACGCGGGCGTCGCGAGCAGGAAGATCGCGGCCCCGGCGAGCGCCCACCAGGTGAGGTTCCGCTCGCGGACGGGGATCAACGTCGCCGCCAAGTTCACCGCGAAAGCCGCGAAAGCCAGCGAGAGCGCGAACGCCCCAAAGAGCAAGAGGGGCCTGCTCGAGGCGAGGAGCGCGACGACGAAGCTTCCGACCCCCAGGGTCTGGGCTGCAAACGAGAGGTGAGCGAGCGGCGGGAAGCGCACCGAGCGGCCGACCGCGACGGGGAGGAACTGACAGAGCGCGCCGAAGATCGACAGCACGATCCAGCCGAGGGTGAAGAGGTGCACCAGGGCGACGACCCGCGGCACGAAGAAATGACCCCGCGACAGATCTGGCGCCGCGAGGACCAGCGTGCTTGCTCCGACCGCGTAGAAGACGAGCGCGGCGAGGAAATGCTGACCCGGCAGCCATGGCGGGACCAGCGCCGGCGAGACGAAGCCCGGAAGGGACGGCGCCCCGGGCGAAGCGGTCGCCCGCGCGGGGCCGGCGATGGTCGGGAGCATGCTGCCGCTGGCCCCCTGCACGCCGGATGCCAACCCGCTTCAACCCGTGCGTCGCGCTTCGTCGAGCTTGCGATAGAGCGTCCGCTCCGAGACGCCGAGCGCCCGGGCCAGGCTCACGCGATCATTCGCGCGGGCCTCGGCCCAACGGAGATACTCCGCCTCGAGCTCGGCGAGCGGAAGCACCTCGGCGACCGAGAACGCGCCGTCGGCCGTTGGGCTCGGGTCGGAGCGCCCTGGGCCGACGGCTGCGAGCTCGGGCGGCAGGTGCTCGACGCCGAGCTCCTCGCCGTCGGCGAGCAAGGCCATTCGATCGACCACGTTCTTGAGCTCGCGCACGTTGCCCGGGAAGTCGTGCTCGAGGAGCAACGCCAGCGCCTCGGGGGCGAGTCGCTTGCCGGGGTGCTTCTTCGCGAGGAATTCGTGGCAGAGCACGGTGATGTCGCCGCGACGCTCGCGAAGCGGCGGCAGGTTCACGGGAAAAGCGTTGATCCGGTAGTAGAGATCCTGACGGAACGTGCCTTCGCGAACCATCGCCGCGAGATCGCGGTGAGTCGCGCAGACGAGGCGGAAGTCGGCTCGGTGCGGCTCGGTACCGCCGACCTTGCGGAAGGTCCCCGACTCGAGCAACCGGAGCAGCTTCACCTGGACGGGCAGCGGCACGTCGCCGATCTCGTCGAGGAACAGGGTGCCGCCCGCCGTCGCGTCGACGAGGCCTCGCTTCGCCTTGTTCGCGCCGGTGAAGGCGCCCTGCTCGTAGCCGAAGAGCTCGGACTCGAAGAGCGTCTCGGGCAGGCCGCTGCACTCCACCGGCATGAACGGGCGCTGCCGGCGTGTGCTCATCTGATGAAGCGCGCGCGCCGCGAGCTCCTTGCCCGTCCCGGATTCTCCCAAGAGCAGCACAGGCACCTCGCTCGGCGCCGCTCGCTGCAGGAGGCCGAGCGCGCGGAGGAAGCTCGAGGCGCGTCCGACGAGCTCGCCCTCGTGGCCGCGTGCCTCCTGGATCTCGTGGATGCGCTCCAAGAAGTACGCGACGCGACCGCGGTCATCGAGGATCGGCTCGACCTCGACGTCGACGTGTCGCGGCCCAGCCGCGCCGTGTTGGATGTGGAAGACGCGCTGGCGGCGGCCCGACTCCAGCGTCGCGCGTAGCGGGCAGGGCTCACCGTTCTCGTCGCACGGCGAGGCGAAGTCGCGCGAGGCGGCGTAGCAGGACCGCCCGACCTCACCGTACTTGTCGCGATAGGCCGGGTTCGCGGCCAGGATTTCGTGATCGATCGAGAGCAGGATCGCGGGCTCGGGCACGCCATCGAGCATCGCGCGCAGGCCCTCGCCCACCGGCGGTGGCTTCTTCCGGAGCTGAAGCAGCATGTCTCCATTCATGCCATATTTGGCATGCGCGGCACGTCAAATATGACAAGAGTGGCATAGCCGGCCGTTTTGGAGGCCGGGAGCCGCCGCCGCGCGGTGGCATGGCCCTGGCAAGGAAACCCTCGCGATGATCCATCCCGAGGTGACCATCACTGAGGTCGCGTTGCGAGCTTTCCGCGATGCCGCGGCCGAGTCCGCCGATGGCGAGGTGCTCCGTCTGACGATCGACGCGAAGTTCCAGAACGATTTGTACTTCGGCCTCGGCCAGCCGAACGACGTCGTCGTCGACGTGAGCGGGCTCAGGCTCGCGATGGACCCACGCACTGCGCGACGGGCCAACGGGCTCAGGATCGACTTCATCGCCGACGGCGCCACCGGACCGGGCTTCAAGCTCGACAACCCCAACCAATCGAGCGCCGTCCAGGGCGTTTGCCCCGCCGACGTACTGCGGATGCTCGAGAAACGCGAGCGGTTCCAGCTCATCGACGCGCGGAGCGCGGACGAGCGTGAGAAGGCCAGGCTGGAGGCCGCGCGGGCGCTCGACGCGGCGTACCAGGCCGAGCTCGACACCCTGCCGCGGAGCACGAAGCTCGTCTTCATGGGGCACCACGGCACTGGCGGACGGGAGACCGCACGACAGTTCCACGCTCGAGGCTTCATCGACGTCTGGTACGTGGTCGGCGGCATCGACGCTTGGTCCACGATGGACCCCGACGTCTCGCGCTACTGAGTCATGGCACGCTCGCTGCAACGGGTGGGCCCGTGATCGATCCAAGATGGCTGAAGCCGGCCCACCCCGAGCGAGTCTGCTGGGGGTGTGAGAAGCTATGCCCCATCAGCGATCTGACTTGCGGCAACGGCACCGAGCGCACGCCGCACCCTGTCGAGCTGTTCGGCGAGGATTGGCAGGCCTGGCGGGACGACGGCGAGCAGCCGCCCGAGGACTGATCCGTGCTGCCCACGATCGCGCTCACCTTCCGGGAAGGGCTCGAGGCCTTCATGGTCGTCGCGATCACGATCGCGTACCTCCGCAAAGCCGGGCGGAGCGACCTCAGTCGTGTGGCGCGGCTCGCCGTGGTGCTCTCGATCGCCGTGAGCGTCGGCGCTGGGTGGCTCTTCGGGCAGGCCGAGAACCGGCCGCTCTGGGAGGGCATCCTCGCACTCGTCGCAGCAGTGACCATCGCTCCGCTCACGGTGTACATGCTCCGCCACGGTCGAGCCGTGCGCGGCAAGCTCGAGCAGGGGCTCGAGCGTAGGCTCCAGCATCCGCGTGCGTCGAGCGCGGTGTTCTTCTTCGTGCTGCTCATGGTCACCCGCGAGGGCATGGAGACGTCGTTGCTCTTCTCGACGCTGCTCTTCAGCGTCGGAAAGGCGGAGCTCGTGGTGGGCGCGCTGATCGGCGTCGGAGCGTCGGCGGCGCTCGCCACCGCGTGCAGCCAGTACGGCCACCGGCTCCAGCTCGGACGCTTGCTCCAGATGACGGGCGTCTTCCTGCTCGTCTTCTTGGTGCAGCTCTCGATCGTCGGGCTTCACGAGCTCGCGGAGGCCCGCGTCCTGCCGCACAGCGAGGAGCTACACCTGGCGACGGAGGCCTACGGACCCACCGGCAAGTACGGCGAGTGGCTGAGCTACCTCTTGGTCCTCGCCCCGCTCGCATGGCTCCTCATTTCGATGGTGCGCGGGCGCCGTAGCTCAGACGTCCTTCCTGTCTCGATTGCGGCGCGGAACGTGCATCAGAGCCGTCCCGGAGGTTCTTGCCCATGATGAGATCGGAGCTCGCACACCGTGCGGGGCCGGCGATGTTGGTCCATCACGTCCCAGCCGCTGCTGGTCACTTCATCCTCTCGCGCCAGATCGACGAGCTGCGTTCGACGGCGCAGTACGCGCTCCGGGGGCGTGCCGCGCGGACCCTCTTCAAGAGAGCGGAGATGAGCGTCGTGCTCGTGGTTCTGGCGCGCGGTTCGGCGATGACGGAGCACCGCGTGGATCGGCCCGTGTCCATCCACACCGTCGAGGGTTGGGTCACGGTCCACGCCCCCGGGGAATCGGTCGAGCACGTTGCCGGCGGGCTGCAGCTGCTCGACCCCTCCGTCGTGCACAACGTCGAGGCCCTCGCCGACAGCGCCCTCTTGCTGTCGATTCCCTGGCCCGACTGCTGAAGGGCGCGATTTTCCGCCTTGGAGGTTTCATGCGTCGCATTCGTTCTCTGTTCGTCCTTTCGGCTCTCGCCGCCCTCGGCTGTAGCCGTTCGACCAATGTCACCGCGGAGGGCCGCGACACCGGCGGCTCCGCCAAGGGCGATCTCGGGGCTCCCGTCGGCGCGCCCGTGGCGGCCGAGCTCGTGCCCGCTCCGAACGTCTCCAAGCCCATCCGGCGCGACAAGCCCGCTCACGTCGTCGTCGAGATCGAGACGCGCGAGCTCGAGCTGCCGGTCGGTCACGGGGTCAGCTACCCGTTCTGGACCTTCGGCGGGAAGGTGCCGGGCCAGTTCATTCGCGTGCGACAGGGCGACACCGTCGAGCTCCGGCTCAAGAACGCGGCGGACAGCAAGATGCCCCACAACATCGACCTACACGCCGTGACCGGCCCCGGCGGAGGCGCCGTCGCCTCGTTCACTTCGCCCGGCTACGAAACGCGCTTCACCTTCAAGGCGCTCAACCGCGGTCTGTTCGTCTATCACTGCGCGACCGCCCCGGTCGGGATGCACGTAGCGAATGGCATGTACGGCCTGATCCTGGTCGAGCCGCCCGGAGGATTGCCGCCGGTCGACCGGGAGTTCTATGTGATGCAGAGCGAGCTCTACACCAACGGAAAGTACCGACAGGCCGGGCTCCAGGGCTTCGACGAGCAGCGCGCGATCGACGAGAACCCGACCTACGTCGTCTTCAACGGCAGCGAAGGCTCGCTCACGGGCGCAAAGGCGCTCCGCGCCAGGGTCGGCGAGCGCGTCCGAATCTACGTCGGCAACGCGGGGCCGAACCTGGTCTCGAGCTTCCACGTCATCGGCGAGATCTTCGACAAGGTCTGGACCGAGGGAGGCAGCCGCGTGCAGGAGAACGTGCAGACCACGCTCATCCCGGCCGGGGGCTCGGCGATCGTCGAGTTCCAGGTCGAGGTTCCCGGCGACTACGCGCTCGTGGATCACTCGATCTTCCGCGCCTTCCACAAGGGCACGGTCGGCACGTTGATGGTCGAGGGTGAGGAGAACCCCCGGGTGTTCGGCGGCCAGCAGGTGATCGGGGCGGCTCACTAGGGAGGCGTTCATGTCCGTCTCTTTCGCCGGCCTGCTCCTCTCGACGCTTTCGCTCTGGGTCGCGACCGAGCCTGACGCCGTTCGGCAAGCCGCCGATCGCTGGCTTGCGCCCGATGCGGTCGCTCCCGCGATCGAGTGGGTCCGAGTGCCGCGTGGGACCTACCGGCCGCTGTTCGCCCCGAGCCCCGAAGAGACCGAGATGGTCATCGGCGAGCTACTCGTGGCCAAGACGCCGACCACGAACGCCGACTTCCTCCGGTTCGTGCGCCGGCATCCGGAGTGGCGCCGTGACCGCGTCTCGCGCCTGTTCGCCGACGACGGCTATCTCGGGCACTGGAAGGCGGAGACGGAGCTCGAGCCCCGCGCTCGGAAGCAACCGGTGACGAACGTGAGCTGGTTCGCCGCGCGGGCATACTGCGCTGCAGAGGGAGCCCGACTGCCGACCGACGCCGAGTGGGCGCGGGTCGCGGCCGCGAGCCCGAGCCGTTCCGACGGGCGTGAGGACCCGAAGTGGTCGAAGGCGATCCTCGACTGGTACGCGAAGCCGTCGCGTGGGCCCGAGCGAGACGTCGGCGCCGGCGCTCCGAACTTCTGGGGCATCTCCGACCTGCACGGCCTCGTGTGGGAGTGGGTGCTCGACTTCAACTCCACGCTCGTCACGAGCGACAGCCGCAACACGCAGAGCAACTACAAGACGAGCTTCTGTGGAGCGGGCGCGCTCGCCGCCCGCGATCCCGAGGACTACGCGAGCTTCATGCGCACCGCGTTCCTGAGCTCGCTCGGAGCTCGGAACGTCGCTCGCCACCTCGGGTTCCGCTGCGTGCGGGACACTGAAAAGGAAGCATCATGAACGCGAAGACCGCCCTGCTGCTCGTCGCTCTGTCACTGACCGGCTGCGGCCAGAAGCCCGGCTCCCCGCCGAGCCCCGAGAGCACGAGCGTCGCCACCATCCCGGGGCACGAGACGCTGCCGGCCGGCGCGGCCGCCTCCGGGGCGAGCCTCTACGAGCTCGAGCTCGCGCTGACCGACCAGGACGGCCGCCGCATCGGCCTGGACCACTTTGCGGGCCAGCCCGTGATCGTGAGCATGTTCCATGGAAGCTGCCCCTACGCTTGCCCCATGCTCATCAGCGACATCAAGCGCGTGATGGCGGCGCTGGATCCCGAGACGCGCAGGGCCACGCGCGTACTCTTGGTGAGCTTCGATCCCGAGCGCGACACGCCCGCCGCCCTCGATGAGCTCGCCAAACGCCACGAGTTGGACGAGCGAGCCTGGCGCTTGACCCGCGCGTCCTCGGAGGACGTGCGCCAGCTCGCCGCGGTGCTCGGCATTCGCTACCGGAAGCTCGAAAACGGCGCGTTCAATCACTCCACGGTGCTCACCGTGTTGAGCCCCGACGGCGTAGCGCGCTTCCGCCAGGACGGGCTGGGAGATCCGCCCGAAGCGACGGCCCGTGCCGTGAAGGCCGCGCTGGAGCGCGACGGCCGGCCGAGGCTTGGACTTCTCGACCGTTAGCTCCTCAGAGCGGCGCGCCGAAGCTCTGCACCCAGAGGTGGCCGGCGGCGGTGGCTTGCCTGAAGCAACGAACAGGCTGGCCCTCGGCACTCGGCCGGACGAGGCTCGGAGCGCCGCGCTCCCGCTCAGGACGGAGGCTGGGAAGCACTGCTTCGGAGCAGCGCGTGCTGGCCCGGACGCGCATCGGCGTAGGATCCGTCTCTCGACCCGCGCTCGTGCTCGTCGGGGTAGAGCTCCGCGAGGCTCGCGATGTGCATCATCGAGACGCGGCGCAGGATGTGACCGCGACGGAGCTCGCTCGGGTCGCTCAGGCCCACGGCGCCGAGCAGCGAGTGGAAGCTCGCGATCGTCGCCTCGTGATAGCGCTTCACGCGGACGGACTTGTCGCCCACGTCGAGCGCGCGAGTGAGCGCGGGATCTTGGGTCGCGATTCCGACCGGACAGTCATTGGTGTTGCAGCGCAAGGCCTGGATACAACCCAGCGCGAGCATCATGCCACGTCCCGAGAAGCAGCCGTCGGCTCCCAGCGCGATCGCACGCAGCAGGTCGAAGCCGGTCAATATGCGTCCAGATGCGAAGACCTTGGTCATGTCCCGGAGACCTGCTCGCCGCAAGGTGTCGACGACGAGCACCAAGCCGTGCTCGAGCGGTGCGCCGACGTGATTGGTGAACTCTTGGGGCGCCGCGCCGGTTCCCCCTTCGGCACCGTCCACGACTATGTAGTCGAGCGTGATTCCGGTCTTGATCATGGCCTCGATCAGCTCGACCACGTCGCGCTCGGCTCCGACGCAGAGCTTCACGCCGACCGGCTTGCGGCCAGAGAGGTCGCGCAGCTGCGCGATGAAATGGAGCAAAGCGACAGGAGAGTCGATGCCCGGGTGGCGCGAAGGCGACATGACTCGCTCTCCCTGACGCACGCCGCGGATCGTGGCGATCTCGGCGCTGACCTTGCTTGCGGGGAGCACGCCGCCGTAGCCGGGCTTGCCGCCCTGAGAGAGCTTCAGCTCGATCATCTTGATGTTCGGGTGCTGCGCCACGTCGCGAAATTTCTCCGGGTCGAAGCGACCCTCGCGGTCTCGGCAGCCGAAGTACGCCGTCCCGAGCTGCCAGATCAGGTCGCCGCCCCCGGCCAGATGGTGCGGGCTCACCCCGCCCTCCCCGGTGTTGTGGGCGAAGCCGCCCAGGCGAGCACCGCGGCTGAGCGCACGGATCGCCGTGTCGCCCAGCGCTCCGTAGCTCATCGCCGCGATGTTCAGCCGCGAGCACGCGTACGGCTGCGCGGAGGTGGCTTCGCCGACCACCACCCGCGCCTCCTCGGTGCGCGCCGGCCGGGGGTACATCGCGTGCGCCGCCCATTCCACGCCGACCGCCGCCAAATTGCGCTTGGTGCCGAAGGGCACCGTCTCCGGATCGCCCTTGGCACGGCGGTAGACCAGAGATCGCACCTCCCTGTCGAGCGGCACGCCATCGATGTCGCTCTCGCCGAAGTACTGCCGGATCTCGGGGCGCACGCGCTCGAGGACATAACGGAAGTGCCCGACCAAGGGGTAGTTCCGCAAGAGGGCGTGGCGGCGTTGGATGATGTCGTGGGCGCCCACGAACAGAACAGGGAGGCCCAGAAGCCAGACCGCGAGCGGAACGCCACTCGCCGGCGGCGTCGCTGCCAGCACGAGTGAGAGCCCGAGCAACAGGCCCAAGTACGCGAGGCGAAACACGGTACGCTCCTCTGTGATCAGTAGCCGAGGCCGCCAGCGCGGGACTCGGGCATGCGAGTGACGGACTCGACGACTATCGCCTCCAGAAACGGCATGCCGCCGCTATCGCAGACCTCCCCCTCGGGGTGACCCAAGACGCATGCGCCGAGCGGCGAAAGCACGGAGATGCGCCCCCCTTCCGGGACGGCTTCGTCGGGATAGACCAGGCGAAGGACACGAGGTCGCGATTGTGAAGGTCGTCGCACGGCGACGATGGAGTCCATCGTCACGATGTGGGCGGCTTCATCGAGAGACTCGACGAGATCGGCTCGTGAGAGCTTGTCGTCGAGCAAGCGGATGACGGCGTTTTCAGCGTTGGTGCGGCCGGACAGCAGTGCTCCGAGCCGTTCGCTGTCGCGCCGAAGCAGCACGATGCGTTTGAGCGTCATGACTGGTCCTGAATCGCGGCTCACGCCGCATCCGTGCTTCTGGTCGGCTCGGGGCCCACGAGGCCGCTCGAGATGCGGTTCAACGCGCCGGAGAGCTCCCTCATGTCGCGGAACTGCCACTCCCGCTGCCAGACGCGGTGCGTCGTGTGTTTCCCCTTGTCCTCGAGGAGCTCGGCACCGAGCAGCCAGGGCGTCAGGTGGAGCTGGTAGCGGCACGAGCTCGCATTCGAGGGAAGGAGCGAATCTCGCGCGAGCTGCTCCAGAGCGAGCGCAGCAGGCAGCCCGCTGGAAGCGCTCATGTGCCACTCGGGGTTGGGCGTGCCCTCGCTCGGCTCGCCTTCGAACCAGTCGAGCTTGACGAGGACGGCGGAGCCGTCGTTCCAGATCGGCAGCACGCTGTGGGACTGGACGATCTTGCCGTCCACGACCCCGCGCACGCTCGTGGCGAGCGCGACGATTGGCGTCATGGCCAGGACGTCGTCGGGCTTGCCGCCAGGGAGCATTTGGTAGGATTGCTGGCTCGCGATGTCCTGCCCCTCATAGACAGGGAACTTGATCGTGTCCGGATAGCCCACGTCGGCCGCTTCCCGCAGCTTCGAACGGAAGGGGCCCACGACGAAGCTCTTGACCCTGTTCGCTGGTATCTCGACGTGAACGGGCGAGCTCGCGTGGACCGGGAACTCGCAGGCGACGAGCTCCACGAGCTCCGTGTGGATCACCACGTCGCCGGACCTGATGAAGACGCAGGTAGAGCGGCCGCCACTCTTGCTGACCTTCGCTTGAAATGGGCTCGTGCTCATGCTGTTCGACCTCCGATGGGGGTTTCTCGGAAACTGCTCAGTGCGTGTGGGCGCTCGAGCTGGAGCGTCCACCCATCGAGCTCCAGCGTAGGTTCGGCGAAGAAGTCCGGATATCGGGCACACGCGGATTCTGAGGGGCGCGCAGCGGCGAAGATGGGTTCCTCACAGGCGTGCAGCGGTGGGGCTTTCTCCCTAGCCGGCCCTCCACCGTCTCGCGCCCGCTCTCGGGTAACGCCCTAGGGAAAATGCGCGCGGCTCTTCGGCCATGGCGCGTGCGCTCGAGGAGAGCTAGGAGCGAACGGTGATGACGCCATCGCAAGCACCGATAAGTGGCGAGACGGAGCTCAGCGCGCGGTCCGACGCGCTGGCGGAGCGGGTCAAGGAGCTTCAGTGTCTGCACTCCATCTCGAGCCTGCTTAGGGGGAGACACGAGCTCGGTGACATCCTCCAGAAGATCGTGGACGTGCTGCCATCGGCCTGGCAGCACCCAGAGCTCGCGCGGGCCGCGATCACCCTGAAGAGCCGCCGGTATCAGACGCGGCGCTTCCGCGAGCTCGGCTGGCGCCGGGAGGTCCCGATCATCGCTGATGCAGAGCCGGTCGGGGCGCTCGAGATCGGGTACACGGACCGCTTCCCCGACGGAAGGGAGCCAGAGTTCCTGCCAGAGGAGGACATCCTGCTGTCCACGGTGGCCGAGCGGCTGGCCGAGATCGTCTCCCTGAAGGAGGCCCAGAACCGACTCGCGTCGTATCAGGAGCACCTTCGCTCCCTGGCGTCCGAGCTTACGCTCGCCGAGGAACGCGAGCGGCGGAGCCTCGCCATCTGTCTTCACGATCGGATCGGACAGGGCCTCGCCGTCGCGAGACTGAAGCTCGAAGCGCTGAAGCATGTCCTTCCGGCTGAGCACCATGGACGGCTCGACGACGTCTCGAGCCTCATCAAGCAGATAGTCAACGACACACGAGCACTGACCTTCGAGATCAGCCCGCCCATTCTCTACGAGCTCGGGCTCGAGCAGGCGGTCAGCTGGCTCGGCGAGCACATGAATCGACAGTTCGGCCTCGCCGTGGAGGTACGGGCGGATCCCGAGCTCGTCGAGCTCACCGAAGGCGCGAGCGTGATGTTGTTCCGCTCCATTCAGGAGCTCTTGACCAACACCGTGAAGCACGCGGAAGCCTCTCGGGCGTCTGTGCGAATGATGAACGACGCCGGCGAGCTCCGAGTCGAGGTGGAGGACGACGGCATCGGCTTCGACGCGACCTCCCGGGGCTGCGTCCCGTCCACCACCGGCGGATTCGGGCTCTTCAGCATCCGCGAGCGCATGGGTCACATGGGCGGTCGGGTGGAGGTCGATTCCAGCCCCGGAAGGGGCGCTCGCATCCAAATCTGGGTTCCCGGAGCCGACGACGAGCAGGATAGGCAGAGGAGCCGCGCGTGAAGATCCTCCTTGCGGACAACCACAAGCTCTTCGTCGAAGGGTTACGAACGATGTTGGCGAACCTGCCGGGAGCTCAGGTCGTCGGCGACGCGAGCAACGGTCGAATGGCCGTGCGTCTCGCCCGTGAGCTCTCGCCGGACCTCGTGATCATGGACATCGGCATGCCGGAGCTGAACGGCATCGACGCTACGCGACAGATCCGCGCGGAGCTTCCGAACACGAGGGTGCTCGCGGTCTCGATGCACTGCGATCGCCAGTACGTGGCCGGCATGCTCGCCGCCGGCGCGTCCGGCTACGTGGTAAAGGAGAGCGCCTTCTCCGAGCTCGCCCAGGCCATCGAGATCGTGATGCGCGGAGGCCGCTACCTCAGCCCAGACATCATCGGCGTCGTCCTCGACGACTACGTGCAGCGCCTCGCGCCACCGGAGGGGTCGGCGCTCGCCAAGCTCTCCGATCGCGAGCGGGAAGTATTGCAGCTGATCGCGGAGGGGCACCCTACCGCCCAGATCGCGTCGCGGCTGCACGTCAGCCGCAAGACGGTCGAGACCCACCGCAAGAACATCATGCTCAAGCTGGAGCTGCGCAGCGTCGCGGATCTGACCAAGCTAGCGGTGCGCGAGGGCCTCACATCGCTCGACCTTGGTACGAAGCCGGGCAAGTGAGCGCGTACCGCCGCGTGACTGGTTGTTCGTGGTCGAATTGCTCTGCGTGGTGCCATCGGCCATCGAACGGCAAGCGGGTAATCCCGGCGCGTAGGAGTTTCCATCTGTCAAAACCCACCGAGTCCAAGATACGCGGCGGCGGAGCTCGGGTCGAGTGCTGCCCGCGAACCCTCGCGCGGCGGGCGTCCGACGCAGCTCGGCAGAGATTCTCCGCGTCGCCGGCTGCGCAGGGCACAGCTCCGCCTTCGGCGAGGCGCTCACCGACGTCTCACTCCTTCCCGAACCCCAACATCAACTGCTCGGGCACGCTAACGCCGACACGGGTCGCAGGCGGGGCCCTCGGGCCGAGGCCATGCTCCGCGAGCAGGCGGGTGATCTGGGCGCGGGTGTTGGCGACCTCGGCCCAGCGCATGGGCCCTGAGCAGCGCGGGCGGGTCTCCACGTCGGCGGCGAAGACGTGAGCGAGCCAGGCCCACCGCTTTCGGGGTGCGGGCGCGTCGTCCGTGTCGCCGATCAGCTCGAGCTGATCGCCGCGAGCAGGCGGGGCTTGTTCGCGGTCGCGTCGTCGAGCGCGGGCGTGGGCACGACGGACGCCGGCGCGAGGGTGGCTCGAGAAGTACGCCGAAGTACCGGGCAAGTGGAATCGCGGCGGGGGCACAGCAGCGACAGGCCGCGGGATGAGGTCAGCTGGCTCGAACACGAGCGCTCGCGTGCCGTCGCGCCACACCTTCTTGAACGTCAGCTCGAGCTTGCCGTCCGCGCGGCGCTCGAGGCGGTCCTGCGCGACGAGGGGGCGCGTGATGTACTGCAGAGCCGCTCCACGCGACGGCGGTCCCGCCGTCCGACCTGCACGGCGTGGATGTTGATACCGCGCACCTCTGCGATGGGCTGGTCGGTCGCATCGACGGCGCGGGGGCGCGCAGGTGGGTCAGGCGGGCGATGAGGCGAAGCGGCGGCTGGCCAGCGCGGTCGCCGCTCACGGAAGGCCCTGCGCGGCGGCGGCGGCGTAGCAGGCGGCCAGGCCAGGCTCGTCGAGGGGCGAGCTCTGGTGGCGTGTCCTCGACGAGCTCGGGGGGTCGAGGCTCTTGCCGTGCGCTCGGAGGAGCTTCTCGACGCGAGCGGCGGTGCGCGCAGCCACCTCGGCGATGTCGGTTCGCGTGGGCGTGTCGAGCTCGCGAAACTCGAGCAGCGAGCGCGGGTCGTCGTTCTCGTGAACGTAAACGCCGTCGAGCACCAGCGAGTGGAAGTGGACGTTCAGGCGCAGCGCGCTGTCCGTCCTCTGCACCGCGGCCACGCCGCCCGTGTGCGCGTCTGCGACGCTCGCTGGCCCGGCTGGCGCTTCGCTCGCCAGCGCGGTGGGCGGTCCACCTCTGCCATGAACGCGCTCACCACCTCGGCGCAGAGCTTCCGGTCGTAGCCGAGCAAGGCTCCGCAGTCCCCAGGGCGGTGAGCAGATCAATGGCGAATGGGCACGCGCGGCAGGACGCTCTGCTCCAGAGTGGACGGCGGTGTCCGCCATCCGCCGACCGAGGCAGGAGGGGCAGAATCCGCGCTGTTTGCAGGAGAAGGCGACGAGCTCGGAGTAGCCGCACTCGCGACAGACCAGATGCAGACACCCGTGCTCGAGACGCCCGCAGCGAAGGTACTCCTCGAACTCCTTCACCACGAAGCGCGGCAGTCCGCCGTGCTCCTCCGCGCGCTCGAGGAACGCCGGCCAGTGCTCCGCCACCGTCTGGTAGAGCACGGTCCTCTCCGGCCGGTGGCGGAAGCGCGAGCGCTCGGGCTGTGCGAGCGCATGTGCAGGGTGGCCCACGCCACTGCCGCCTCAGCGAGCGGCGTGCCAGCCAGGTGAACCCAAAACCCCGCTGTTTCGCTCGCTCAGCTACTTCACCGTGCTCTGGCACGCGTACGCGCGCCTGGGCTTCGACGTCGAGCCCCTGGCTCGCGCAGCGGGGGTGTCGCCGTGAGCGCGCCCCGGAGCCAGCGTCGCGTACCCACGCGCGTCTTCGTCTACGGCACGCTCCTCGCCGGTGAGCCGAACCACCGCGTCCTGGCTGGAGCGCGACTTGTCGCGAACGCGCGCACGGAGCCCGCGTTCGAGCTGCGGGACCTCGGACCGTTTCCGGGTCTCGTGAGCGGCGGCGCGCACGCGGTAGCCGGCGAGGTGTATGAGGTCGACGAGGCGACGCTCGCCGCGCTTGACCGGCTCGAAGGGCATCCGCGCTTCTACCGTCGCACGCGCATCGCGCTCGACGACGGGTCGCTCGTCCAGACCTACCTCCTCCCGCCCGAGCAGGTCGAGGGTCGTCCCGTCATCGCCTCGGGCAACTGGCGCTCGCGCCGAAAGGAGACCGCAGCATGAAGATCGTGATGAGAGACGGGCGCGTGTTCCAAGGCACCGCGCTGCAGATCGTGAAGGCCATGCAGGACATCGCGTTCGGCGTCGAGGACTTCACCGTGCCGAAGTACATCGAGTGGGTCGTCGCCAACGCGCGCAAGTTCGAGGAGGTCGAGCTCGACGTGAAGGGCGAGACCGACGAGGAGCTTGCCGCGTCGCTCGTCGCCGAGATGCTCCGCACCGGCCTCACGGCGAAGGGGTAGTCGACGCTCAGCGTCAGACGCCCGCCCGGACGGAAGCGCGGCGGCGATTCGTGCTGGACTTTGTCATGCGACCTCGCGCGAGGGTTCCAGCGCGGGCGCCAGCAATAGCCGTCTGCACTGCGATGGCGAGCCAGTCCTCGTTCAGTTGGCGAGATGGCGTGCGAGAGTCGACGATCGCGCGCACGACATCCAGGAGGAGCTGCGCATCGGTGTTTGGCGGCAGCTCACCGCGATGAATCGCGCGTGTGACCATCGTTATCCACTCGCCACGGCGTTCGTCTACCGCGGTTCCAATGAGCGACTCGACCTCGGGATTGTGGCGCTCGGTGAGCAGTCGCGCCCAAGCTCGGCCTTCTACCTTTCGACCGATGGCGCGTCGCCGCTTGAATGCCTCGAGGAGATCAGCCTCGAGCTGCCCCGTGTCCGGAAGCGAGCTGTCTCGAAGAGGTATCCGCATTCGCTCCACGAGAGCGGCGACCAGCGCCGCACGATTCGGCCAGCGTCGATAGATCGTCGTCTTGTTGACGGCGGCCCTGGATGCGATCGCTTCCATGCGAAAGTCGGCGTAGCCCGAGTGGGAGAGCTCGACGAGCGCAGCATCGAGCACGCGTCGAACCACCTGCTCGCTACGCCCCCCGAGGAGCCCTTGAGTACGGCGGGACGTTCCGGCTGCGTGATGCATAGGTCTCAACCGTAACATTGCGCCGTTCGAGATGGCAACGCGCCGTTGCCATCTCGGTGCAGTCGCTGTACTCTCGCCGCATGCTCTGGCACAACGTCGCTTGCTTCTTCGGAGGCGTGTTTCTCGCCAACTTCGCCCCGCACTTCGTCGCCGGAGTATCGGGCCGCCCATTTCCAAGCCCCTTCGCGACGCCGCCGTTTCGAGGGCTCTCGTCACCAGTCGTGAACGTCCTCTGGGGGCTCTTCAACCTCGCAGTGGCGTACGGCCTGCTCGTGCTCGTCGGGAGTGTGGAGCCCAAGAACCTGTCCCAGGTCTCCATCGCGGCTGCGGGCTTCGGCCTCGCGTCGCTGGGGATTGCCCGCTCGATGGGCAGACTTCAGCGCGGTTCGACGTAGCCGCCTCCCGTCACGCCTTTGCCACCGCCGAGGACGCGGAGAAGCGCCGCGCCCAGCTCGAGGCGATGAAGCCCGGCTCGCGTTACCCGGTGGTCGCGTTCTGACGCGCGCCACGCGCGCCGACCTTGGCCCACGTGGCCGTGTCACGCAGCCCGGCGTCGTGCCCCGCGCGAAGGGCCACGGGCGCGCCCGGGCGCAACGTCGTCGCGGCCCATCGCCGTGTAGGCGACCGGCCTCTAACTGCCTGAAAGAACATCAAGAATCGACATCCGCCGGCCTTGCTAGGGGTCGAAACGGAGGCCTGTATGTCCTCACGCGACGGGCACTTCGCACGACGCGCCACGGAGGACGACGATGAGCACGACGACAAAGAACACGCAGACGACGAAGACGGTGAGCCAGGGCGAGAGCCGCTACGGAACGCCCGAGCCGCAGATCGCGCTCCGCTTCCCCAAGGGCACCAGCTACCGCGTCGTGAAGGCCGCGCTCCACAGGCTCGCCGCCGACGTCGAGCTGGCCACGCCCGCGAGCGAGCGCTGGTGTGTGAACACAGAGGACTTCAACGAGAGTGGGCGCGTCTACCTCGAACTCGCCGACGCGACGCCCGCCGAGGCCGCGCGCGGGATGGCGATGCTCACGAAGCTGGCGGGGTGATCGCGCCGACGACACCCAGGTGCAGGCGTCGACGTTCACGATCCCACTCGTAAACACCTCCGCGCGCCACGAGCTTGTCGTTGTCGAAGCCCACGGAGCCCAGCGCGTCGATGGCTCCCGCGTCGAGGATCGACTGTCCGATGCGGTGGACGCCGCCGGTGTTGCCGAAGAAGCGGCCCATCGGGTCGATCATCGCGTAGGAGTCCGTCATCGCGTCGTTGTTCTCCGCGATCACCGGGATGCCGACGCCGACGAGGCGGCGGTGCCGAGCGACGAAGTCCTGAAACTCGCGCGCGCCGACGAGCAGGTCGTCGACGGTGCTCTCGTTCTGCCCCTCGACACGGAGGACCTGGAACACCTTCCAGCGCTCCGGCTGAACCGCGCGAACGAGCGCGCTCATGTCCTCTCGCACGTTGTGCCGAGTAACGACGGTGTTGAGCTTCACGGCTGCGCCGTTGGCGCGCGCTTGCTCTGCGTGAGCGACGACCTGCGCGGTGTATCCCGGTCCACCGCGGCCGACGAGAGAGTTGCCTTCATCCGTAGCGGAGTCGACGGAGAGCCCGACCCAGTCCAGCACCGCGCCCGCAGGTGACGCAAGGAGACGAGCGAACCGCGCCCCGTTGCTCACGATGCTCGTCGTGAAGCCCAGCTCCTTGGCGGCCAGCACGAGCCGGTCGATGTCGGGATGAAGGGTAGGCTCGCCGCCGACGAGGTTCATCTTCTCGCCTCCACCGTCGCGCACGCGGCGCATGACCTCGATGGCGTCGGAGGTCGAGAGCCGCTTCGGCGTCTCGGGGAACCCGGCGAAGCAGTAGCGGCAGTGGGCGTTGCACGCGCGCAGGAGATGGAAGTTGATCG